>JAFSIA010000062.1 GCA_017440045.1 Lachnospiraceae bacterium
GTTCTAGCATCGGTATGATACGCACTCCGTTTTCTGTCTTCGGAATACTAATTCCCCATCTACATTTCCTGTCTCCGTGGGAATAATAGACAGCCTGATGGTTTACGTCAATGTAGTTCTCTTCGAAATCTACATCATCCCATCGTAATCCACTAAACTCTCCCAAACGCATTCCGGTTCCTATCAGCACGGTAAAAACAATATACCAGCGTCTCATTTCCTCATGCTCCGCAAGATACTGTAAAAACGCATCCTGTTCTTCCTCTGTCAAAGCATGTCTCTTGTCCTTTTCCCAGAAAGCACTGCGTTTAATCTCCGCCATAACATCATTGCATGGATTTTTCATAATGATATCATTACGAACTGCCAACTGCATGGATGGTCTGACTACGGTATGTATGCTTTCCAAGGTAGACGCTTTCATCATATCATTTTGCAGGATGGATAGATAGAATTCCTTTACATCCGTATACTTGATAGAACCAACTTTTCGTTTTCCAAAAGTATCTCGGACGAAATGATTATACATGTAGATATAATTGGAACGTGTAGTCTCTCTTATATCCGTTTTCAATCGCATATACTCATCAAACATATCATTCAACGTCTTGGTTTTCGCAAGATGACTATCCAATCCATCCATCATTGCTTTCTTAATCTGATCTTCTTTCTCTCGGAGTTCCGGTAGCGATGGTGCATAAACCGTCCGCCTCTTTCCGTGATGCATATACTGATAATAATATCCGCCTGCTGCATGTTCATTTTCGCCCTTATAAAGAGCTCTTCCTTTTTTGTCTTTTCTGGCACTTGCCATAGTATCACCTCGTTTCTAAATAGTAACGAGCCTCAACCAATGTGCTATAAAATATCCTCCTTTGACAACGACTTGTGTGTTGTCATTATATCTTTTACGCACTTCCTCAGTCAAGGCTCGCCTGTTAATCTTTACTCTCTCACTTCAAAAGAATCAATATATTCATCCAACTTCTCTGTGTTCACAAGAACTGTTCCACGAATCTTACGTACTGCTTTGGCTTCCTTGGCAATCTTCATAAAATTCTGTATGCCGAGGGAATATAGTTCTGCACCGTCTTTGTAGCGGACGAATTTCTTATTTGCTGATTTCTGTTTCTCCAATAACTTTTCCCTCCTTTCGTCTGCGTTCCTTAATCAAGTCAATCTGATACCAAATATCCATAATTTCATTGATTGGAAAATTTGTTCTTAACAATTATTTCTACAAATATTACTACAAAAAAGCTTTGAATATCTGTTCAAACAGCCTAGCATAGATGCCCCTCCTGTCAACATATCAAATCCCACATTCACACCTGTAACCGCAAAATACGAAACACATATTGCATCATTCAATAATAAAGCGGTTGAACCCTATACATGTTCAACCGCTTTATATCTTTACATGGCAAAGAGATATCCTTTAAAACATTTTCATATCTTTAATGCTAAACACGATATTACTCATCACTCTAAGTGTCAAAACTCATTATATGTAATTCTCCCGAATCTAAATCCATTGCCATACCTCCACCCATATCTTGCATGATATTTCCTTCTGTATCCATCATCATTCCTCCTCCCATATCAAAACAATAATCTCCATCAGAATAATCGAATCTCATTTTCATTATATTCCTCCATTAATTCAAACTAAAAATATCATAACCAGCATCAGTTCTTTGCACTTGATACAGAGTATCATCAATCCAAAATGTAATCTTATCAGCCGCCGCATCATTAGTTGCAATATTCGTACAGCAAAGATTCTCTATTACACTTCTTCCTCCACATGCCTTTGGTAATATATGATGCAAGTTCCAACCACAGTAAATTTTCTCATGATTCTCATACACATAATAGTCTTTATTTCCATAACCATCTTTGCACATGAGGTATCCGTGAAAATCTTCAGCAAATCTTTGCTCTCCAAAACACATTTCCCAAAGTTTTAGTGCATTTGTTTTATTAATCTTCATTTATTTCACCTCCTAACCTGACCAAACTAAAAAAGCCTATCCACTATACGTGTATAGACACAAAGGCCAGATTATAGTCTTTACACGCACAGTTATTAAAGCAATCCTTTTAAATTGCTTTTAATAAAATATGGTGTAAAGCTGTGAAACAATAATTTACGCACCTATGGCTTCTCATTACTTTCTCAAAGAATCAACTAGAATGTCTGTCCTCTGATAGTTTCCGAGGTTTACAAATCACTATAATACCACTTCTTTTAACCCAATAGCATAAAAGACCGTTCTAACACCTGCTCTCTAGTAAATACACTTGTTAAAAGTTTCATAATATGTACCACTGAAGATAATGGTATTATTTACACTATCATTCTACTACTACGCTACATAAATTACAATCAAATAATTAATCGAAACCGAACCCCAAAACGCAAAAAGACCACTCCCAAGTCTTCACTTGAAAGTGGTCCATACACACTGGTTAAAACTCTTTAATTTTCAGTTGTTTTGCATTGTGTCCTTTTACAAATCCCTACATTATGCTCCATACTTTCTGCAAACTTTGCATAATATTTGCATAATCTAAAGACTAAAAAGTCTACAAAGTCCGATAAACACTGCATTTATTTGTCTAATGACTTCATCGTTGGGAACAACAATACATCCCTTATAGCCGGACTATTTGTCATCATCATTACCATTCTATCAATTCCAAATCCGATACCGCCTGTTGGTGGCATACCGATTGAAAGTGCATTTAAGAAGTCCTCATCTGTTGTGTTAGCTTCGTCATCGCCTGCTGCCAATGCTGCTTCCTGAGCCTTGAAACGCTCTCTCTGGTCGATTGGGTCGTTAAGCTCTGAGTATGCATTTGCCATCTCCCAGCCGTTCATAAAGAATTCAAAGCGCTCTACGTAATCTGGGTTCTCTGGCTTCTTCTTTGTGAGAGGAGAAATCTCAATTGGATGATCCATGATAAATGTTGGCTGGATAAGATGCTCCTCAACAAACTCCTCAAAGAAGAGGTTAAGGATGTCGCCCTTTGTATGTCTAGCCTCGAACTCTACGTTCTTCTCCTTAGCGATAGCTCTTGCCTCATCAAGTGTCTTGATTTCATTGAAGTCAACACCTGAGTACTGCTTTACAGCATCAACCATAGTAATTCTTGCAAATGGCTTAGATAAATCCATCTGATGCTCGCCGTATGTGAGTATCTCTGAACCTGTAACTTCCTTTGCAACATATCTGTAAAGATTCTCTGTAAGGTCCATCATACCGTGGTAATCTGTGTATGCCTGATAGAGCTCCATGAGTGTAAACTCTGGGTTATGTCTTGTATCAAGACCCTCGTTACGGAATACTCGTCCAATTTCATAAACTCTTTCCATACCACCTACGATAAGTCTCTTAAGGTAAAGCTCAAGTGATATTCTAAGCTTTAAGTCCTCATCAAGGGCGTTGAAATGTGTCTCAAAGGGTCTGGCAGCTGCTCCACCTGCGTTTTATACACGCATAGGTGTCTCAACCTCCATAAAGCCTTGTCCATCAAGGAAGCGACGGATGCAGCTAATAACCTTTGAACGCTTGATAAATGTATCCTTTACCTCTGCATTCATAATAAGGTCTACATATCTCTGACGATATCTTGTGTCTGTATCTGTAAGTCCGTGGTACTTCTCCGGAAGTATCTGTAATGACTTTGATAACAATACTATCTTCTCAGCATGAACTGAGATTTCGCCTGTCTGTGTCTTAAAGACTTTACCTTCAATACCTACGATATCACCGATATCATACTTCTTGAAGTCTGCGTAATCTTCCTCGCCTACGCTGTCTCTTGCAACGTATGACTGGATATTTCCCTGAAGGTCCTGAATGTTGCAGAATGAAGCCTTACCCATAACTCTCTTAAACATCATACGACCTGCGATAGAAACTGTCTGTCCATCCATCTCGTCGAAGTTGTTTTTGATTTCCATGCTGTGATGTGTCACATCATATTTTGTTATCTGAAATGGGTCCTTGCCTCTTTCCTGTAAATCAGCAAGCTTCTCTCTTCTTACCTTAAGTAACTGGTTTACATCCTGGTTCTGATTCTGATTCTTGTTATTGTTCTGCTCAGCCATTTTTATCTTCCTTTCCACTTCTTCGCTTTGGCTAAAAATCTAGGGAACCATATCGGCCCCCTAGATGATTATGCTAATACTTTTTACTATTAGTCGTAGAGATTAGTTTACTCTCTCAATTGCAAGTACCTTAAACTTCGCAACTCCATCCTGAGTCTCAACACTTACAACATTGCCTACCTTCTTACCGATAAGCTCCTTGCCAAGTGGTGATTCGTTAGAAATCATACCGTTTAAGCTGCTAGCCTCTGTTGAGCCTACAATCATAAACTCCAACTCTTCATCATACTCTTTATCTAATAATTTCACCTTACATCCTACGTTGATTTTCTTTGTGTCTACGTCATCCTCATCAACAACTTCTGCATTCTTAAGGATTTTCTCGATTTCTTCGATTCTTGCCTCGATGTCTCTCTGCTCATCCTTAGCTGCATCATACTCAGCGTTCTCTGATAAGTCACCCTGCTCTCTGGCTTCCTTTATCTTCTGAGCAACCTCTGTTCTCTTATTAACCTTAAGGTCATGAAGCTCATTTTCAAGCTTTGTGAGACCTGCATATGTCAAAATATTCTTCTTCTCTGCCATTTGTTTTACCCCATTTCACATTTTAATTGTTTGTTGTATAGGCAAGTTCGTAGAACTTTTCTATCATAAAACTGGTTTTCCAGTTTCTCCTAGCCACTCGCGTAATTATACAATGTAACTCCTTATATTGTCAACTTTTATTGTTGCGCATTTTCAAATAAACTAGCTGTGCTGACGAATTCTGTAGGCTCCGTTGGCGGATGGAATGTCACATCCTCCTTCACAATGTTTTGTACAATCATTGAAAGCCACAGATTTATCATAAACATAACGCTTGTTGTAACATACTGATTAAGGAAATCAAGTGCCGGTATCATACCAAGTAAGCATATTACGATTCCCACAAGATAAATCTTAATTACTGTCATTCTGTCCTTTCTAAGCTTATCTGCCTGCTTTGTCATGCCCTCAAGCTTATAAAGTCTAACTGTTTTATTTAAGATTTCACCGTATGTGGCAATTGCAAAAAGGTGCACCATAGCCATAAGACCCTTTGTCAATGCTAGTCCGTAGGATAAGAACATTCCTACTACCCAGAGTGCCAATGCCACTCCTGAAACTATTAAAGCGTTTTTTAATGCCTTATCGAAAAAGCCAAGTCCTGCTTTATCTCTAAGCTCCATACACCCAAGCATTACCAACCCAAATCCTAAAAACATAGGAAGTATCTGTATCATAAATATTCCTATAGGGATTTCAATATGCACCGCTGAAAGCAGTATTCCCCACATTATTTTTTTGTATCCACTTGCTGTACTTGAAATTACCATCATCTTCTCCTATCCTATATTTTCTATAAGTTCTCTTAGTTCATCTATACTTTCAACCATATTTACTGCATTTCTAAGAGCTGCCGCATGAGGATAGCCAAATATGTACCATGCCACATGCTTTCTCATTTCCCTTATTCCTGTGTATTCACCCTTGTAGTCAATAAGCATCTGACTATGTCTTAATATCATCTGTTTAACTTCCTCAAGGGATGGTTTTGCAAGCTTTTCTCCTGTCTCAATATAATGCGACACCTGGTTGAATATCCATGGATTGCCTCTTGCTGCTCGACCTATCATTATCATATCGCAGCCTGTCTCGTCCATCATACGTTTTCCATCTTCCGGTGTTCTTATATCACCGTTTCCGATAACAGGTATACTAATTGCTTCCTTCACCTGTCTTATAATATCCCAGTCAGCCACACCACTATAATACTGCTCTCTTGTTCTTCCATGAACTGCAATCAGTGATGCTCCTGCCTGTTCCAATCGTTTCGCCACTTCAACAGCATTTACATTATCATCATCAAAGCCTTTTCTCATCTTTACTGTAATAGGCTTTTTGGACTTCTTAACCATAGCCTCTACTATATTTGCCGCCAACACCGGATTCTTCATTAGTGCTGACCCCTCACCATTGTTGACTATCTTGGGCACTGGACACCCCATATTTACATCTATGAACTCATATGGTCCCTCTGATACTCTTCCGGCTATCTCACCCATTATATCAGGCTCAGAGCCGAACAGCTGCAATGCCACCGGGCGCTCTGACTCATGGGTCTTTAGAAGGTCTATTGTATTTTTATTATTATACAATATTGCTTTAGCACTAACCATCTCC
Source organism: Lachnospiraceae bacterium (assembly GCA_017440045.1). GTDB lineage: Bacteria > Bacillota > Clostridia > Lachnospirales > Lachnospiraceae > SVEL01. The sequence goes on from JAFSIA010000062.1 coordinate 6,320, forward strand.
GTATATATAAGCCCGCATCCCTGCTCCTTTACAAGAAGACGAAATGGCAGGTCTGTAACTCCTGCCATAGGCCCAAGGGCTATTTTATTGTCTATATGCACATTTTCAATCTGCATACTCTCTATCCTTTCTTAGCAGTCATCACCAAAGGCATCCTCTCCTAATACAAACGCCTTATAATAAAGCTCTAAAGACTCCAATAACTCTCTCTTTTTTATCTGCATACTTTTTATCTTGAGGCCACATCCTATCTCATCAAAAAGATAATCATGCTCATCTGTCTGCACCTTAAATTCCAATGTACCATCCGGCTGATACTCTAGAGTAAGCACTCCACCGATGTCCTCTGTAAATAGAACGCACATCGCCTTAAGCTCATCCTGAATACTCTCCGGAAGTCTATTAAATTCCTCATTAAAATAATACTTTTGAGTGTAAGAATTAGCACCACAAAGCACTACATTTTCATTATCCTTAAACATTTTTCTCTCCTACAATATTACAATAGTGGCAAATATGCCTACTGCTACAAAAAACACAAAGCCAACCATAAGACTAATAAATCTTCCCATTTCATCTCTCTTGTAATATTTTATCCCCATGGCCAAATTAATCACTGCTGCGCAGAAAAATATAGCCGGAAATAGTAGCATATTTTCTTCTCTGTTCATAAACAAGATGAGGGCACAGGCAAATATCAATACTGAAAAAATTATATTTATAATATCTACCACACGTCCAAAATATCTAAAGGGGCGCTTTCTTCTCTCAAAATCCATATTTATCTCCTAACTATAAGCTGTATCCGCCAAGTGTAGCAAGCATTATCGCCTTTATTGAATGCATTCTGTTCTCCGCCTCATCAAAGACTACCGACTTCTCTGATTCAAATACTTCATCTGTCACTTCAAGCTCTGACAAGCCAAACTTTTCATATACTTCCTGTCCCACCTGTGTCTTCAAATCATGATATGCAGGTAAACAATGCATAAACACACTCTTTTTTGATGTGTTATCCATTACCTTCTTATTAACCTGATATGGCAAGAGCTCCTTTATACGCTCTGCCCAAACCTCATCCGGCTCTCCCATAGATACCCATACATCTGTGTAGATAATATCTGCATCCTTAGTAGCTGTAGCCACATCATCACTAAGTGTGATTGTTGAGCCTGTTGCTTTTGCATACTCCTTACACTGATTAACAAGCTCCTCCTCTGGGAAGTACTTCTTTGATGTGCAAGCCACAAAGTCAATTCCCATCTTCGAGCATGCTACCATAAGGGAGTTACCCATATTGTATCTTGCATCTCCCATATACACAAACTTAAGTCCCTTGAAGCTGCCAAACTTTTCCTTGATTGTCAAAAGGTCGGCTATCATCTGTGTTGGATGATACTCGTTTGTGAGTCCATTCCAAACTGGTACACCTGCATATTTTGCAAGCTCCTCAACTATCTCCTGACCATATCCTCTGTACTCGATTCCCTCATACATTCTACCAAGAACTCTAGCTGTATCCTCTATGCTTTCCTTCTTTCCTATCTGTGAAGCCTTTGGATCCAAATATGTAGAACCCATACCAAGGTCGTGGGCTGCCACCTCAAACGAACATCTTGTTCTTGTACTTGTCTTCTCAAATATAAGGGCCACATTCTTTCCCTTGCAATATTCCATAGGGATGCCCTTCTTCTTTTTATCCTTTAAATCTGCTGCCAAATCCACCAGATACATTATCTCCTCTGGTGTAAAATCCTTAAGTGTTAAAAAACTACGTCCTACTAATGATTTCATATTACTCACTCCTATATATTTAATTCATATCTTTTGAATATATTTACTAAGATTTCCCTTTTTAAGGTACTTGGTTAGTTTAACACACTTTTAGCAGCTTGTGAAGATTATATCACAGAAAAAAACGATACATTTCTTTTTAGGAAATGTATCGTCTTTAATCATTTGATAACTTTTATTTCATTCTAGTATACACGGTAGAATACTTCTGAACCAAGAATGATGTACTCATCATATCTAGAGAAGTTTGCTGCTGGTAAATAGATGAAGTTATAATAACCTACCATATTGTTATTTCCAGCAAGTGCGTCCTTAACCGCCTGTACACTTGTTGCTCTTGGACCATTCTTAATATATCTGTCTAATGAACCATTCTTCGCTACTGAGAACTGGTTCTTTGCGTAGATTACATCACTTACATCTGGTCCGTACTTGCCACTCTTAAGTCTGTTAAGAATAACATTTGCTACTGCAAGCTGACATTCATAAGAGCTGCTTCCAACTTCAGCTGATACGCAGCATGCCATAAGGTATGCATCTTCTGGTGAAAGTGAATACTCACCAACCTGAACTATCTCAGCCAAACCACTATTCTTAATAGCTGCCTCTAAAGCTGCCTCTTCCTGTCTTCTCTTTTCTTCTTCTTCAGCCTTCAAAGCTGCCTGGCGTGCTTCCTCAGCCTCTTTTGCCTCCTGCTCTTCTGCAAGAGTCATACCAGTACCAATCTGACGCTTTGCGTAGATATAATCTGTGCTAACATATGCTGTAGCTTGTTCAAATATAATCTTTGTCCAATCTTCACCATATTCTACAATCTGGAGCTGATCACCATACACAACCATACCAAGTGTTGTACTAGATGTTGTTGCTTTGGCTCTAACTCTTAATCTGTCTGCTGTGACTACGGCGTAAAGCTGAGCTACTTCATCAACGTGTGCCTCCACGTCCTCGCCAAACCATGCATATTCATTCTTAATGTAGCCTTCTACATTTCCTGAACGAACTAACGACCATGTATCTCCCTGCCATATGAGCTTACCACCCTGTCCGGCAAAAATCTTACCTACTACCTCAGATTCAGCATCTGCTGTTGCTCTGACGTTAACATAGTCTGTCACATTGACCATAAACTTGTCCGCATATTCTGACTCCCAAGCAAATTCCTTATTTGGAGCTGCCGGCTTGTCTGCATATAATAAATCTTCTACTGTCTGGTCTTCGTTGCCTGCTTCTGTTTCACTGTCACCTACTACCCCTTCTGTCTGTGTGTCTGCAATCTCTGTATCCATTGGTAATCCAACGAATGACATATCATCCTTCTCCACAAGTGACACGTCTACATCAGCTGTTTCCATATTTTCTGTTGCTAACTTGTTCTGTTCCCCTTCGTTACTTCCTGTCACATCACTGCTCATAGTGCCTGCAACTACGATAATCGCCAAGCTCAATACCATGTTGGTAATGATAGCAATTACCTTGTCCTGCATTGCTTTCATGTTGCCTCCTTAGATGTTTTCAGTTTGACTACACATTTATTATGTGCAGTTCTACGAAATATTTACATTAAAGTTATCGTTTTGTAATATAACAAAATAATATCTTTTTGTCAACTATTGGGAAATCGTCAGCATTTATGCTACTTTAAACCCTGCCTCTTCGCTTCATACATAAGTATCGATGCTGCCACTGCTGCATTTAAGGACTCTACTTTCCCTTCCATAGGTATTTTTATTAGTTTATGCGCTTTGTTAGAGATGTGTTCACTCAAACCATTTCCTTCGTTTCCTATAAGAAATGCCACAAGCCCTTTATATAAGCCTTCTGTATAGTATTCACTCCCCTTTAAATGTGCTCCAAATATAGTTACATTTTTTTCTGAAAGCTTGTCTAAAGTCTCCTCTAAATCCTCTGTCACCACAAATGGGACTCTATATAGCGAACCCATAGTGGAACGTATCACCTTAGGATTATATATATCAACAGTTTCCTTATTCATGATTATTCCTGCAATTCCGGCACCTTCACCTGTCCTTAGAATCGTACCAAGATTTCCAGGGTCCTGAAGACTCTCAAGCACAATAATTACGCCATTTTCTCTCTGTTTTAATATATCCTCCAGCTGATACTCCTTCTGACGTACAATTGCCATAATTCCCTGAGGGGTTACTGTATCCGACATACTCTTAAATACATTGTCAGCCACAATATAATAATCTCTTTTCTTAAGCCTTTTCATAGCCTCATTAGAGATTTTTTGAACCTTAATGACCTCCTCATAATATTTTTCAGACACATATGTAGCCACCAAATCTTCCTCTGGCACTTCCTCATACATTCGTATTCCTTCTATAATATATTGCTTCTGTTTTCTTCTGGCAGACGCCTTTGTATTTAGCAAAACTACCTGCTTTATCTTTTCATTTGACGGTGATGATATTCTCATATGTACTCCTTTTTTATTCTAAAAAATCTTATCTAAATTCTCGTTTTTGCCAATGACTATAATGTGTTCACCCTCTAAAAACTTTATATTAGGGTCAAGATTTGCGACTATATCTCTGGCATATCTTCCCACCTTTTTGGCGATAACATTAAAGCCAAATTCTTTTCTGGGATTAAGCTCTGCAAGGCTTTTTCCTATCCACTTTCGCGGTACCGCTGCCTCCACTATGCTGTAATCATCTCCTATTTCAATTACATCCTCCATTGCGTTTGCAGATAGATTTCTTGCAATTCTCATCCCCATCTCCTTCTCAGGAAATATTATCTTGTCTGCACCCACTTTTTCAAGGACAGAAGCATGCATTTGATTTTTAGCCTTAACTATAATATAAGGCACTCCCTGCTCTTTTGCAAGTATTGTCGCCATAACCGACGCCTCTAAACTATCCGCAATGGCTACCACTACTGCATCCATCTTATCAAGGCCCAGGTTAGCTACTGCCTCACTATCCGTCATATCTACACGTACTGCGCTTGTAACCACATCTGCAATTTCCTGAACTCTTATCTCATCCTTATCTATAGCCAGTACATTTCCTCCTCGCTTTGAATAATTTAAGGCCACACTGACTCCAAATTTACCAAGTCCTATAACTGCTATATCTCTCATTTTGTTACCTCCATTTACTAATATGTTTATTAACCTATAATTATTTTCTTTTCAGCTAATTGAACTCCTTTTTGCTCCTTTCCCTGTCTGCTTCCAAATACCATAGCCATAGTAATAGGCCCCGTTCTTCCTATATACATAAGTAATATCAATACCAGCTTACCGGTTGCCGTTAAATACGGTGTCATTCCATAGCCAAGACCCACTGTAGCTATGGCCGATACTGTTTCATAGACAATAGGACGAATCCCAAATGGTTCTACTACAAGTAGTAGCATTACACCTAATACAAGCGTCATTAGGCTTATGGCTATAACGGTTATTCCCATCCTGATATTTTCAGATGATATCCTTCTCCCAAAGGCCTCTATATCCTTTTTCCCTTTTACCACTCCTACAATGCAAAATATAACCATTGCAATAGTTGTAGTTTTCATACCACCTGCCGTTCCCATAGGTGAACCGCCAATCAACATAAGTATTATTGTCAGCAAGTAGGACGGGGATGTCATATTTTCCTGAAGCATTGTAAAGTATCCTGCTGTTCTGGGTGTCACTGATTGAAATAATGACATCAAAAGCTTTGTTCCAACACTTTCATTCGCCATAGTTTTTTCATTACTATATTCAAAACAAAATATCCCCACTGTTCCTATGATGATAAGTACTATTGTAGTTGTAATGGCTACCTTTGAATGGAGACTAAGTCTCTTAAACAGCATATTTTTGTACTTCCTTTGAGCTATTGCCTGTTTTATAACGCGAACAACATCCCACCATACTATAAATCCTATCCCACCTGTTATTATAAGAAAACAAATCGTCAAATTAACCAATGCATCACCTTTGTACTCCATAAGACTTACCTCTGATAGTACATCTATTCCTGCATTGCAAAAGGCAGATACTGCATGAAATATTGAATACCATATTCCCTTTGCCGGTCCAAACTGCGGTATAAATCTCACCGCCAAAAGCATTGCACCTATTCCTTCTATTATAAATGTACCTCTGACTATTCTTTTAACTAGTCCATCATAGTTTGATATATTCTTTTTTATATCTTTATTTACGACATCCCCAGCTATTTCTCCATCCAAGCCATAAGATTCCTGTATCATCTTTCTATCTTTCAGATGTATTTTTCTCCTCAGAAGCTGTAATATCCATATTCCACAGCATATTACTCCAAATCCTCCCAGCTGTATAAGTATCAGTATAACAATATGTCCAAACAGACTCCAATGCGTAGCTGTAACCACTGTCACGAGACCTGTCACACATACAGAGGTTGTAGCTGTAAACAGTGCGTCTATAAAGCTTGTAGACTCACCTGTACTTGAAGAAATGGGAAGTGTCAAAAGAATTGCTCCCGCCAATATTACAGTCGCAAATCCCAATGCAATTTTTCTTGTAGTACTAAATCCGCTAAAAATATCAGCTATCTTCCTAATACTATGTAAACCCTTCATATTTACTCCTTCCACGATATTTACCCCATCCCAAGGCAATAATGGACAAAAAAAGAAAGAACCCCTTTTTATCGGAATTCTTTCGTACATTTCATAATTTCATAATATGTATTATCTAGCAAGTACCTTACTTATATTGTAATCATACTCTGATATATCCTTGCGCATTGCAAGTGCTTCATCAATATCAAAATCTATATACTCACCGTGCTTGTAAGCTACAACTCGGCTGCTCTTACCTGCTACAAGTGCATCTACTGCGTAAGCTCCCATAATTGAAGCGTACACTCTATCCTTACATGTTGGGCTACCACCACGCTGCATGTGACCAAGGATTGTAGCTCTTGTCTCCATACCTGTTGCAGCCTCAATTCTCTTTGCCATAGATGTTGAGTGACCAATACCTTCAGCATTAATAATAAGATGGTGCTTCTTTCCAATCTTTCTAGAATCTATAATGTGATTAATAATCTTCTGCTCATCATGGCTGTATCTCTCCGGAAGAAGAATATCTTCTGCACCATTTGCAAGTCCACACCAAAGAGCGATATAGCCAGCATGACGTCCCATAACTTCAATAATACTACATCTCTCATGTGATGTTGATGTATCACGAACCTTATCTATAGCTTCCATAGCTGTATTTACAGCTGTATCAAAACCAATTGTGTAATCTGTACAAGCAATATCGAGATCGATTGTACCTGGCACACCGATTGTATTTACGCCGAGATGTGCAAGCTTCTGCGCTCCCTGAAAAGAACCATCTCCACCGATAACTACAAGTCCATCGATGCCGTGCTTATGACAAATGTCTGCACCTCTCTTCTGTCCTTCTGCTGTTCTAAAGTCGTCACATCTTGCAGTACCTAAGATTGTACCACCCTTCTGGATAATATCAGATACACTGTGCTTACCCATATCTATGATTTCTTCATCTAAGAGACCCTGATAGCCTCTCATAACACCTTTTACCTTTTTCCCATGGGCAATCGCTGTTCTAACAACTGCACGAATTGCAGCATTCATACCTGGTGCGTCGCCACCACTTGTTAATACACCGATTGTGTTAATCTCTTTTGCCATTGCTTTGCCTCCCGAATACACAAAATAAATCTAAATTTAAAAGCACTAATTATTATAAATGCTTTTTCTTCTTATTTCAAGAAAATATTGTATATATATTTAAACATATATTTAAACTATTGCTACATTGTCCTCTCCAAGAAGTTCTTTCAACGCGTCCACTAACACGGAATCTGCCTTTACACTTCTGGATGCCGGCAGTATCTTCTTTTGTTTTTCTTCCTTTAGGTAGATTATTACATTATCCTTACCATCAGAATCCCTAAGCAGTTCATCCATCTTAGCTTCTAACTGCTGATACTGCGCCTTATTTTCAAATCGAAGCCACAAATCAGATGGCATATCATCAAAACCTGTTATGGTTTCGCAGATAACTTTTCCACCTTCATTTTCTGTGAGACTGACTCTTCCTCTGACAAAAACCTTTTCATCCTGTATGATTGCTGTTCTGTACTTCTCATAATCCTTAGGAAATACGATTACTTCGACACTTCCATACATATCTTCCACAGTGAAGAATGCCATCATCTTATTAGTCTTTGTACTCTTAATGCTTATGGAGTTTATCATTCCACCTACACAGACTCTGTCTCCATCATGTACCTTTATCTCTTTGTCACCGTCCTCACTTTCGCTAAAGTCTGTAGATATATTTGTAGTATGCTTTTTCCACTTAGACATAAATTCTTCCAGTGGATGTCCACTAACATACACGCCTATTACCTCTTTTTCAAAAGCAAGTAATTCTGACTTTTTGTACTCAGATACATTAGGCAGTTTTATCTCAAATTCTTCCTTAACTTCCTCTGAAGCTATATCAAAAAGTGACATCTGCCCTGCCATCGAGCTCTTTTTATTCTGGTTAATACTATCAACAATGGATGTGTAAACCATCATAAGCTGTCTTCTGTTTGCGCCAAAGCAATCAAATGCACCAGCCTTTATAAAGTTCTCTATAGTACGTTTATTTACTTCTGTACCATTTGTTCTCTCTATAAAATCCTTAATAGTTGTAAATGGTCCACGCTGTTCTCTCTCCTCGACAATCCTTTGAATAACAGGCTTGCCCACACTTTTCAAAGCGTTTAGCGCAAATACAATATCATTTCCTTTTACAGAGAAAAAGCTCTCACCCTGATTGACATCAGGTGGCAGAATCTCTATGCCCATAGCTCGACATATCATAATATATTCAGATACTTTTGCTGAATTATCTATAACCGAAGTCATAAGAGCCGCCATGAATTCCACCGGATAGTAGTACTTAAGATAAGCTGTCTGATATGCTACCACTGCATATGCTGCTGCATGCGATTTGTTGAAAGCATATTTAGCGAAGTCTATCATTTCATCATAAATCTTATTAGCCACAGACTCACTAATACCATTATTTACACAACCTTTCACATTTTGCGAAGCATTTCCATATACAAAGTTTTGTCTCTCTTCCTCCATTACTGAAGTCTTTTTCTTACTCATAGCACGGCGAACTAAATCGCTTCGTCCAAGGGTATACCCTGCCAAATCTCGTACTATCTGCATAACCTGCTCCTGATATACGATACATCCATGAGTAGGCTTAAGTATAGGCTCAAGCTGTGGACAGTCATACTCTACAGATGCCTGATTATTCTTGCCGTGCAGATACTTAGGTATAAAATCCATAGGACCTGGTCGATACAAGGCAATTCCCGCTATAATATCCTCCAGAGACTCTGGCTTTAACTCCTTCATGAAGTTTCTCATACCGGCACTTTCAAGCTGGAACACACCCTCTGTCTTTCCTGTACCAAGTGAATCCAAAACCTTTTTATCGTTATAATCTATAGTATCTAAATCAAGCTTAACTCCTCTTGGTGCGCCGGTCTCAGTAACTGTTCCCTTTTCTCCACCCTCTATAAGCTTTACAGTATTCTGTATTACAGTAAGTGTTCTAAGACCTAGGAAATCCATCTTCAAAAGACCCAATTCCTCAAGTGTAGTCATAACAAACTGTGTTGTAATAGTACCATCTGACGACTTTGATAACGGAACAAACTCATCTACAGACTTGGAGCTGATAAGTACTCCCGCCGCGTGCATAGAGCTGTGTCTAGGCAAGCCTTCAAGTCTCTTTGACATATCAATAAGGTACTTTATCTGAGGGTCGTTCTCATAGATTTCTCTCATAGCAGGATTCATCTGCAATGCTTTGTCTAATGTGATATTAAGCTCATTTGGTACCATTTTAGCAATCGCGTCTATCTGATTATATGGCAAATCAAGCGCTCGTCCCACATCTCTGAGAACACCTTTAGCAGCCAATGTACCAAAGGTTACAATCTGCGCAACTCTGTCCTTCCCATACTTCTCTACAACGTAATCAATAACCTCCTGACGTCTTTCATAACAGAAATCCACGTCAATATCAGGCATAGATACTCTTTCCGGATTCAAAAAACGCTCAAAGATAAGGCTATATTTTATAGGATCAATATCCGTAATCTCAAGAGTATATGCCACTATACTTCCTGCAGCCGAGCCTCTTCCCGGTCCTACCATTATGTTATTTGACTTTGCATAATGTATAAAATCCCAAACTATAAGGAAATAATCGATAAATCCCATGGATTTAATAACACCTAACTCATAGTCAAGACGTTCTCTAAGCTCATCAGTTATCTCATTATATCTGCGCTTTAAACCCTCGTTACAAAGATGAGAAAGATAGTTCCATGATGCTTCACCTTCCGCATCATCACTATCCCAAAATTCCTTTGGAACCTGATATTTTGGAAGTTTTCTAACGCCAAACTCTATCTCCACATTACAGCGCTCTGCTATCTTATGAGTATTTTCAAGAGCTTCATATGCATACGGAAATAAAAGTCGCATTTCGTCCTCGGACTTAAGATAGTACTGTCCGCCATCATAGCGCATTCTGTCCTCGTCTGCCACCCTCTTATTCGTCTGTATACAAAGCAAAATATCATGTGCTTTTGCATCATCTGCATATGTGTAATGAATATCATTTGTTGCTACAAGATCTATATTCAGCTCTTTACTCATTCGAAGCAAATCACTATTAACCTTCTTTTGTGTTGGTATACCATGATCCTGCAGCTCTAAAAAGAAGTTGCCTTTTCCAAATATTTGCTCGTATCTTAGAGCCGCCTTTACAGCCTCCTCATAATTATCTCTAGCTAACGCCCTCTGCACTTCGCCTGCCAGACAGGCACTAAGACATATTATACCTTCTGAATGTTCTCTTAAAACCTCATAATCAACTCTAGGCTTATAGTAAAATCCCTCAACAAATCCTCTTGAGACAATCTTCATAAGGTTATGATAACCTGTATCATTTTCTGCCAAAAGCACAAGGTGGTAATATCTGTCATCACTTCCACTCGCTCCAGGCTCTTTATCAAATCTGGAACCTGGTGCCACATAAACCTCACATCCGAGAATAGGCTTTATCCCCACCTCTTTTGCTGCACGATAAAAGTCTACAACACCATACATAACACCATGATCTGTTATAGCCAAACTATCCATATTCAATTCTTTTGCACGTTTAACTATCTCCTTGATTTTACTTGAACCATCAAGAAGACTGTACTCTGTATGGACGTGTAAATGTGTAAAACTCATATCCTGTAACCTCTCTTAGTCGGAGAATTTCTTTATTTATAGAAAATCAATGCGAAAAGTTCTTTAAACCTTGCTTCAGCAACAACTACATCTCCGCCGCAGTGCGATCCTTAGCGGAGCGTTTTTTGTTATATAGGAAAGTTTTGAGAACTTTCATATATAACAAAAATGACTATATGGTATAAATATACCATACAGTCACTATTTTTTAAAGTGATTAATTTGTATTAGTTCTGCTTTAAATACTCCTCAATCTTTCCTATTGCTTCTGTCTCATCTGCTCCGTCTGCTGACACGTTAACTTCCTTACCATCTGATAAATTAACTGTCATCATGCCCATAATGCTCTTTGCATTAACTCTCTTGTTATCGTACTCAATGTAAATTGAGCTTTCAAACTGGCTTGCAACCTGAACCAAAAATGCAACCGGTCTAGCCTCTGCACCATTTTTCAGTTCAACTGTCATACTCTTTGTAACCATGATATCCTCCTAAGTAGTGACACTTTTCTCTCTAAGGCCTTCTGCAATCTCGCTTATTTTTCTCAAGCGATGATTAACCCCCGATTTGCCTATAGGTGTGTCTAATAAAGTCCCCAACTCTTTCAGAGAAACATCCGGATTTTCCAGACGCACCTCTGCTAACTGTCTCAAAGTCTCCGGCAATGAAGACAGTCCTACTGTATCACGGATATATTTTATATCCATTGTTTGCTTAACTGCCGCAGCTACTGTTTTATTTAAGTTTGCCGTCTCGCAGTTAACTTTTCTGTTTACGGAATTACGCATTTCCTTAAGAATCCTTACATTTTCAAGATTCATAAGCGCCACATGAGCTTCCATCACATTTAAAATATCGACTATACCAGAGCCTTCCTTTATATAGACAACAAAATGTTTTTTTCTTTCGACAATCTTTGCCTCTATCTGGAATGAACTGATAAGTTCATTTAGCTGTACAGCCTTGTCGTAAGAATTGCAAACAATCTCAAAGTGATAGAATTTTTCAGGTGTGCTAATTGAGCCTGTCGCCATAAAGGCACCTCTGACAAACGCTCTTTTGCAACAGCTGTTCATAATCACCACATTGTTTACAATCGACATATTTTCAACAATATCACCGCTATCATCTAAGAGTTTACATGTTGTAAGTATCTTTAATGCATCCTCGTGATCGTTGACTGTTATAGTATATGTACGACCCTTTTTCAAATATGCATTTTGTCTTATGGTAATTTCCGCTACTATATTAAATGTTTTTTTCAATAATGTAAAGTACTTTCTTGCAACAGCCAAATTTTCAGTATGAATTTTCACCGAATATCTATTTTCTCCTGATATTTTTATATGGCCCAGCAAGCTTATCATTGCAGCTGTTTCAGCTATAAGGCAATGTCTGCCTCCTGCTATCTGCCTAGATAATTCTTCTTTTACTTCCCTAGAAAATGACATATCTATCCCCTACCTATTTATATCTCTATGAGAAATCTTTATTCCGTAATCACCACTTGAACTGAGAGCCTCATAAAGTTTATTTGCCACCGTAACAGAACGATGATGTCCTCCTGTACAGCCAACACTTATAACCAACTGATTCTTTCCCTCTGCAATATAATTAGGAACAAGAAACTTTATCATATCAATCAACTTATTTACAAACTCTACAGAAGCCTCAGAGTTCATAACGAACTCCTGCACTTCCTTATCATTCCCTGTCATCACTCTCAGTTTCTCTTCATAGTACGGATTAGGCATAAACCTTACATCAAACACCAAATCCGAATCAACTGGAATTCCATGTTTAAAACCAAAAGAAACTACGTTTATAAACAAATTGTTAAAGGTCTTATTCTCAACAAATATCTTCTCTATCTCTACTCTTAAATCGCGAACCAAAAGCTTATCCGTCTCTATAATATAGTCTGCCTTCTTTTTAAGAAAAGACATTCTGTCTCTTTCAGCTGCTATTCCCTCCTCCACTCTTCCATTAGGAATAAGTGGATGTGAGCGTCTAGTCTCTTTGAAACGTTTTATAAGAACCTCATCCTTTGCATCCAAATATATAATTTCTATCTGGCTTCCACTAGTTGCAAAATAGGATAAAACTTCATCCATCTCATCTAACGCTTCACCACTTCTAACATCTATACCAAGCGCAACTCTTCTCATGTCACCCATTGAGTTTCTAGACAATTCATGAAACTTGCGAATAAGCTGCACTGGCAAATTATCCACGCAAAAATACCCTGCATCCTCCAATATTTTCATTACAGTACTTTTTCCTGCTCCTGACATTCCTGTCACTATAACAAATCTCATAACATCACCTCAACTCTTAGGTACAATAATTCTATTCTGCCTGTATTATCCTTACTTCAGGTTCCAGTTCCACTCCGAATTTTTCTTTGACTTCTCTCTGACAATGGGCTATGACATCAAGAATATCTTGGGCTGTAGCACCACCTTTATTTACAACAAAACCACAATGCTTTTGAGACACCATTGCACCACCAACTGTGTATCCTGACAAGCCGGCATCCTGCACCAGCTTCCCTGCAAAATATCCCTCCGGTCTCTTAAAGGTGCTACCGGCACTAGGATATTCCAGCGGCTGTTTTTCCTTTCGAAGTCCAGTGCATCTGTCCATCTCCTGCTTGATATCTTCACGTTTACCACGCTTCAAATCAAATATTGCTTCTATTACAATATAATTTTCTTCCATTATAATACTATGTCTATATCCCAAGTTAAGCTCATCTCTCTCGAGAATTTTTACCTGACCATTCTTAACATCCAAGACCTTTGCACTTACGATTATATCCTTTATCTCCGAGCCATAAGCTCCTGCATTCATAGCAACAGCTCCGCCTATAGTTCCAGGTATGCCAGACAGCTGTTCCATACCAGTTAAGCCTTCTTCATAAGCCATCTTCGCAACCTTTGAAAGCATCGCGCCAGCCTTTGCTATTATCCTGCAATCATATATATCTATATCAGAAAATTTGTTGCAAATCTCCACTATAAGACCTTTATAACCAGCATCTGTAAACAACATATTACTGCCGTTTCCTATAATGTAGTAAGGAATATCTTCATGTTCCTTCATAAGGGCGATTATGTCTACAAGTTCGTCCTCTCCCGGAACACTTACATAATACGTAGCATTTCCACCAACACGAAAAGTAATGTGTTTGTTTATGGGTTCATCTACACACACATTACTCTCTCCTACAATATCAGTTAATTTTTTTAAAAATTCCTGATTCATAAATATCTCCTATATTATGAAAATATATTATCTAATACTATATGATATTTTCAATATCTCTTATTATGCCAGCATTTGTTATATCAGTATCAGTGCAGCTGCACCATATATACCTGCGTCATTGCCAAGACTTGCCAACACAAACTTTACATCCTTGCATGGTCTAAATACATTAGTGACAAAATTCTTCTCAATATAGTCAATCAAAAAATGACCAGCCTTGCTTACTCCTCCGCCTATTACAAAAGCTTGAGGATTCACAACGCATGCAACAGAAGCCAATGCTCTGCCAAGATATATTCCAAGGCGCTCAATGACTGCCAGAGCATCCTCTTCACCTGCTTTTGCCAAATCTATTACATCCTTTGCACTGATATTTTTCGCTCTATCGCCCATCTGAATCTTTGCCATATTTACTATCCCCGTAGCAGAGGCATATTGCTCCAAACAGCCCTTCTTGCCACATGAGCAGCTCACTTCCTCTGTAGGTTCAACCGGCATATGACCAATTTCGCCAGCCGCTCCTGATGTACCTGCAAGAATCTTTCCATCCAGAATAATACCACCGCCGACTCCTGTTCCAAGAGTAACCATAACAATATTTTTGTAACCTTCACCGCTTCCCTTATACATTTCTCCTAAAGCGGCAACATTTGCATCATTGGCAACCTTTACAGACAAATCAGGCATATTCATGAGCTCTTTAACCCTGTCAGCCACATTAAATACATCCCAGCCGAGATTTACACATCTGTTAACAGTACCATCTGCAAATACAGGACCAGGAACTCCAATGCCTACACCTATAACATGGTTCTTATCTAAGGATAGCTCATCTAACTTGCCATATATAGCTTCCACCACATCCGGCAAAATCTGTTCTCCATTATTCTCTTTTCTTGTAGGTATTTCCCACTTAGAAATCAGTTTCCCAGCGTCATCAAAACATCCCATTTTAATAGCTGTTCCACCAATATCCACTCCAAAACATACGCTTGCCATATTAATCCTCATCATCATGTTTCATCAGATTTCTCTGAACTCTATTACAAAATTCCTGAGCTGCATTGTAACCCATCTTCTTCTGACGATGATTTACAGCTGCTGTCTCAACGATAATAGCGAGGTTTCTGCCCGGACGAATAGGAATTGCATGACATACAACCTTGTTACCAAGGAATTCTGTATAATTTTCCTCGAGGCCGAGTCTGTCATAATCCTTATCCCTGCTCCACTCTTCAAGCTTAATAACCATATTAATTGATTGTGTTTCCTTAACACTCTCAACACCAAAGAGTGTCTTTACATCTATAATTCCAATACCTCTAAGCTCAATAAAATGTCTTGTCATATCAGGCGCTGTACCAATAAGAGTCTCATCTGAAACTCTTCTTATCTCTACAACATCATCTGTAACCAATCGATGACCTCTCTTTATCAATTCAAGAGCCGCCTCAGACTTACCGATACCGCTCTCACCCATAATAAGAACGCCTTCACCAAATACATCAACCAAAACACCGTGGATAGAAATGCATGGCGCAAGCTCTACATTTAACCAACGAACAAGCTCTGCTGTAAATGCTGAAGTAGCTGTCTCAGTAACGAGAATAGGTACTCCATATTTATTACCGGCAGCGATAATAGCCTCATCCGGCTCCATATCTCTACAGAATATAATACAAGGAAACTTTTTAGACATTAAAGCATCATATGCCTTTACTTTCTCCTCTTCATCCATATGTTGGATATATGAATATTCTACATATCCGATTACCTGCACTCTATCTGAATCGAAATGTTCAAAATATCCAACCAGCTGCAATGCTGGTCTGTTTATATCCGGTATCTTTATTCTAATTCCGGATATATCAATATCAGGTGTACAATTCTTAAGATTGTACATATCTATCATTTTTGTCAATTTCACACTTGCCATATTTGCACCGTACCTTTCTTCATATTAAAGACAGTATATAACATTTAGTTCTTAGACGCTAGTACTTTTAGAGAAAAAAGCAACTACATTTTCAGCCGCCTGTCTGCTCATCTGAGGTATTTCCATAAGTTCCTCCAGAGTAGCACTCTTCACTTCTTCTATGCCTTTAAAGCGCTTCATAAGCGCCTTTCTTCTAGTAGGTCCTATTCCTTCTATATCATCAAGAACAGAATGAATCTGCTTTTTCCCTCTAAGACTTCTGTGATATTCAATCGCAAATCTATGAGCTTCATCCTGTATTCTAGTTATCAAATGAAACATTTCCCCATGAGTATCTATAGGCATTTCCACATTTTCATAATACAACCCTCTCGTATTATGATGATCATCCTTTACCATGCCGCAAACAGGAATATTTATCCTTAATTCCTCCAGAACAGACAGGGCAATATTAACCTGACCCCTACCGCCATCCATCATAATCAAATCAGGAAGTCTATTGAAGCTGTCAAACTGTTCATCTTCCGCATTTGTTCCATGAGTAAATCGACGAGTCAGCACTTCTTTCATACTAGCATAATCATCCGGTCCTACAACAGTCTTAATCTTGAACTTTCTGTAATCCGTTCGCTTCGGCTTACCATTCTCATATACAATCATAGAGCCAACAGATTGAAGTCCCGATGTATTTGAGATATCATACGCCTCTATGCGATAGTTATTCTTCTGTTCTATAGATAGCATATCGAATATGCTTTTTACTGCTCCTACTGTTCTTTCTTCCTCGCGTTTAATCTTTTCTTTATCTTGGCTCAATACTAATTCCGCATTTTTCGAAGCAAGTTCAACAAGTTTTTCTTTCTGTCCCTTTTTAGGATTGAGAATCTTTACTTTAGAGCCCTTTTTAGTGGCAAGCCACTGTTCAAGCAACTCTACATCCTCAATTTCCTCCGACGTAAATAGTTCCTTTGGAACAAACGGTGTACCGGAATAATACTGTTTAATGAACGATGACAATATCTGACTTCCAGTCTCCATAGGCGCCGTTGTCATATGAAAATGTTCCCTGCCAAGAAGCTTTCCATCACGGACAAAAAATACCTGCACAACAGCGTCAAAGCCTTCCTCCGCATAGGCGATTATATCTCTATCCATAAATTCGTCTGATGTAATCTTCTGCTTCTGGGCAATAGCTTTAACACTATTTATCAAATCCCTACATTCTGCCGCCTTTTCAAACTCCATATTTTCCGCATATGCTGTCATTTTATCCTGCAGCATCTTTATGACATCGCCAAATTTCCCCTCAAGAATTTTCACTGCTTCAGATACTGATTTTCGGTATTCTTCCACATTTACATAACCCATGCACGGACCATCGCATTGATGTATATGATAGTTAAGACATGGTCTTCCATTGCCTATATCTTTAGGAAGAGATTTGTTGCAGGTTCTAATATGATAAAGCTTAGTAAGCATCTCTATTGTATCCTTTACGGCTGTCACACTAGTATAAGGACCATAATACTTATTTTTATCTTTTTTCATATCTCTAGAAAAAAGTATTCGTGGATACTCTTCATTTGTGACCTTTATATACGGATACGCCTTATCATCCTTTAGCATCGTATTGTATCTAGGACGATGCTTTTTTATCAGATTGCACTCCAAAATGAGTGCCTCCAACTCAGAATCAGTCACGATATACTCAAAATAGCTAATGTTTGCTACCATCTGCTGTATTTTTGCAGTCTTTACCGTACTCTCTCTAAAGTATTGGCGCACTCTGTTTTTTAGGCTTATTGCCTTTCCAACATATATTATTTCATCTTTGGCGTTGTGCATAAGATAAACGCCCGGCGAACCGGGCAGTTTACTTAACTCCTCCTGAAGATTAAACATACTAACTCTCCTTATGTTACTCTTCTGATTTGTCTTTATTCTCTTCTGGCTTAATTCCTTTTATGTCATTAAATATTTCCATAAATTGAGCACCAGTAATAGTTTCCTTCTCATAGAGATAATCCGCAATCTTTTCAAGAACCTCTAAATTCTCCGAAATAAGTTGCTTAGCTCTAGTGTAGCACTTCATAAGAAGCTGTCTTACCTCGTTGTCAATTTCAGCAGCTGTCTCATCCGAGCAATTTAACACTGTACGTCCAGCCAAATAACTATCCTCTACAGTCTCCAAGCTCATAAGGCCGAAATGCTCTGACATACCATATCGGGTAATCATTGCTCTAGCTAACTCAGTAGCCTTTTCCATATCATTTGATGCACCTGTGGTAACTGTATCAAAACATAATTCCTCAGCGGCTCTACCGCCAAATAGTGTGGTGATTCTTGTAAGGAGCTCATCTCTTGTCATAAGGTACTTCTCCTCCTCAGGCACCTGCATAACATAGCCTAGAGAGCCCATTGTTCTTGGAACAATTGTAATCTTCTGCACAGGCTCTGCATTTTTCTCCAGAGCTGTAATAAGAGCGTGACCTACTTCATGGTAAGCAACCGTCTTCTTCTCTGTAGCATTAAGAATTCTATCCTTCTTTTCCTTACCTGCAATAACCACCTCAACAGACTCAAGAAGGTCTGACTGAGAGATTGCTGATCTTCCATGCTTTACCGCATTAATTGCAGCCTCATTTATCATATTAGCAAGGTCTGAACCAACTGCACCACTTGTAGCAAGTCCGATTGCCTCCAAATCAACAGTCTCATCCATAGCAACATTTCTTGAATGAACCTTAAGTATGTCCACTCTACCCTTAAGATCAGGCTTATCTACAATAATTCTTCTGTCGAATCGTCCCGGACGGAGCAATGCCTTATCAAGTACATCAGGTCTGTTTGTTGCTGCAAGTATAAGCAAACCCTTCGATGAATCAAAACCATCCATCTCTGATAAAAGCTGGTTGAGAGTTTGCTCTCTCTCATCATTGCCACCGCCGTACTTAGAATCTCTGCTCTTTCCAATTGCATCAATCTCATCTATAAATATAATACAAGGTGCGTTCTGCTGCGCTGTCTTAAACAAATCTCTAACTCTTGATGCTCCTACACCTACATACAACTCTACAAAATCCGAACCGGACAATGAGAAGAATGGCACATGAGCCTCTCCTGCTACAGCCTTAGCAAGAAGTGTTTTACCAGTTCCCGGAGGTCCCACTAAAAGTGCTCCCTTTGGAAGCTTAGCTCCAATCTTTGTGTATTTTCCCGGATTGTGAAGGAAATCAACTATCTCTGTTACAGATTCCTTTGCCTCGTCTTGGCCTGCGACATCTTTAAATGTGACACCCGTCTCCTTTTCCATATACATCTTAGCATTGGATTTTCCAACGCCCATTGCTCCGCCTCGTCCCATCTTCTTAAAGAGCATTCCCATAAAGAAGTAAATAATTGCAAACGGAACAATATATGCAAGAAGAATATCTACTATAGTCGACTGCGAATCTGATACATCAGCTTTAAACTCTACTCCTGTAGCCTCGCTTGCGGCTTTAAGCTCTTCGTGGAGCTGTTCTAAGCTGATAGCCGTGGTCCAATAAGTAAATATAATACCTGTATTTGTGGTTTTTGTTTCCTTTGGAGTTATAACCACCTTGCCTGTGCTTGTTATCTCAACAGATTTAACCGTATTGTCCTCAAGCATCTGCAAAAACTGTGTATAACTAATCTCCTTAGATGTAGCGCTCTCAAACATGCTGCTCATAAAGTACACCATGAGAATTGTTACAACTGCCGCTATGACAAGGATTGGAATCTTAGAATTCTTCTTATCATTCTGGTTTCCTCTGTTACCATTGTTGTAGCCATTATTGTTGCCATTGTTATAACCGTTATTTCCGTTGTTATAACCATTGCCACCATAACCACCTGTATTATTGTAATTTGGTCCCTGTCCATATCCGCCCGGACCACCATAACCACCTGGGCCATATCCACCATATGGTCCTCCCGGACCGCCTGGGCCTCCAAAAGGACCTCTCATACCACCATAAGGGCCATTCTGTCCCGCATAGGGACCTCTATGTCCGTTTACCGGTGGACGATTTTCAAAAGGATTTCTATGAATATCAGAATCAGACGACTGACCTTCGTCACCCGCCTGATTATCATTTATATTCTCATCTATAGAATTATTATCCTTAAGATTTTCATTATCATTTTCATTAAACTTATTTGTGTCCATAATACTCCATTCTGCATTTTGCCGTGTTAATCTTTACCAGAATAACTATCTATGAGCATACAATAGGATGCCCGAGAAATCAATATTTATGAACAAAAATTCACAACTTTTAGGGATATTTTATCCATTTTATTTGTTTATTATAGCCACCATTCGAGTACCGCCGCCAACTCTGTCTTCGACATTGACACTTCCTCCATGATACATAACAATATGCTTAACGATAGACAAACCAAGGCCCGTTCCTCCAACTTCCTTAGAACGACTCTTATCTACACGATAAAATCTCTCAAAAACGCTTCCCTTATCCTCATCAGAAATTCCTATACCTGTATCTTCTACAACTATCTCCATCTGTTTATTATGCTCTATAATAGAAATATCAACTTTTCCATTTTCCACATTGTACTTTATGGCATTATCGCACAGATTGACAATCATATCCTCAAGCATATTATAAACACCCATAACAGTCAGCTCTATATCACTATCATTTTCCGAAATTTCCGTCCCATCAACCAAGCGTCCTGTAACAGTCAGCTTTATATTTCTTTTCGATGCAAGAACTTCCAGCCTGTTTTTTACAGACAATGCAAGTTTAAAAATATCAACCTGCTCCTTCTGCGTATACAAGTCTTCTGCCTCTAATCTCGAAATCAAAATAATATCATTAACGAGACTTATAAGTCTTCCTGCTTCCTTGTTAATATTTGCAGCAAATTCCGGCACATCCTCCGTCCTTATTATTCCATTCATAAGCATCTCAGATACACCTGATATGGATGTAAGAGGCGTTTTTAATTCATGAGAAATATTTGCTGTAAAATCTCTTCTAAAATCCTCTCTTTTAGCATGTTCAAGCTTCAATTCTCGAATATTTGTATCAATCATAACATTCTGACGCCTGATTCTGGCGAGAAGTGGTTTTATCTCTTCAAATCCCCTGACATCAGCCATGGTTCCGCTTTCCAAATCTATGCCATTCAAAGGTGCCACAACCGCCTTTGCAGTGTAATTGGCAACTGCATACATTATCACGCAAAGCACTAACAATAATAAAATCATAGGCTGAACTATAGCTATAAGCATGTCCATAACAGTATCATAACCACAAGAGACTCTTATTATCGTACCATCGTCCAAAAGTTTGGCATAGTACATAGTTTTCTCAGACAGTGTATCCGACTGCCTCACAACCTCTGCCTGTCCATTTTTAAGTGCTAATGCTATCTCTTCACGGCTTATATGATTATCCATAGTTGTTTCATCAACCTGACTGTCATATAACACCTTTCCATCAGCTGATATCCAGGTAATTCTCGTCCCTTCTGAAGATGAGAACTTATCAAAATAAGACTCTCCAACACTAACAATAGCCTGTGCCACCAAATTAGCTTCCGTCCTTAAAGCTTGGCGCATCTGAGATTCTGCACTATCATAAAAGGAACCCATAACTATAAGCGATGCCAGGATAATACCGCAAAGAGATGTTATGAATGTGTTTCTAAAAATTCTTTTTGCCATCCTACTTACCCTTTACCTTGTATCCTACACCTCTGACTGTCTCTATAATGTTGCCGCCATCACCGAGCTTACTTCTAAGAGTTCTCACATGAACATCTACTGTTCTACTCTCTCCATCGAAATCGTATCCCCATATTTTTTCTAATATTTCGTCACGCTCAAATACCTTTTCACGGTGTTTCATGAGCATCGCAAGAAGTTCAAACTCCTTATATGTAAGCTTAACTTCCTGTCCCTTAACTAATACAGTATGCTTAGCAATAGACAAGGTCACATCTCCAGCTATGTATTCTTCCTTGTCACCTTCCGATACGTTTCCACTTCTTCTAAGAACTGCCTTAATTCTTGAAATAAGTTCCATAACAGAAAATGGTTTAGCCACATAATCATCTGCTCCACTATCCAGACCAATGATTCTGTCGTATTCCGTACCTTTTGCAGTAAGCATAATAACCGGAAGCTTTTTCGTATCTTCTTTGGTACGAAGCTTATTCAATATAGAAATACCGTCCTCTTCAGGAAGCATTACATCCAACAATAGAAGTTCTGGTGCAGCTTTCTTCATAGCATCCCAAAATTCACTTGGTGTCTCAAAGCCCTCAATCTGAAAACCTGCATTTGTGAGTGCATAAATTACAAACTTCTGTATACTTGTATCATCTTCCAATAAATATATCATAACTTATCTCCATATCTTTGTAGTATTCTCATTATATCTTATACGTAGTCCCTTGTTCCTGTCAAATAAAAATCAACAGATTCAGCAATATTTGTAGCATGGTCACCTATTCTCTCAAGATATTTTGCAATCATAAGAAGATCGATAAATACTTCACCATCCTTATCTCCCTTTGAAAGAATATCTATGAGCTCCTTTTTTATTTTAACAAAAAAATCATCTACAATATCATCATATTCCATTACATATTTAGCAAGCTCCAAATCTTTGTTTACAAAGGCTGCAATACTGTCATTTACCATCTTTGTAACAGCTGTTGCCATGGCAGAAAGTTGAATTTTGCCAGACATTTCCTTGCCTCTGACATACTCAGATATTTCAACAATATCAAGAGATTGGTCACCAATTCTCTCCATATCAGAAATCATTCTAAGGGCTGACGACACCATCCTAAGATCTCCAGCCACTGGCTGCTGTTTTAAAAGAAGTTTCATACACATACTCTCGATATCTCTCTCCATATCGTTAATCTCTTTTTCGATTTCATTAATCTCTTCCAGATTCGTTTTTACATCTGTATGTTCATCAAATAGTGAACCTACCGCCATCCTTATGGCTTTTTCGCATTTCTCTCCCATCTCAATGAGACTTTCATGTAAAACCTCTAACTGCTTGTCAAAAAAATTTCTCATATCCTAACCAAACCTTCCTGTAATGTAATCCTCTGTTCGTTTATCTGATGGCATTGAGAATATCTTCTCTGTATCATCAAACTCTACAACTTCTCCCATTAAGAAAAACGCTGTCTTATCAGATATTCTTGCTGCCTGTTGCATATTATGTGTAACCATAATAATTGTATACTTCTCTTTTAGTTCCATTACCAAATCTTCTATTTTAGATGTTGATATAGGGTCAAGCGCACTGGTTGGCTCATCCATAAGAAGTACTTCCGGCTGTACCGCCAACGCTCTGGCAATGCACAGCCTCTGTTGCTGGCCACCAGAGAGTCCTAACGCGTCTTTCTTAAGCCTGTCTTTCAATTCATCCCATATAGCTGCCCCTCTTAAGGACTCCTCCACAATTTCATCCAGCTTTGCTTTAGAACGAATACCATGTGTCCTAGGGCCAAATGCGATGTTATCATATATACTCATCGGGAATGGGTTCGGTTTTTGAAACACCATTCCAACTCTCTTTCTCAAGAGATTCACATCCATATCCCCGTAAATATCTTCATTGTCCAGCATAACCTTTCCTTTTAAAGTACAACCTTGCACCAAATCATTCATACGATTAAGTGTTTTTAAAAACGTAGATTTGCCGCAACCAGATGGCCCGATAAAGGCAGATATCTCATTCGCTTTTATGTCCATTTTAATACCCTTAAGCGCCTTAAAATCCCCATAAAACAGCTCTAAATCTCGCACAGTAAATTTATCCATATATATTTATCCTTTCTTATCTATACCACTATCTCTCTTTTTTAGTTCCAACTTTAGAAGCTATAAGTTTTGATAATCCATTCATCCCTAATACAAACACTACAAGTACAACCGATGTTGCATAAGCATCTTCCATATGAAGACCTTCATTAAGCAGGCTGTACATATGCACTGCCAAAGTTGCCGTAGAATCAAAGACACTATTCGGAAGTTCCGCAATAGTTCCGGCTGTAAAAATTAGTGCAGCAGTTTCTCCTGCAATACGTCCGGCCGACAACACCACTCCCGACAATATACCAGGCATTGCTGAAGGGAGAATAATTCTAAATACAGTTCGAAGTTTTCCCGCTCCAAGACCAAAGCTTCCTTCCCTATACGAATCAGGAACTGCTATTAACGCCTCCTCTGTAGTTCTCATAATAAGCGGAAGCACCATGATAGCCAGTGTAACTGCACCTGCCAATAATGAATTCTGCCATCCGAGAGCTATAACAAATGCAAGGTAACCAAAAAGTCCAAACACGATTGACGGAATACCGGAAAGAGTCTCCGTTGTAACTCTTACAAAATGCACAAACTTATTCCCTCTTTTTGCATATTCAACCATATAAACTGCAGAAAACACTCCTATAGGCACCGCCATAAGCAGTGACATAATCATCATAATAAATGTATTAATAATAGCCGGCATCATAGAGTTGTTTTTTGTTGTATTTTCCCAGTGAAATAACTCTGGTTTCAAATGAGGTATACCATTTACAAAAATATAACCCAATAAGAAGAAAACCATAAATACCGTTATTGCTGCTGATATGTATACAAGTACTCTTGCAACAAAAGAGATTGGATATCTAAGTACTTTACTATTTCTCATAACTTTTACCCCTTTCTCTTTCTAAACAATGAAAACGAAACATTTATTAACAATATAAATATGAAGAGTACTGCTGCAGTAGCTATAAGAGCATCCTCATGTAAATCTGTAGCATAGTTCATCTCTAAAACTATATTTGCCGTCAACGTTCGAACATTACTGGTTAATGACTCCGGAATAACAGGAGAATTACCCGCAACCATAACAACTGCCATAGTTTCTCCTATAGCTCGTCCAATTCCTAGGATAACTCCTGCTAAAATTCCTGACTTAGCTGCAGGAAGCACTGTAAAGAAAACGCTTCTCTCATGAGTGGCCCCAAGTGCCAAGGCTCCTTCATAATAGCTTTCAGGCACTGCATTTAAAGAAGATTCTATAACGCTTACCAATGTTGGCAAAATCATTATTCCAAGAAGGATAGACGCCGCAAGAGTTCCTTTTCCACTACCGCCAAAAAGACTACGAAGCTGTGGAACTATAACTACTATTCCAAAAAATCCATATACAATGGATGGTATACCTGCCATTAACTCAATCAAAGGCTTAATAATCTTATAAAGCCACTTTGGACAAAACTTTGACATAAACACTGCACAAAGAAGTCCTATAGGCACACCTATAATAATTGCTCCAGCAGTAACATATATGCTTCCTACAATCATAGGCAAAATACCAAATTTTTCTTGTCCCGGTCTCCATTCCGTTCCGCCTAAAAATTCAAAGATACCTATTTCGCCTATTGCAGGGAGACCTTTTGCAAAAATAAAAATACATATAACAGCTACTGCAAATATAGACGTACAAGCACAAATAAAGAACAGTATATGCATTGTACGATCGCTAATTCTGTTTATTGTATATCTTTTATCACTCATCTTATTTCCTCACATGTCTCAATGTTGAAAAGATAGGCATAAGCTTGGATTTATATAAAATCCAAGCCATACACCTATTACTTTATTCTGATTAGTCCTCAAGAGACCACTTTGTAATTTCACCTTTATAAATGCCCTTAATCTGCTCACTTGTAAGAGTCTCGCCAAGTTCATTATTCTCATTAACAATCACCGCTATACCATCAATTGCAATCTGTGCAGATGTAAGACCCTTAGCAATCTCAGAATCCTTAACCGCTCTTGATGCCATACCTATATCAGATACACCTTCAATTGCGTTTGTCATACCTGCTGATGAGCCACCTTCTGAAACCTGAACATCTACATTAGGATTTAACCCCTCATATTCTTCCGCAAGAACTTTCATAACTGGTGCCACTGATGTAGAACCCGAAATCTTAACTGTTCCACTTAAGTTTGATGACACATAATCATCTGTCACATCTATTGCAATATAACCTTCCGCTGTTACAACAGCCTGTCCCTGTGTGCTTAAAACATACTTCATAAAGTCTGCTGCAACCTGACTTAACGAATCTTCCTTATATGCAACATTAAACGGTCTTGAAACTTTATATGTTCCATTCTTTACATTCTCCGCTGTTGCCTCTACACCATCAACCTTTACAGCCTTTATATCATCATTTAGCGAACCAAGTGAAATGTAACCAATTGCTGCAGGATTATCCTTTACTGTCGTAATCACAACTGATGTACTTGAATTCTGTTCTGCTGTAGCTACTGTGATATCATTTCCATCTGCATCTGTAATCTCAAAAAGCTCTACAAATGCATCTCTCGTACCAGAACCTTCTTCTCTTGATATTACTGTTATCTCTGTATCCTTTGTAATGCCTTCATCGCTGCTTCCACAACCTGTTATCATAGTCATTCCCATTACTGCCACCATAAAAAGTGCTGTTAATTTCTTTAATTTCATATTTCTTCCTCCATTTTGCCCTGTCCCATTTAAGGGCAATAAATACTTTTTCCTTTTTTCTTTTTCTGTCGACACATTTAGAATAAATTTTCAATGTTAAGCCCACAAGCGCGTTTTTGTTAATTGTATGTTAAAAAGAATGGTGCAAAACCTAATTTACTTTTAGGTCTCACACCATTCTTTACATTATTTTAATATTAATTTTTATTGCTATTTGTTATTTCGTTCCAAGAATATCTTCATTGTATAATATTGAATTCTTTGAAATCTCTTCCATAAAATATTCTTTTCCTACCTCTTCCATAACTGTCTTTTTGTCAGAATACAGATTTGTTCCTAAACCAAGTCGTTCTCCTTCTATCTTGAATCCTAAACTTGCAAGAATTGTAGGATACATATCCATAGTTGTAAACAGTCTGTTTTCAGCATTTGTAGGCTCTAAATCTGAATTTATAATCACGTGGTATGTCGATCTATCATACCCCTTAGGAACAAACTCGTTTTTAACTATAGGCGCCATACTCAAATGATCTCCACCTACTACAATAACTGTATCCTCGTAGAAATCCTGTGTCTTACACCACTCTACAAACTCATAGATTAAAGCATCCTGACAATTGATTACATTCTTATACTTCTCCGAATATTTAGTTCCACATCTCTCACATGTATAACCACTTGTAGTGTGCAAATCTATAGTATTTATCAAAAGATTAAACGGCTTCCCTGTCGCCTCAAGCTTATCTATCTCAGTCTTAGCGTACTGCAAAAGCTTGTCGTCCTCAAAACCCCAGAATCTAAAATAATCCTGGTCGATATAATCATATTCTACCGCTGTACTATAATCGAATATCTCATAGTTTCCATGCTGTTCAAAATATGTATCAACTCCGGCAAAGTGCTTATACGAACCGAGCATAACCTCATTTACATATCCCTGTTTTTCAAGAAGCTCTCCAAGAGATGTAAGCCCAGGTAAAAATTTCGCATAGCCTTCGTATCCATTCTGTCCCATAGGTGTCATCATCGGAACTCCCGAAAGCTGAGCTACCATAGCTGCAATAGTCCAGCCAGTACCCTCAACCTCTATAGCGCCTGCTAAATTTTCCTTTGTAGAAAAATGTGTATTCTCATTTGCCATATTAGTCAGGTTTGGAATCAGATTTTCATTCATGCATCCGCCACTTGCCACATCAGCAAAGCTGGCTTCCAACGATTCACATAAGATAAATATAAGATTCTTCTTTTTACCATTTTCTGGTGCTGTTATCTTTGCTTCAGCAGCATCTACATAGTAATCTTCAAATATAGTAGATGAATCAAATCTATCAGCCAACCACTCATCAATGTGAAATCCAAATATGTCCACAACAATTACAATAACTAACGCAAGAGATGAAATCGATAAGAAATATCTTGTAAAAAGTCGTCTTACTATGCATACACCTTCAATGACGGCCTTTACAATTTTGTTAAACAAATTCTCCTTCTTTACAGAAGCTTTTTCCTTCTCAACAACAACATCATCATCTACAGCCACTGCGTTAACCGTCTCAACGTTAACCGTCTCAACATCAACCGTCTCAACATTCTGCTTCTTTTCCTTTAATTTCTTTTTCCATGCATAATAACCATCCATTATGTCCGGAAGGAATATGACAAGCAGATATGCAACCATCACTGTAACATACGGCATTACACCTTCAAAATAGCTAGCAACAATATCATTGTCCGCTCCCTTTAATGGTACCATTAAATGGAACAAAACCTGTGCAAACGGAATATCTCCAAAAACATCCTGAGACCAATATAGCAGATACCCTAACATTACTGCCAAAACAGCAAATATTACTCCCAAAATGCTCTTCCATATTTTTATAGGTTTTTTAGCCTTTTTTATTTTCTTAACTTCCTGTGTCGCCATCTTTTTCCCCTTCACGATTTACGTCGAGTTTTCCTTTGTTTTACATACCTTTCTAGTTTAACACAGCCTACATTTTAGTCAAGGCTTTATTTTTTTATTATGCACTTGACATTATGGTGTAGCATATTATAATTAAGTAGGCAATTTAATATATGCCTTCAGGGCAGGGTGAAATTCCCGATCGGCGGTAAAGTCCGCGAGCGCAAAGCGCAGATTTGGTGTAATTCCAAGACCGACAGTATAGTCTGGATGAAAGAAGGGAGGTTCTATTATGAACAACAAAGCTAAAAAAATAGCTGTTATCGGAATGCTTTGTGCCATAGCATTCTTAATCACAGTGGTATGTCGTATACCAGTCGTTTTATTCTTAAAATATGAGGCAAAGGACGTTATAATCGCCTTAGGCGGATTTATATTCGGACCACTTACATCCCTCATAGTATCCGTTATTGTTTCCATTATTGAAATGCTTGCAATAAGTACTACAGGTTACATAGGCTGCATTATGAACATTGTTTCAACCTGCGGTTTTGCTTGTACTGCTGCAATTATCTACAAAAAAAAGCACACAAAGACAGGTGCCATAATTGGTTTACTTAGCGGAATTATTGTAGCAACTGTACTTATGCTTTTATGGAATTATTTCTTAACTCCTATATATATGGGTTATCCAAGAGAAGCTGTTGCTAAAATGCTCATACCAACATTCCTTCCATTTAACTTATTCAAAAACGGATTGAATGCATTAATTACATTTATTATTTATAAGCCCGTTGTAACAGGCCTTAGAAAAGCAAAATTATTAGATAAATAGGCATAATTAAATATAATAATTACAATAAATTAAATTGCTAAAAAATCCAGGTAACTAAATTACCTGGATTTTCTTATACTTATTTAACCGGCACAATCACACAAGCGAACATTGACATTTTTGGGCTACCTACAATGTCCACAGCTCTGACAATTGCCACCACACTGTGATGACTTGCCACTTTTCTTATCCTTAATCATACTGTATATAATTAATCCTACGACTACAGCTAAACCTGCCATAACTATGTAAGTTCCCATAGGGCACCTCCGATTATTTAAGTTAATTACTTTATTCCTGCTGTCTTAACATCTAATGATGTAGCTCTCTTTGCCGGTCTAAAAAGCATAAACAAGAATCCAACTGCAACAATGATTGCAACCACTGTAGCTACGCTAAATGTTCCCTGCACAAGCAAACCTATCTGATATACACATAATGAAACAAGATAAGCAAATCCTGTCATATAACCAATCGCAAACCATGTCCACTTAGCATTATTCATCTCTCTCTTTATAGCACCCATAGCTGCAAAACATGGAGCGCAGAGCAAGTTGAATATCATAAATGAATAAGCTGCAAGCTTGCTTCCATTAAAGAACTCGGCGCCGATAACCTCAAGACCCTTGCCGCCTTCTTCTACTAATGTAAATGCTAAATCAGCATCTCCCATAGAAGATAATGAACCAAATACACCAACTACCTCTTCCTTAGCCACTAAACCAAGAACTGTAGCCACTGCCGCCTGCCAGTTACCAAAACCTAATGGTTTGAAGATTACTGCTATAGCAGAACCGATTACATTCAAAATGGAATCCTCATCGCCATCTCCAATATAATGGAAACCGCCCTCAAATGTAAGGCTGTTAAGAATCCAAATTACAATACTTGCCAACAGGATAACCGAACCTGCACGCTTGATGAAACTCCATCCACGCTCCCAAGTAGCTCTTAAAACGTTGCCCACTGTTGGAAGATGATATGCAGGAAGCTCCATAACGAAAGGAGCCGGGTCACCAGCAAACCATTTTGTCTTTTTGAGAATAATACCACTTATGATAACAGCTGCAACACCGATAAAGTATGCCGATGTAGCAACCCAGTCACTACCACCGAATAATGCGCCGGCAATTAAGCCCACGATAGGCATCTTCGCACCACATGGAATGAATCCTGCTGTCATGATTGTCATCTTACGATCACGATCCTGCTCGATTGTACGGCTTGCCATAATACCTGGTACACCACATCCTGTTGAAACCAACATAGGGATGAAACTCTTTCCAGAAAGACCAAACTTACGGAAAATTCTGTCCATAATAAACGCAACACGGGCCATATAACCGCACTCCTCTAACATTGCAAGCAAGAGGAATAATATGAGCATCTGTGGAACAAATCCAAGAACAGCACCTACACCGCCAACAATACCATCTGCGATAAGACTTACCAACCAGTCTACACATCCAATAGATTCCAGTGCAGATGTAACACCAGGAACAACCCACTCGCCAAATAAAGTATCATTCATAAATCCTACAGTCCAATCTCCGATTGTACCAATAGAAATCTTATATACAAAGAACATTACAAGGACGAAAATTGGTAATGCAAGAATTCTGTTTGTAATAATTTTATCAATCTTGTCTGATGTTGTAAGCTTTTCCTTTTTAGCAGCCTTTGTACAACACTGACCAATGATTGAAGATATGTACTCGTATCTCTCATTTGTGATAATACTGTCTGCATCATCATCAAATTTTTCTTCAAGAGCTTTTATCTCAGCTGAAACGTCAGGAACATTCTTCATCTGAGACGCAATCTTATCATCACTTTCAAGAAGCTTAATAGCGAAGAATCTCTTCTGCTCCTCTGCTACATCTGCACCAAGCTTTGTCTCTACAGCACTAATTATTTCCTCTGCCTCTGATGCAAAACTATGTACAGGAAGCTGTGCCTGCTTTCTATTAGCAAGAGCCACTGCCTTTTCAATAAGCTTATCAACACCCTTATTCTTAAGGGCTGAAATCTCAACAACTTCACATCCAAGCTTTTCTGAAAGCTTATCTAAATAAATCTTATCACCATTCTTTTCTACAAGGTCCATCATATTTATAGCCATGATTACAGGAATTCCAAGCTCCATAATCTGTGTAGAAAGGTATAAGTTTCTTTCAATATTAGTACCATCTACGATATTAATAATCGCATCAGGCTTTTCATTTATGAGGTAATTTCTGGCAACTACCTCCTCAAGTGTATATGGTGACAACGAGTAAATACCAGGTAAATCTGTGATAACAACATCTTTGTTACCCTTGAGTTTACCCTCTTTTTTCTCCACTGTAACACCTGGCCAGTTTCCAACAAACTGAGCAGAACCCGTCAATGCGTTAAACAATGTAGTCTTACCACAGTTCGGATTACCTGCTAAAGCAATTTTTAATGACATTTTCTTTTCCCTCTTTCCTATTTTTCGTCTCTTAGATATGTTTCGTCTAAACTACCAATGATTAGTCATGCCTAACCACTATGTAAAAAAATTAGTCGACTACTATCATCTCCGCATCGGCTTTTCTAAGTGACAATTCATAACCTCTAACAGTTATCTCTACAGGATCACCAAGAGGTGCTACTTTTCTAACGTATACTTCAACGCCTTTTGTGATACCCATATCCATAATTCTTCTCTTGACTGGTCCTTCACCTGTAAGCTTTACAACTTTTACAGTCTGACCGCAAGGTATCTCCTTTAATGTCTTCATAACATTATCTCCTTTTATGTTTATGCTTTTTTTCATACCATAATCTTATTTGCCATATCTTTACCTATAGCAATACGGGAACCTTTGATATTTACTATCAAATTTCCATCAATTTTGGAAATAACAGTTACATCATCACCAGCAACAAAGCCAAGATTTTCAAGAAATCTTTTTGTTTCTTCCTTACCGCCGACTTTTCTTATAATACCTGTTTCACCTGCATTAATCATTGATAGTGGCATATCCAATCCCTCCTAAAATTATTGATAAAAAAATACATCCTTCAAGGTTAGTATATTCTAACTCCCATTAGTTGTCAATAATTTATTTTAGTTTTTTCTAATTTTTTCCATTTCGTTGATTAATCTTCCATTAAATGTTATACTTGTGGAAATAAAAAAATTCGTGCACGAAGGGGTAACGTATGGGAATTAATGAATCAGCAGAAAACTATCTTGAAACTATACTTATGCTAAGCAGACAAAAGCCTGTTGTTCGTTCTGTGGACATTGCTAATGAGCTGGGATTTAAGAAGTCTAGTGTAAGCGTTGCAATGAAGCATTTAAGGGAGAATGGTCACATCACTGTAACTGAAGAGGGCTACATCTACTTGACAGAAAGCGGAAAGGCCATCGCAGATATGGTTTATGAGCGACATGAAATTATCTCAAGCTGTCTTGAAATGCTGGGCGTTGATAAAGCTATTGCAGATGAGGATGCCTGCAAGGTAGAACATATAATAAGTAAAGAAAGCTTTGATGCCATAAAGAAATATTGGGAGAAGTGCAAGGCATAACAAATTGTAGTTGCAAAGCAACTTCAAATCATCAAAAAATAAGGAAGTTCATTTTGAACTTCCTTATTTTTATATTAAATTATCCTAACGCTACATCCAAAATCATCATTATAGAAAAACCAACAGTAAACATCAATGTTCCTGTATGGGAATGTTCTCCCTCTACCGCCTGTGGTATCAGTTCTTCAACAACCACATAGAGCATTGCTCCAGCAGCAAAGCTTAAAAGATATGGCAACGCAGGCACTATTATTCCTGTAAGTCCAATTGTAATAAGGGCACCAACAGGCTCAATTATTCCCGACAGAACACCATATAAACAAGCTCTTTTCTTACTCATTCCCTCCGCTCTAAGCGGTAACGATATAATAGCTCCCTCAGGGAAGTTCTGTATAGCTATACCAATAGACAGCGCCATTGCTCCCATTACAGTCATAGTAACATCACCTGATGCCACACCTGCAAATACAACACCTACTGCCATTCCCTCAGGCAAATTGTGAAGTGCAACTGCTAGTACCATGGTGGTTGTTTTTTTTAGATTACTCTTTGGTCCCTCTGCTTCAGTGCTACCTATATGTAAGTGTGGTATCACATGATCAAGCAAGAGTAAAAATAATATTCCAAGCCATAAGCCCACGGCTGCCGGTACAAACGAAAACTTACCTAAATGTTCAGACTGCTCCATAGCAGGAACTATAAGGCTCCATATAGATGCAGCCACCATAACACCTGCTGCAAAACCCGCCAGTGCTCTTTGTATATTAGGCTTCATACCACCCTTCATAAAAAGTACGCATGCAGAGCCTAATGCAGTTCCTACAAAAGGTATCATTATTCCAACAAATACTTCCATATACATACCTCCGTTTAAAGTATATTCAAATCTCTTGTCTAAAGTTACTTATCTACTATATCATGATTATTTCACTGTTGATGATTTACATATATCATTTAGACAACATTTATCACAATACGGCTTTGTTCTAGCTGTACAGACCGCTCTTCCGTGGTCCACTAGACGATGACAGAAATCATTGCCCTCCTCTGGAGGAATAATTTTCCACAGTGCCATCTCTACCTTCTTAGGGTCCTTTTCATTATTAACTAATCCAAATCTATTGACAAGTCTTATGCAGTGTGTGTCTGTGACGATAGCAGGTTTCCCAAACACGTCTCCCACAATAAGATTGGCACTCTTTCTTCCCACACCAGGTAATTCCATCAGCTTATCAAAATCATCCGGCACCTTGCCGTCATATTTCTCATGTAAAATCTTCATACAGCCGCTTATGTCTTTTGCCTTACCGTGACCTAATCCACATGGTCTTACAATTTTTTCAATTTCTTCCACAGGAGCATTAGCAAGGGCTTTTACATCTGGAAACTTAGCATACAAATCCTTTACTACCTCATTTACCCTTGCATCTGTACACTGAGCTGCAAGCCTTACGCTTACAAGAAGCTTCCACGCATCATCATACTCAAGAGAACAGCCTGTATCCGGATATTCTTTTTTTAATCTTTCTATAATAAGTATAGCTAAATCCTTTTTCCTCATAGTATCACCCAATTACAAAGATATCTCATTGCCAGAATTTCAAAGCATTATGAAATCATTATACCTCAAATATCTTATTAATGTCATCAACCATCTTCTGGTACTTATCCACAACTTCTGGGTTAATCTCTAATGCAGCTTCCAAATTTCCCGCGCGAAGATACTCCACCTGTGCACTTACTGACTCCTTTAAATCATTCATAGACATATTGGCACATACACCTTTTAATGAATGAGCTGCCCTAAAGGCAGCATCAGCATTACCTTCCACAAGGGCGTTCTGCAGTTTATTAAAGCTTTCTTCCGTAGGAAACCTTTTTACAAATCTTTCAAATAGTTCGAATTTATTCATAAGGCGCTCCATCGCCTCATCTATATCAATCTTTGCTTCTATAAGCTTCCGCCTTAAATTTTCGTCCATAATCTCCTCCTAATATATGTATGCAAAAACAGCTAAAATAGCTAAAAACATTATGTTATATACCGTAAAGCTGATAAAATATTTTCCTGTATATTCTTTATACTTACCTGTTACCTGCTTATAAGAAATCAGGCTTGCCATTGACGCAATGAGAGTTCCTAATCCACCAAGGTTTGTTCCTATTATAAGCGCCTCATAATTATCTGTAAATCCAGAAAGAAGTATAGCCGCCGGAACATTGCTGACAACCTGACTTGAAACAACTGAAACAAGGAGTTCTCTTCCCTCTATAAGTGATGAAA
Organism: Lachnospiraceae bacterium; assembly: GCA_017440045.1. Taxonomy (GTDB): domain Bacteria; phylum Bacillota; class Clostridia; order Lachnospirales; family Lachnospiraceae; genus SVEL01. The sequence continues at coordinate 41,753 of JAFSIA010000062.1, forward strand.
GCATATTGTTAACCACTTCTATTTCACCCATATTTCCAATGAATATGAAGAATGCTATAAAGGTAAGTAGCAAGCTGTAGTCCGCTTTCTTAAAGACTCTTCTATCTATAATCAGAACCACGCCCATAACTATCAATGTAACTATGTACCATTCCACAAATCTTATAACAGTTAAAATACATAATATAAAAAGTGCGGAGTAGATAATAATATGGCTTTTTCTTGCCACACATTCATTGCCTTCATCATCAACAAATCCTGCATCTATAGACTCTCTCTTTATTACAGCAAAGATACAGATAACCAAAATCATAGCAGATACAAGAGTATAAGGTAGCATAAGCATTATAAACTCACCAATATCCATCCCACTTAGTCCATACAAGTAAAGGTTTTGCGGATTACCCATAGGAGTAAGCATACTGCCAAGGTTAGCCGCTATGGTCTGAAATACCACCACCGGTATAATTAACGAATCTTTCCTTCCCATTCTCAATGTAAGAAGGGCAAATGGAACAAATGTTATAAGTGCCACATCATTTGTTAATAACATACTTGAAAAGAAACACAAAAAGACCAGCACAAAGCTAAGCTTTAATGTAGTATTGCATTTTGCTATAAGCTTTCCACCAAGCTTTGCAAATACACCATTAAGCTGGTATCCTGCCATAACAAACATAAGTGCCAACAAAATCCCAAGGACTCTAAAATCTATAAAATCCACATACTCCTTAGATGGTGGATTAAAAAAAAGAGACACCAGCGCCAAAAATGTTGCAACTACCAAAACTGTCTCTGTCTTTAAAACGTGCAAAATCTTCTCTTTCAAGTGTCCTACTCCTTTATACGTTAATTATTATTACTTTTTTCTATACTATATTTTCTCTTCTTTTCCTGTCCACTTCAATCCATTGATCAAGTGTCAATGGTACATAATCTGAAAACATACAAAAACAATTTATCATATTGCAGGGAATAACTTTTTCTGTAACACCATCTCTATCAATAACCGTTGTTTCTCTGGTTATGTTTTGAAACCGGTTGATAAGTCTCTCATCCATCGTATCATGAACATGACCATACAGCATATATGCTCTAGGGTCTCCCTCGCCGCCTACTCTGTACTGGCCATTGTAGCATATTATAGGATAGTGGCTTAAGACAACCTTTCGCTTGTTATCCTTTAACTCTTCATATGGCTTTATCCATTTTAAAAGGCTTCTGTCAAACTTTTTATCATTAAGAAACTTATCATGATTTCCTTCTATTAAATACTTTTGTCCGTGAAGTCTTCTAAGTATTTCGTTAGTTTCCTCACCTTTTCCAACAGAAAAATCTCCTAAGATAATCACATCATCGCGCTTGTTAACTCTGCTATTCCACTGATTTATCATATATTCATTCATTTCCTCCACAGACGAAAAGCCTCGCTTATCCATCTCATTATTCATGCCTTCATGAAAGAAATGTGAATCTGCAATATAATATCTCATTAATTACTCCTATATTATTTTCCCGTAACCATAAGCAAAATCATAACTCCAACACCGATAACAAGGAACAGAAGGCTCATTTTCTTTCCTGAAGCCTCATCTTCTTTACAATATACTCTGTTGCTCTCTGTATCTACAACTATGGTTACCTTTGTGCCGATAGGCTTGCTTCCCATAGATGAGCTTCTAAATGTGGACTCATAAAATAATTCCACACCCTTATACATATAGCTGTAAAGAGCTGCATACATCTTTCTACGTCTTCCATCGCTATCCTTAGAATAATGCTCAACATAATTGACAACCGTACCCTCTGTCACAATGCATTTATCCACTCTCTTGTTTAGCTTGGCGGGCTTGATAAATATCATATATATGCCAACAAAAATAAAGAGTATGCATGTTCCATAAGCACATACTTTACCGAAAAATTCATTATTTCCAGTCACGTCGCTCCATATTCCGAACGCCCCAAAAAGTGTCATAATCACACCGACTAAAAGTAAAATCTTAGGACCATTCCCCTGATTTAATTTCACATCCTTAGCCAGCTGAAGTCTGTCTTTCTCCTCGTCATAGAACACTTCTATAGTATCGCCAATATCTTTTGGAGTATTAAACTCAAATGGCATCTCCTTTGTTCCATAAGATGTCGGTATAGAAAGCGTCAACGTAAATACAGGAATATCAACTCCCATAATATTCTTGCTTCCTGCCTCACATCCATTTACATATGCGTGAATAGCGCGGCCTCTGCTCATTCTCTTATTATTTCTAATAACCCAAATAGCTAATGCCATTATAGCTATACCTAATATAACTAATATTATCATTTTATCCCTTATTCCTTTCTACAGCTTACTTTTCTTTAAGCTTATATGTCTTGTTAAAGACTTCTTCCTTGATAAGATATATATCATTTTTATCATCTGCGCTGTAGCACAGGTAATCTCCCGGTACACCGTACATATACCTATCGTATTCCCACTTGGTAAATACCTTTACAGGCTTATTAACCTGCTTTGCAAATATAGATGTGCCAGCCTCGCATACACACTTTTTAGCATATTTCATTATGCTATACATCTTACTGTCTGCAAAATTCATAACCGAAGGCTCATAGTCAAACTTCTTTAAGAATGGCTCCTCGCTCTCCTGATACTTTTTCTTGAAGTTATGACGCTCGATGGCGTACACTTCTCCAAAATATCCAATCATCAAATATATGTCTTCATCAGAGCGCAAATACACATCGCCCTCCAATGTTCTAACTCTAAACTCTGTACCTACTTCAAAAAGGTCTGTAGTCCTCACATATCCGTATGTATATGGAAGCTTCTCGTACTCTTCAAATTCCGAGCAATCAGACAGCCCCATCTTTGCATATACAATATCATAGCTCTCATAATACTCATCAACTCTGCCAAAGAGATACGACTCAATTCCCTGGTCATCATACTTTTCAATGAACTTATTTTTATTGATAAAGCCACCTGCTTTATCAAGGTGTCCACCACCATTACCGATTCCCTCTGTGAGGAACTCTGCCAAATCGTTGGCTCCCACCTCGATAACACAGCTTCTCACAGAAAGCTTATATCCGTCCGGAGTTTCATTAAAAATAATACTTACATCTATGCTGTCAACCTGTAACACAAAGTCGCCTATTATTCCCAAAATGTTAGGGTCACATGGTTTTGAACGAATGATTGATACTCTCTTATTCTCATCATAATTGTATCTAACCATAGCAATACCTGCTGTTTCAAGCTCCTGCAATGTAAAGTTTGCATGAGTGAATCTGTTAATAAGAGCTCTATTGATTACCAATTCATCAACCATATCTCTATCCAGAGGATGACGCATTTCTGAAAGCTCATTACTGTCCATAAAAAGGCCGTAGTAAAGAGCTGTCGCCACTGTTATATCCTCATTGACATCGAAGCCTTCATTTCTCAAAAGATCGTAACAAACAGTTGAACAACTTACAATATGACTTCTAATCTCAGCCATCTCGTCTGAAACTCTTCCTGTGTTGTGATGGTCAATCATCGCAACATCTTTAGCCTCAAACTGCTGTACATTACCCTCACCATACTGGCAATCTACAGTGATAAGAAGCTCTGGTGGCTCCAATTCCTTTACATGCTCAACAGGTATACCAAGCTCTTCTATCATAAGAAGCATATTGCTCTTTTTTATTTTCATCTTTCCGCCATATACAAGACGGACATTTTTACCCTTTGATTTAAAATACTTATATATCGCATAGCCAGAGCCAACTGCATCAGCATCAGGATTGTCATGCATCTGTATAACTATTTCATTGAATTTATCTAATGTGCTAAGCTTCATTTGCACCTAACCTTTCCTTTTATCCAGTAAAATATGTATATATTACTCTACTACCTTCAAAGCATCTGAATTTAAGTCAACTGTAATAGCCGGACGGATACCATATCCCTCAACTCCAACGACACATTCTCTAATATTATCCTCATAATATCCATTACCTACCATATAGCAATAATCAGCCCTGCCATCAACAGGTTCTCTAAGCCACCAAGCAAATTCATCTACTTCCTGCTCAGACACTTCATACTCATATACTTGAGACTCATCTTGTTCTAATGCTCCCTTTGTTGGCTTTGCTAATATGCTTACTTTTGACGTAATAAACCACGCAAGCTCTTCAACAGATAGTAAGAATACTCTATCATTGGTAATTATGGTTTCTCCCTTACGAAGAGCATTTCCCTTTGTCTCCAGCTCTGTGTACTTTATGGCAGCCAGTTCATCATCTGAAAAATTCGTGAGAAATCCTGGCTCATTTTCATATCCATTTTTATGTTCAGCCATTGCTTTTTTTGTTGGAGGATGATCTAAATACGCAACTATACCGTTTTCTGAATTAAGCCATGTTCTAATATTAGATGTTTCCCAATCGCTATTTCCATGCCCTTGTATCTGACCCTCATAATCGTCAGCTGCCACATCATTACTTCCACCTAAGAAAATGAATTCACCACTTTCTGCAACATCATACGCCTTCATTGTAATAATATCCTTAGTTATAAGTACTGCCTCAGAACCATCCTCGGAAATCTTTAATACTTTCCACAGTATCTCTTCGTCATTATATGTTCCAAGAGATATTGTATCTCCAACCTTAATTTCCTTCTTAGGTTTATCTACATCTTCACCTGTTGTGGTCTGTTCTATTGCAGGCGGAGTTGTCTGGTTCTCTGTCTGGTCTTCTGTCTGATCGCTCATCTGTGTTGTAGAGTTATCCTTCTCTGAATCCGAGTCGGAATATTTACCCACCAGCATAACTATAAGTATGATAAGGATTATAGCAAGTACCGACGTTATTCCTAAAAGAACACCTATTTTTGTTTTCTGCTCGCCTGTATTTTCGTTTAGCTCCGCTGGAACCGGTGTCATAGAAGCTTTCTTATCCACCTCAGCTTCAGACGTTTCCTTTAATCCTACAGGTGAACTGCTAGCAGCCTTTGCCTTGGCACTCAGCTCTAGGCCTTCTATACTCCTAAGCACCTGCTCATAATCACCCGGTTTTGCATTGAGCCACTGATGTGTCATAAGAAAGTATTCCATAGACTTTGTGAGAACAACTTCCTCTATTTTATACACAATTATAGGAATTCTTCTGCTGACAGCACGTTCAATCTCTCTTAATACATGAGGCGACTCATTTGACTCCTTTGATAATACAAGAATCATTGCCTCAGCTCTATCTATTCCTTCTATAATTTCCTCTGCATATATATATCCTGTCCTAATATCTCTAGGTGCGATAAAACAACCATTTCCATTTGACTCAAGAACATTGCATAAATTCTGTGCTACATCTGCATTTATGGATGAATGTGAAATAAAAATGTACATCTTTTAACCTCTTTGTTTTCTTTTGTTTTTTGAACTACCAATATACTATATCACAGTTTTAAGCAACAATGTACTTAATTTTTATTTTACTTTATAAATATATTGAAATCATCAACATAATATCATATATTTATATTAGATATCAAAAAGGGGGACAACTTATGAGAAAAAAATTTAAAATTCTAGTAACTATCATTCTATCACTTATCTTCTGTGTACAGCTCACAACTACTGCTAATGCTAGTAATTGGGTTTTTTTCAAAAACAATTCGTACATTTCAGCAACTATAATAAAACCAAATGAAAGCATAACTCTTACATCTCAAGCATCTGGTGGTTACTCTACGACTGGCTATTATCAAGGCCGAGAATCTGATGATGTAGTAAAAGTAAAATATCTTTGGACTATACATAATAATTTAGAGCAGTCCACTAAGTACTATGGTCCATATACTGTTCCAGTAGCAGGTACTGTCAAGATTAAACCACCAAAATTTGCAGCCGGCACCTACTCTATAGTATGTACAGCAATTCCCATAACCGAAAACGGTGTTGAACTTGCCTGCAAAAAAAATTCCTTTAGACTTCAAGTCGGTGGATCTAGTTGGGTGTCGTTCCAAAATAATTCATCTGTTTCAAAAACAACATTAAAGCAAAATCAATCACTAAATATTTCTTTATGTTCTTCTGGTGGTTATTCTCCAACAGGAGTTTTTAGGGCTTTTGTATCTGATGATGTCACAAAAGTAAGATATGTCATAAAGATTAAAAAGCCTAATGACTTTTACCCAACATATTTGGGACCATATACTATAAGTATAGACAGTCGACGAAATTTCCCTTTACCTTTGACAATAAAGGGAACCTATAACATTCGCATTTTAGCAACTCCTATAACTAAAAAAGGTGTTGAATTAGGTACAGATTTCAACGATTTTTCCATTAAAGTAAACTAAAAACTATTATTCAAAAAAACATGTCGTACAATCACCCTTGCGTATTGTACGACACATTTTTTATTCAAATATCATACTATGGTGTAAGTCTGTTTGGTCCTCTGAATAAGAACATTGCTTCCTTTATGTGTAATCCTAAGAGAAGCATTGTGAGACGGTCAATACCTATACCGAATCCGCCATGAGGAGGGCAACCATACTTAAAGAACTCCAGATAAAACTTTACATCATCTGCCAAGCCCTTCTCCTCAGCCTGTGCTTTTAATATATCGTAGCGATGCTCTCTCTGAGCTCCTGTTGTTATCTCAACACCTCTCCAGATTAAATCATAGCCCTGTGGAATACCCTGCTCATCTCTCATATGATAGAAGGCTCTCTTCTCTGCATCAAAATCTGTGACGAACAAGAACTCGTGATTGTAATGCTTCTTAACCCACTCATAGCTAAGTCTCTCTGCATCTGTTGTCAAATCATTCTTCTCTTCCTCTGGAACTGTAAATCCAAAGTCCTCTTCAAGTCCCTTATATAAATCCTTAAGTGTTACCACTGGGAATGGTGTCTCAGGCACGATAACCTCTGTTCCAAAAAGCTCTTTAATCTCTTCGCCATAAGCATCATTTACAGCCTTAAGTGCTGCTCTTAAAAGCTCCTCTTCCATATGCATAACATCATGGAATGAGTTAATATAGCTAAACTCTAAATCAAAACCAGAGAACTCTGTTGTATGCTTATTTGTAAATGACTTCTCCGCTCTGAAAACCGGTCCCACCTCAAATATTCTCTCAAATCCACTGGCCATAGCCATCTGCTTATAGAACTGTGGACTCTGGGCAAGATAAGCATTTCTGTCAAAGTACTTAACTTCAAATACATCAGCTCCGCTCTCACTGGCTGCACCAATTAACTTTGGTGTATGAATCTCGATAAAATTCTTTTCAATTAAATACTGTCTCATAGCATTTACAAGGACAGTCTGAACCTTAAACATAAGCTGATTCTCATCAGTTCTTAAATCAATCCAACGATAATCAATTCTCTGGTCAATGCTTGAGCGCTCTACTGCCTGCTTCTTCTTTGTAGCTGGAATATCCTTTCTTGCAATAGGAAGTGCATCTGCAATGCTTTCTGCCACAAGTGTATCCGGAATGAGCTCAATTCCACCCATCTTTACATACTCATTTTCAATTAAAGTTCCTGTAACAGTGATTACAGAATCACCTGTAAGCATATCTATTGTTTCCTGAAGCTCAGGACACTTCTCCTTCTCGATTGTAACCTGAAGCTTACCTGTAATATCCTTAAGTACGATAAATGCCATCGCCTTACTATTTCTGATATTCTCAATAAATCCCTGAACTTTTACTTTATTACCAATCTGACTTCTGACATCAGCCACATATGTTCTATCCATAACTATTCCTTTCTATAAATAAAAGCTTATTTGTTTTTTCTACATTGCTTATTATACTTCATTTTCATACATATTCAAGTATTATTAAAACTACAAAATAAAAAAATATTATTTTCTATTGACAATTATTCACGGTGGTGTTATGGTTAATTACATAAGTAATGAACCACATAACTAAGTGACATATTTTTTGTGGATTAGTTACAAATTACAACAGGGAAAGGAGTAAATGATGAACGAGATTCTTACGCAGGAAAAATCTATATATATACAGATTAGCGAGATGATTGAGAACGATATCTTAAGGGATATTATTCTAGAGGAAGAGCGCGTTCCTAGCACCAATGAGCTAGCTAAATTGTATTCTATTAATCCTGCCACCGCAGCAAAGGGAATAAACATCCTGGTAGATACTGGGATTCTCTACAAAAAAAGAGGCATAGGAATGTTTGTCAGCAAAGGGGCGAAAAAGAAAATTATGGAGACGAGAAAAGAACAGTTTTTTGACAACTACATTAAAACTCTTCTTTCCGAGGCTGAAAGTCTTGGCATAACAAAAGAAGAGCTTATCAAAATGATTGAAGAAAAAGACAATTAGATTAGACACTATGACGGAGGGATAATTTATGATGGAATTAATTGAATGCAAGAATTTGTGTAAAAACTATAAGGATAAATCCGCATTAAAGGATGTAAATGTGACATTTGAAAAGGGTAAAATATACGGGCTTATTGGAAGGAACGGAGCTGGTAAAACCACTCTTCTATCAATTATGTCGGCTCAGAATCCGGCATCTGGTGGCAGTATTACTGTAGATGGTGAAGCTGTATGGGAAAACCCAAATGCTCTAAAAAAGATTTGTTTTTCCAGAGAGCTAAATGTTTCCCAGACATCAAGCAACGGCTTAGGTGCCATGAAGGTAAAAGAATACTTAAAAATTGCATCTATTTACTATCCTCTATGGGATAAGGATATGGCTAAGAAGCTTGTCAATGAGTTCGAGCTTGATGTAAATAAGAAAATGGGTGCTTTATCTAAGGGAATGTTGTCGATGGTTACTATTGTTGTGGCATTGGCAAGCAAGGCACCATACACATTTCTTGATGAGCCTGTAGCCGGCCTTGACGTTATAATGAGGGAGTATTTTTATAAATTACTTGTTGAAGAGTATTCTGAGACTGGCAGAACTTTTATCATTTCAACTCATATTATTGAGGAGGCTTCACCTATGTTTGAAGAGGTTGTAATGATAAAAAACGGTACACTCATCCTAAAGGAAAATACAGAAGAACTTATTGCCAGCGCATTTCACGTAAATGGAAAGGCTGAAGATGTGGATGCTGCTACTGAAGGACTTTCAAAATATCATGAAGAAATCATCGGAAGAAGCAAGGGCGTCACTGTATTTTTAAAGAATGGTGAAAAGATAAAAGAAGGATATGATGTAACAGTTCAACCTGTTAATCTTCAACAAATATTTGTTGCGCTGTGTGGAATGGGGGCATAAATATGAACAGATTTAAGTATTGGATTAATGTCTCATTAAAGGATTTATCGATTATCGTATTAGGCTCTATTGCATATGCATTATTTATGTCAATCGTAGATGAAGATCCTATGAGTCTTATTGGATTTAGCAAAATAATGGTATACTTTTTCTCAATAATATGGTTCTTTTTTTCATTCATTACATCTGTTACAAGATTTGTACTCCTTACAAATGTTGCCATATCAATGGGTGAAACAAGGAAAAACGTTGCATTAGGAATTCATTTATATAATTTAACACAGTTTATATTTGCATTTTTAATATTAAATATTGTTGCATTCATAACCGATTATAGTGCAATTAAGCTGGTTACTGTCCTTACATCAATTCCTGCAACATATCTGTTTTCGTGTGGTGTTGGACTGATTATTTATTCCAATTCAAAAACAGACATAACTACAAAAAGTGTTCCAGCAACAATCTTAATGTTTGTAGCCATAATTGTAATATTTAGTTCATGCTTTTTAACAGGTATAGCCAATTTGTCATCTGGAGAACTCTTCCCAGAGGGTAGTATTGTTCCAACTGTTGCAACATGTATTATTGCAGCATTAGGTATACTGGCTTATTTCATAGGCACTATTCTTACAAGAAAAAGACTTTGTAAATACGAAGCATGTTTATAAAGAAAGGATAACCAATATGACGAATACAATCGATATGATTAAAAAATGTTTTTCTACTCGCTCCATTGAAATTTTAAGAGTATGCATAATAACATGTGCAGGATTTCTTTTGGGGCATCTGATTCTTCTTGCTGTGATGGCTTTTGACAATTCTCAAGACCTGACTTCTTTTGAAATGGGAACTGTTTGCGCTGCATTCTTTTGCTTATTTGCAAAGAGCTTTTTCGATTCTAACTGGTTCTCATTCCATTTTAACTATGCAGTATCTATGGGAAAATGCAGAAAGCACGTAGCCACAGCATTTATGGTTTTAGCCTTTGTAAAAGGTCTTGTAGTTGCTTCTCTTATATATGTTTTTCATATATACGAGTCATTCATATGCCGTACGGTATACAAGGAATTTCCTGTTGATTTTGATTTTGATTCCATATTTACCGCACAAACTTATATTATACTAATCATTGTTTTAGCAGCTTTTGAAATTTGCTTTGGCACTATACAGACTAAATTCGGACCTAAGGCTCTGGGCTTTATGTGGCTATTTTGTATGCTATTAGTACTTATTCCATCATTCATAGAAAAGGCTGCCGAAAAAGCCGGCGGTATAAAAGGACAAATTGGTCAGTTCTTAATCGATTTATTTAATGCTATAAATGAAAATATGCTTTTAGCTATAGGATTGTTTTTAATCATTCTAATGCTATCATTACCTTTTATATTATTAAGAAAGCAACGTGTAACTTTATAATATTTCTCTTTACAAAACAAAGCCAGCACATATAAATGTGCCGGCTTTATTTTTGTAAAAACCCTATTCCCTGACTTGCGTCAAATTTATAATAATAATTTTTATTATTCCTCTAATGATTTCTTCTTTGATACTTCAACTTTTCTTTCATAACAAACAAAAATATCACCAATAAATGTGTCCTTAAGCTTTGGTGTCACAAGGCTTACAACCGGAACAATAACAAGACCTGCTATCATAGCTACTGCTCCTGCAACGATTGAGTTGTCAAAGAAATTGAAGAACATATTTAATACAGTAATTAATATACCACTGGCGAAGCATACCCAAACAGATGCCTTTGTAACCCACTTAAAATACAATCCGTACATAAATGGTGCAAGGAAGGCTCCTGCTAATGCTCCCCATGAAATACCCATAAGCTGTGCAATAAATGTTGGTGGGTCAAGTGCAAGTACTACTGAAACTATGATGAATACTGCGATAAATATTCTCATTATAAATACCTGCTTTTTCTCACTCATCTCCTTTACTATTGAACCCTTGATAAAGTCAAGTGTAAGAGTTGAGCTAGATGTCATAACAAGTGATGACAATGTGGACATAGATGCTGATAATACAAGCACTACAACAATACCTATAAGTATATCCGGCAATACTGAAAGCATACCCGGAATGAGGCTGTCATACTGGAGAGCTCCGTCTACATAAGTTGCCTTATCTTCAAAAAGTCTTGCGAATCCTCCTAAGAAATATGAACCTCCGGCTACTACTACTGCGAATATTGTTGAGATAATTGTTCCTGTTTTAATAGAACGCTCATCCTTAATTGCATAAAATTTATGTACCATCTGAGGTAGTCCCCATGTACCAAGGGATGTAAGAATAATAACACTTACAAGTGATATAGGATCAGGACCGAAGAATGATGCATACGCACCCTGCTGACCTAATGTTGGCGCTGCCTCACTAGGTATCTCTGAAAGCTTCTTTACTGCCTCGTAGAAACCACCCTGACCGTTAAGAACTGCCAATATTACTGCACATATTCCTGCAAGCATTATTATACCCTGGATAAAGTCATTAATGGCAGTTGCCATATATCCACCTGCTATAACGTACACACCTGTAAGTACTGCCATAACGATTACACAAATCTCGTAATCTATTTCAAAAGCCATTCCGAAAAGCTTTGATAAACCATTATAAATGGATGCTGTATATGGCACAAGAAATACGAATACTATTCCTGATGCAACAAGCTTAAGTGATTTGCTGTCAAATCTCTTTCCAAAGAACTCCGGCATTGTCTTTGACTCAAGATGCTGAGACATAACTCTTGTTCTTCTACCAAGAATTACCCACGCCAACAAGCTTCCGATAAATGCATTGCCAAGTCCGATAAATGTTGAAGCAAGACCGAATTTCCAACCAAACTGTCCTGCATAACCTACAAATACTACTGATGAAAAATATGATGTTCCATATGCAAATGCTGTAAGCCATGGACCTACTGTTCTGCCTCCTAATACGAAGTCATCAACGTTTCTCGCATGCTTTCTTGAATATATTCCCACTCCTATCATTGTTGCAAAGAATACAACAAGAAGCACCATCTTCTCAACCATAAATAAACCTCCTGCCTTTGTCGCGTAGACGCTTTAAAACTTTAAAGCGTGTATGTAGCCAATTATATTAAATCCAACCTCATTTGTCAACCCACTTCACATAGTTGGGATTGAATTCATTAATTTGCCGAGGATTCGATACAGTTCCATGGCTTCATTGTCCTCGAGACGTATGCAGGAGCCAAGCTTTGCTGGAATCTCAACTGCCTTTTCCTTAAGTTTTTCTCCCTCTGCTGTAATAGCTACGTTAAGTACTCTCTCATCACTTTCTGCACGTTTTCTAGTGATATATCCCTTTTGCTCAAGCTTCTTTAGTACTGGAGTTAATGTGCCGGAATCAAGGAATAACAGCTTTCCCAGTTCCTTTACATTCATCTCCTTATGTTCCCAGAATACCATCATAGTAATATACTGTGTATATGTTAAATCAATTTCATCAAGAAATGGTTTATACATTCTAACAATTTCCTTTGAACAAACATAAAGTGGAAAACATAGCTGATTATTTAATTTTAAAGCATCGTACTTCTTATTCATTATATATATTCCTTCTCCATAATAATTTAATTGGACGCCCTATTATATCGCGTCCAATTAAATTTACCACTTTTTTGTTTCCAATGCAATATTAGATGGATGCCACCGAATGCTCATACGCTTCTCTAACTGCGCATGCTAACTGGTCTGCGCAGGATGTTGGTCTTCTGCCACATGTAATCCCCTTGCACTTTTCTTCTATCTGTTCTACGGTCCATCCATCAACCAATTTAGGAATGGCCTTGAGATTTCCATTGCAGCCACCTGTAAACTCAATATTTCTAACAATGTTTCCATCTATCTCAAGCTTAATATTTGTTGAACAAGTATTTTGTGTCTTGTAATTGTATTCCATAAATCCCACCAAACCTTTCTTTTGTATCTTATAATTTTAAAGGAGCGCTGCTATTTTCTTATCAATATCTTCTGGCTTTGTAGTTGGAGCAAATCTGTCCACCACATTGCCTTCCTTATCTACTAAGAATTTCGTAAAATTCCACTTTATCTTACTTCCCATCAAACCGCTCTTCTTTGACTTAAGAAAAGTAAATAATGGTTCCTCATTTTCTCCGTTTACATCAACCTTACTAAACTGAGGGAATGTGATTCCGTATCTCGAACTACAGAAATCTGTAATCTCTTCATCACTTCCTGGCGCCTGATTTCCAAATTGGTTACATGGAAAATCTAGTATCTCTAAACCCTGTTCTTTGTACTTGTCATATAAATCCTGTAAGCCTTCAAACTGTGGAGTGAAGCCACAACCTGTAGCAGTGTTTACGATAAGTAGAACCTTTCCCTTGTAATTTTCCAAGGATTCCATCTCTCCATTTTTCGCTTTGACGCTGTAATCATAAATTGTTTCCATATCCAATTCCTCCTTAATTGTTAACTATTGTTACCCGTGCACTAAGTTGTTTAAAATTGTATTGCGCGCAATCTTTATGTTGTGATTAGATTGTACACAATTTAATTTTATATGTCAACACATTTTTTTATTTTTTCTTTCTTTTTTATATAGAAAAAAGAGTATCCATTTTGTATTTTGGATACTCCTCTATATGTATTATTCACCATATTCTATATTTTCATATTATTGTATTACTTTATAATCATTTTAAATGGAACAGCTAGTTTTTTGATAGCTGCTGTAGATATTATAATCTTTATAATATCACCAATAATAAATGGAACAACGCAAACCATTAAAGCTGACAACCAATGTGTCTTTGTAACAAAACAATACCAGAATGTTCCTATAATATACTGAATTATCTGTCCTATGGTAAGACCTAATATTATCCTTTTGTTAGATAGCTTCTTTCCACTCCTAATGAGCAGGCCTGCCACCAGAGCCATTATAATATAAGAAACTATATATCCACCTGTGGGGCCTGCTATATGACCGACACCACCTGTAAATCCAGCAAATACCGGCAAGCCTACTGCCCCTAAAAGCACATAGACCATTTGACTAAGACTTCCATATCTTCCACCTAGTACACCTGCTGCGATAAATACTGACACAGCCGCAAAATTAATCGGAACAGGTCCAATTGGTATGGATATCTGAGCAACTACGGCTGTTATAGCTGCAAACAAACCACATAGGGCTATTTTCTTAGTTGCCACTCTTATACCTCCATCTTCACAGAGACCTCTCCTGAGAAAAGATTTTCCTTCACTCCATCACTCTTTTCTACTATAAGTCTGCCCTTTGAGTCTACATCAACAACCTTAGCCTCGTAGACCTCACTTCCACCATGAACAGTAACATTTTTTCCTATAAGAATTTGATTCTCTCTATATATTGACATATACTTTTCATCATTCTTAAAGACATCATCTGACATAAATCTTTTTGTAATATCCATAGCCAGCAATGTTACTAAATCTTTTGGATTTGCAGTTGTATTTTCTTTGTAAATTGACGTGGCTATATTTTCTATTTCATCCGGAAAGCATTTTGTATCAATATTTATACCAATTCCTACTACGACACTTTTTATTTTGCCTGTAGTGTGTTCAACCACACCTTCTGCCAATATTCCGCAAACCTTTTTACTTTCTATATATAAATCATTGACCCATTTTATGCCGCATTTTATTCCTGTCAAACCTTCTATAGCTTGAAGTGTAATAACTGCCGCGCCACATGTAAGCAAGCTTATGTCACTTATACCAGTTTCTTCAACATCCATCAATATAGACATATAAAGTCCTGTATCAGCAGGTGAAAAAAATTTTCTGCCAAATCTGCCTCTGCCTGCTGTCTGCTCTTTTGCTATAACAACAGTCCCGTGTCCAGCCCCAGCTTTTGCCATATTTTTCAAAGTTGTATTGGTAGATTCCAAACAGTTATACATATAAATATCAGCTGTTTTTCCATCCTCTTCCAATCTTAATTTCATATTTGAAAGTAATTCACTTTCCCTTCTCTCTGGCATAAATTCACCTCAAAGTCTACTTCACATCTTCCTTCTTCTTGCTTTTTCCAAAAACAAACCATCCAATCATACCAAGTAGTGCCACCGCCACAATCATCCATGGAACAAGGTACGCAAGTCCCTTTGGACTAAACATATCGTAGTATCCTTTTAAATAAATAACTATAATAATAATTGGAAGAACGTATGAAACATATCCTCTTAACAATGAAGGGAACTTCATACCCTTACCACTGTTGGCCTCTGCCATAAAATTATCCCAACCCCATCCGTTCTTTCTAGTACAAAATAAAATGTATACAAGAGAACCAAGCGGAAGAAGATTGTTTGATACAAGGAAATCCTCTAAGTCCATTATGTTTGTACCTGGGCCCAGCGGATGTACATTTGAAAGTATATTGAATCCTAATATGCAAGGCATCGAAAGAACTATTATAGATACAAGGTTTACAATAACTGCTTTCTTTCTCTCCCAATTCCACAAGTCCATGGCAAAGGATATAATGTTTTCAAATACCGCAACAACTGTTGTAAGTGCCGCACACGATAGGAACAGGAAGAATAATGTTCCCCATACACGACCACCATCCATCTGTGTAAAGATATTTGGTAATGTCTTAAAAATAAGAGATGGACCTGCATTCTGTGGAATATTAAAAGCAAAACATGCCGGAATAATAATCAAGCCTGACATCAATGCCACAAATGTATCTAATATAGTTATACTTACTGTCTCTCCTGCAATTGAGCGCTTTTTGTCCATATAGCTTCCGAATATGGCCATAGAACCTATACCAATGCTCAATGTAAAGAACGCTTGTGACATAGCAGCAAAAATTACATTTCCAATACCTCGCTCAATCATTTTATCAATGTCAGGAATGAGATAAAACTTAATTCCCTCTCCTGAGCCTGGCAAAAGAATAGAATTAATAGCCAGTGCAACAATAAGAACCAAAAGGCATGTCATCATTACCTTTGATACCCTCTCTACACCCTTCTGCAATCCAAATGAGCATACAATGAACGATACCACAATAGCAACAACTGTCCATAGTATCATTGTCGGTGCCGAACCTGTCATTTCTGTATACTTAGAATCTACCTGAGTTGTTGTTAATACTGTATTTGTAAACTCTCCTGTCGCACAACGATAGCAATAATATATCATCCAACCTGCAACAGCTGTATAAAACATCATAAGAAGGTAATTACCTGCCATACCAAGATAGCTGTATTTATGCCAATTGCTTCCCTTCGGCTCCAACTCCGTAAACGCCTTTGCGCAGCTCTTTTGACTGCCCCTTCCGACTGAGAATTCACACACCATAATAGGAAAACCTAATATAGCAAGAAATACTAAATATATTAAAATAAATGCCGCTCCGCCATACTGTCCACACATATACGGAAACTTCCATACGTTTCCAAGACCAATTGCACATCCGGCAGATACTAGAATAAAACCAAGTCTTGAACCAAATTTCTCTCTCGACTTCATAATTATCTCCTTATTATTAACTTATTGACTAACTTATATTTAAGTCTTAACCTATACTTTGCATATTAAGCTTTATTGTCTGCTCAATAACCATTTCATTTTCCCTAGAAATAGATGAAAGTCTCTCTAAAACAGCAGTTAAGTCATCCTTTAATTTATCTATGTCAGCTGTCAGAACTACTATCTTCTCGGAAGCTTTAGACACTAAATCAATATTAGGCTTCACTTCATCAATGGCATCCTTTACAGCATTTATCTTATCAGTCTGCAATGCTGTATCCTGACTTAAATCTTGTACCTTCTCCATTCTTTCCTGTCCATCATCACTGAGTTCTCTTACCATTCCCTCAATCTCAGATGCACTCTCTGTAGCAGTTTCTGCAATCTGTCTGATTTGCTCTGATACAAGGGCAAATCCTCGTCCACTCTCACCTGCTCTGGCAGCTTCTATTGAAGCGCTGCGAGATAAAAGATTTATGTGAGATACCATATCCTGTACGGAAGATAATGTTTCATTAATCTTCTCTGTCAGTTTGTTCGTTTTATCTGCCTGATTATTGACTAATCTAATATTATAAGCTGCTTTACTACTATTCTTTGAAAGAATAGCAATCACTTCTTCTATATCATTAACAAACGTATTTATCTTTGATATAGACTCCGTCATTTCTTCTATGCTCAAACTGTTTTCTCTGTTGGCCTTATTAATATCTGAAATCTGTTTAACAGCCTCAGTTTCTTCCTTAGTTTGTGCCGCACATCTTTCTAACACCTCTGACATAACAACATTCGTATTATCAACCACCTCTGTCATTTTTGCAATTTCCGTACTAAAATTTTGATTACTTCGCTCAAGCTCAATACCGTATTCAGAAATATTTTTCTTATTATTTTGCAGATTCTCATTAATATTATGAACAGATTTCGCAATCAGACCGATTTCATCTTTTCTTTCTGAGAGCTTTACCAATTCTTCCTTGTCCTGCAAATCATCATTTGAAACTTTGTCGACAATAGCTGTTATTCTAACTAATGGCTTAACTATTTTTATAGTCACAAAAATACCTACTAAAAGAATTATCGGCAAACATACAGCTGCTATAATCATTGTCGCTATTACATCAAAACCATCAGTATATGCCTGTGTACCCATATACTCACGTATGAATTCCTTAATTATCCCTTCACTTTGTAATACGTATAAACTTACAAAAACTCCTGCGGATAATAATATTTCTATAAACAATAATAAAATCAACTTACTCTTAATAGATTTTTTTGTCATAAATTTACCAAACCTTTCGTTTGAATATCTTGCTATGCAAGATTCACAACATGATGATTATAACACTATGGTTTAAGTCTGTCCATTTATTTAAATACCTGCTATATTGTCTTTCCAATTATACAAAGAAAAAACCAACCTCCCAATCGTTAGACTTTTATTCTAACTTTTGGGGGTCGGTTCATAATAACCTTTATTATTACAACATTGTACTTAATTTAACTTTGCAGTAAGTTCCTTTAAATCTTCCATAAGCTCTGTAATCTCGCCAAGCTTTGTTACATTATTTTCCTCAGCATCAAATGTCTCTGTAGCATGAGCAGAAACCTCTTCTGAAACACCTGAGATAGTCTGAATGGAATCAATAATATCTGTATTTGCCTTCACAAGCTCTGTTACAATCTCTGTCAAACGAACAATCTTTTCATTCATTACATCCGAACTGTCAGATATCTGAACAAAACTCTGCTCTGTGGAAACTGTAATCTCTTTTTCAAGATTAATAGCCTCTATCATCTCACGGATAACTGAAACTACATTTCTTATGGCTCCTGATACATTTTCAATAAGCTCTGTAATATGTATTGTTGCTTCCTTTGTCTGTGTTGCCATATTAGAAATCTCACTAGCAACTACTGCAAAGCCTCTACCTGCCTCACCTGCTCTAGCTGCCTCAATACTTGCATTTAATGCTAAAAGAGATGTCTGTGAAGTAATGCCTGTAATAATACCAACAATTGAGTTCATCTCGTTAATCATTTCATCAAGAGTCTCCAGCTGTCCTGCAACCTCTTTCCCCGATTCTACAGACTCATTAACCTTCTCAACCATATTGCCCATATTTACCTTACCGGTCTCGATTTCATTTCTGCTTGTAGTCATCTCGTTTAACAATGTCTCAGCTGCATTATCAACCTCCGAGAGATTTTCCTGAATATTCTGAGTCTGAATAAGCTGATTCTGTACTGCTGAAGATGTATCAGCAGAACCCTGTGACACTTCTTCCATAGCATTTCTTGTATACTGAACTGTCTCTGATATTTCGTTAACCTTTACATACATATCATTGATATCTTCTGTCATTTTATTAACAGTTTCTATAGTAGTTGTGTAAAGGGCATCTGTCTTTTCCTGTTGAGCCACAATGATAGCCATCTTGTCATCGCTATTTTTGCTAAGCGTTCTTGTCAATGTAACTCCAAAAGCAGAAAGTAATACAAGCAATAATACCTGTATCTCAGCACCTGCAAGATTTGTATATCCTAAGCTGTTTGTATTGGCACCAATTATAACCTGAACTATATTTAAAACAATAATAACAGAGTTAAATATAAGCGAATATTTTTGATTGTTAAATACACACATTACAAGCATAATAAGTACTGCATATGTAAATGTAAGTGAGTTATTTGCTGTAAATAATAAATATCCGTAAAAAATTATAAAGCCAGACGCAATGCACAACTTAAGCTTCTCTGTTTCATTATCCTTTTTATAAAATAAATGCTCAATTAAAACAGGTAAACCACCTAACAATATCATTATAATAAAATAAACAATTGATCTATCATGCTTTGCAAATACTTCAATAGCATAAGCTAGTATTAATACTGCTGTAACAACTGTATGACACATCATAGCATAATAATTACAACGTGCCTTTTCTGTAATTTTTTTCTCCATAGTAATTTCCTCTTTTCTGTACAAAATATAAATTATACGTTCAAATTCATAGTGACATTATATCATTTTTTCATTAATACTGTCAATTTGATTATCAAAGTATTATCTCTTCACAAAATATTCTTCATACCATACAAGGAATGTATAAATAGTCCAAATCTTTCTCCAATTATCCGAGTTACCTCCAATATATTCTTTAAAGATTGCATCCACTTCATCTAAATTGAAGAATTCAGCTGCCATATCACTCTTAAGCTTTGCCTGCACATCCTGATTGTATCGCTCATCTGCCATCCAGATACGGATAGGTACGATAAATCCAAGTTTCTTTCTAAAGGCAATCTCCTCTGGAAGAACTCTAGCTGCTGCTGTACGAAGTGCCACCTTATTTTGCTCATCATTTACTTTATATTTAGAAGGCATACGGGAAGCTATATCAAAAATTCTCATATCTGTAAGAGGCATACGAATCTCTAAACCAGCCGCCTCACTCATCTTATCAACATTTAGGTAAATATCACCCTCAAGCCAAATCTGAATATCAATGTTTGACATTTTAGAGAGTGGGTCTAATCCTTCCATCTCCTCATACAAATCTTTTACTATATTGATAGGAAGCACTCCTTCTTTGTAATCTTTAAGAAGCTTCTGCTTCTCATCTTCCTTCATAATGTTTGTATTTCCTACATAGAATGTCTTTAAATTATCTCCGTATCTCTCTGCATTACGATACATATTGTAGCCACCGAAAAATTCATCTGCACCCTCGCCGGAATAGCACAATTTAGTATTCTTCGCTGTAGCTATACAACCAAGGGCAAATGCTATGGCTGATGCATCTCCTAGTGGCTGCTCCATGTTGTACATAACATATGGCACAATATCAAAATATTCCTCCGGAGTAATGAGACATCTTCTGTTTCCACGACCTAATATATCTGCCGTCTGCTTAGCGAGAATCGACTCATCAAAACGTTCTTCCTCATATCCACATGAGTCTGTCATCTCTACATCTGACATTGCAAGTACATATGATGAATCCACACCTCCCGAGAGGAATGACTCTGCGTACTCATCCTCACTCTTTACCTCTGGCATTATTTTTTTGATAGTCTCATGTATTTCATCAGCCCAATCCTCCAATGATTTGCTATCATCAGGATTAAACTTAGGAGTCCAGTATCTAGTTATATCTATCTTGCCATCCTGCCACACAAGGTAGTGACCTGGAAGAAGTTTTTTAATGCCTTTAAAAAATGTTTCCTCACCAGGTATATAGGTAAGACTCATATAAATTTGTAGCAGGTCTTCATTTAGTTCCTTAACAAAACCGGGCTTGTCCATAATCTGCCTAATCATAGTGCCATAAAGCAGATTTCCCTCTGCAGTCTCATAATAATAGAATGGTTTTGTACCAAACTGGTCCCTTATACAAAAAAGCTTTTTTTCTTCATCATCCCACAATGCAAATGCAAACATTCCGTGAATATGTGATGCCAAATCATAGCCCCACTTTTTGTATGAATTTATAAGTATTGCATCTTCACGCTCCCTGCGGCTAAGAGTGGTATCAACTCCTAACTCCTCACAAAGAGCTTCCCAGTTTCTAATATGTCCTCTGTATTCTTTTATTGTAATCATTAGTACACCTCTTTTATATAAAACGATTATTACAACATTGTCTTATGTAAACCGTACATAATCCTTGCGTAACTAATATTATAGAAGATTTTAGTTCAATAAACAATATAAACTTTTATCAATATAATTGCAGTTTCCGTCTCCTCATGTTATACTTTGGTGAAAAGTTTTTTACATATAATATAGAAAAGGGAGAGACAAAAGATGAGCAGTACAGTCATCGGATTATTAACTGTAATTATTATTTACTTACTGGCAATGGTCGCTATCGGTGTATTCTTTTCTTCGAAGAATAAAAACGTAGGCGATTTCTATTTAGGAGGACGTAAGCTCGGTCCTATCGTAACAGCTATGAGTGCAGAGGCATCAGATATGAGTAGCTGGCTGTTGATGGGATTGCCTGGTGTAGCCTATCTTTCCGGCTTTTCAGAAGCAGGATGGACAGCTATTGGCTTAGCCATCGGTACATACTTAAACTGGCTTATCGTCGCAAAGAGACTCCGTCGTTACACTGCAAAAGCAAACGACTCCATAACACTTCCAGAGTTCTTCTCAAATCGTTATAGAGATAAGAGCCGTGCTTTATTGGCTATCGCTGCAATTTTTATTGTAATCTTTTTTGTACCATACACAGCTTCAGGCTTCTCAGCTTGCGGAAAGCTATTCTCAACATTGTTTGATATTCCATATATTCCGGCAATGATTGCCAGTGCAGTTATCATAGTGGCCTACACTGCACTTGGCGGATACCTTGCTGCAAGTACCACTGACCTTATTCAGAGTATTGTTATGACACTTGCATTAATCATTGTAGTGATATTTGGAATAAATGTAGCTGGCGGATTGGATGCTGTTATTGACAATGCAAAATCCTTAGACGGATATTTATCATTACTTTCATCACATGACCCTGTTACAGGTACTTCTTCTGCTTACAGCGGATTAAACATTGCATCGGCAATGGCTTGGGGTCTTGGATATTTTGGTATGCCTCACATATTACTTCGTTTTATGGGTATAAAGGATGAAAACAAGCTTAAAATGTCAAGAAGAATTGCCACTATCTGGGTTGTTATATCTATGTTTATTGCCATTATCATTGGTATTATAGGATATTCTATGTCAAAGGCAGGTGCTGTAGATGTACTTGTTGGCTCTTCTGAATCAGAGACATTGATTATAAAGATTGCTATGCTCCTTAGTGAGAATGGTTTCTTCGCAATCATTATGGCAGGATTGATCCTTGCAGGAATTCTTGCCTGTACAATGTCAACATCAGATTCACAGCTTCTTGCTGCTTCGTCAAGCGTATCAAAAAATCTGCTTGTTGATTGTTTTGGTTTGAAGCTTTCAGAAAAGGCTTCAATGAGAGCTGCCAGACTTACTGTTATGTTCATTGCAATCATCGGTGTTATCATCGCCTGGGACCCTAACAGCTCAGTGTTCAAGATTGTATCATTTGCTTGGGCAGGATTCGGTGCCGTATTCGGACCAGTAATGTTATTTGCATTATTCTGGAAGCGTTCAAACAAGTATGGTGCTTTGGCAGGAATGGTTGTAGGTGGTGTAATGGTATTCGTATGGAAGTACCTTATTGCTCCAATGGGTGGTGCATGGGCTATCTACGAATTACTTCCAGCATTTATCTTATCAAGCATCACTATTGTAGTTGTAAGCTTACTTACACCTGCACCTGAAAAAGAAATTGTTGAGGAATTCGAGAGCGTATAAAATTATCTAATTAAATAGGCGTTATCATATAATCTTTTTTAGCCCATAAGAGGAGAGAGCTTAAACTTAAGCTTCTCTCCTCTTATTGTTCCAATATCTTATACTAATTCTGCTCAAAGATTTTCTACATTTTATTAGTTTTATATTTCATTCATACAAGCTTCTAACTCCTCAAGATTTATATCCGAGTGCTCCAGCTCTCTTGAAAATTTGTATGTCACATCAACTATATCCTGAAAGGTAATATTTCTTCCATTATTAGCCCACTGAGCCATCAAAAGCTCACGTATATAAAATACTGCTGCAACGGACATTTTTACTTTAGATGCCAGTTCTCCATCATAGGCTGCACCACACATATAAGTAAAAATAAAGTATACCGCTACCTGCTCAATTTGAATCTGCCAATTTGGCATATTTTCTACCAGCCATCTGTCAAATTCATCTGACAGTTCTGTGTAATCCTCTTCGTCCCTGCCATATAGCGTCAATGCCCCATCATCCGTCCTTACTGCCCATTCTTCGTTTAGCAATTCTAATCTGTAGAGCATTCTAAACATTTTTAAAGAAGTTTTATAATGTCTCTTTTTATTATTAAAAAATCGCTTTATTTTCTGTTTTACCCTAGTCTTTGGCAGCTTAGCGCTATACTCTTCCAATATATCCTGACAGGTGAATGTCATGCCTTCATCCAGGGCATCCTGTATATCCACTGCCATCTGCCAAACATATGCTAATCTAAGAGTTATATCAATGCTTCTATCCTGCAGAATGCCAATTATAACATCTCTGGCATCCAGCAATATACCTTGCAATAAATAATCAGGAACCTCAAAGTACTCATTCTCATCAGTTTCCTCACTCCAAAAGGACACCGGCTCTTTCTTACTTAAAATTATTCGCGCCACCTCTGGACATGATATAGACAGCGAAACCTCTCGTATCTCTTCCAGTTCCTCTATATGTCGAGGATATCTGGTACAAGTTTTACATAAAGATTCTTCACCGAGGGCTGTATATAAATCACATAGATTATTGTCATTTAAAAACAGACACCTACGCTCTTTATCTCTGTTGAAAATCTTCTCCTTCCAATCAACTGACTTACTAAGTCTCTCTTTAAACGGATGATTGTCCGGAACTGCTTTATATTTTTTTAACGCCTCGTCATCTATGACAATCTGCCAGCCAGCGCAGCAGGTGTCCTGACATTTATCGGCTATACACTTAAATTCTTTGTAGTAATCAGGGTATGTGTAAAGCATATTTTTCCTCCGTGTTTTTTCCTCTACATTCATTGCTAAAGTATAATGTAAATCATAGAATTTCGCAATAAAAAACATATGCTAAACATTTTGTTATACAGCTACGTTATTACTCCCCTTTATGACTGCTACCAGTTTCTCTGCCATTGACATACAATCTATATTTTTTGTTATAGCAATAAGTAAACTCAACTCCTCTTCCTTTGTTTTGCGTGTGCTTCTTAAATCTTTAAGCTCTTTAAAAACTTTATAACCCTGAGCAGCATTACAACTAGCATTCTCAATATTTTCAAGCACTGACTCTATCTTTTCATCAAGTTCATTTATATCTAACTTTAAATTACACATATATTGACCTGCATTAGCATAAAACTCTGCTTGTTCCACTGCAAACGATATCCAATCATTTTTCTTGTTATCATACAATGTTTCTTTTCTCTGACCAATATTCATATATGCTTCCTCCTTAGTTTCTTCTTTCATAAAAGCGTCCTGATTACTCTCGTCACACTCATCCCATAATCTGTTATTTCGCTTTGTCTCATTTAAATCATCTGAAAATAATTCATCCAACATTCTTGGAGTATACTTTCTGTACTGAAGCTTCTCTATCTGCTTAACTCCTGACTTTGCCTTAGCAATGTTATCAGTTGTACCAAGATACTTTTTGAAATTTTCTATATTATGCATCTCATCCTTTATATCTCTTCGATATTCTCTACACTGCTTAAGTTTTCCCATAACATCAGTCATTTCGTCTATTCCTAGATCATATAGCTCAATAAGATGCATAATATCACATATTTCCATATCTACCTTTGACAATTGTTCATTTAGCTCTTGATGGTAGTCCTTCGTAGCCGATGCCACATAAGCAAAATGAGTCATATATTCTAACCAGTCAATTTTTCTCAAATCATATGGCAAGTCCATACTAGACTTAGAAACTTTATTATTTTTTTCGCTTGCCACTTGTTCTGATACAACATAATAATCCTCTTCTTCTGCTACAGTCATCGCTTTCGTTGGAAATGTAGTTATGTTTTCTTCTACATAAACACATTCTTTCTCCTCATACTCATCTATAGAAATAACTGAATAAAAGTGAGCTTTACGACCACCACCAATACGCTGATTTGCTTCCACAAAATTAAAGATGCCTGCTTCATTTCTATTAGTAGCTACAACCAGTTGCTCGTTAGAATTGACACGATAATAATTTCCGCTTCCATCAACAATATGATATAAACTATCTAATACACATACATCTGCCATATAGATGCCTCCTTTCAAAACATTATTGCCAGGTTACTTATGTATATAAAATAACAGCTTTGCAGTCCCAAAAACTTCTCTTAAATGTCAAATCTTCATATTTCTGACTTTAATTTTAAATATACTAAAAAAGCCAATGAAGATTTTTCTTCATTGGCTCTTATTCTTTATATCTAACCTATCCTATATACTTAATCTTTGACATATCTGGCTCATGAGGCGTTCCCTCTGGGTTTGTGGCATATCCTACAAGTACTGTCATGCCAAATTCATAACCTTCAGGAATTATCTTAGCAGCATACTCCTGTCCCTTCTCTGAATCAAATGTCAATCTCGCAAGACCACATATTACATTTCCAAGTCCAAGAGAACTAGCTGCTAACGCAATATTTTCTGCAACGATGCCGCAGTCCAAATCCGTTCCTTCTTTTTTAGCTATCATAAACATACATGGTGTATTGTAGTAAATCTTGCCACCTCTGCCAGCAATACGCTCATACAAAGATTTATCGTCCATCTTTGAAAGCATATCCATAGTTGTTGCGTCCATATCATCAATCAGCGTCTTGTCTTTTATAACTACAATCTGCCATGGCTGTACATTCATTCCACTTGGCGACTGAACTGCTGCCAACGCAATAGCCTCAATCTTTTCATTTTCGACAGGTGCTCCTGTAAAGCTACGGCAAGAGTAGCGATTAGCGATTGTTCTAAGTGTTTCATTCATAGAGAAAAATCTCCTTTCTTTATTACGTTAATTTTCTTAATGGTAACATATTTTTATCCTATAATCTACATTTTAATTCGTTGACTCTCCCCTTATAACAAACTATAATATATGTATCTTTGTTGAAAAATTTTATATACGAAAGGAGAACGTTTTTATGGGACGTTTAGACGGAAAGGTTGCTATCATCACAGGTAGTAACTCAGGTGTAGGCGCTGCTGCTGCAAAGTTATTTGCTAAGGAGGGTGCTAAGGTTGTTATCAGTGCTCGTCGTCTTCCACAGCTTGAGGAAGTAGCTGCCGAAATCAGAGCTAATGGCGGTGAAGTACTTGTTGTACAGACTGATGTATCTAAGGTTGAGGACGCAGAAAACCTTATTGCCAAGACTGTAGAGGCATATGGCAGAGTTGATGTACTTGTTAATAATGCCGGTGTACTTGAAGCTGGTCTTAAGCCAATTGATTGCTACGAGGATGAGGACCTCGAGTGGGTACTTGGTATCAACACAAAGGGAACTCTCTACTGTACAAGAGCCGCTGTCAAGGAGATGATGAAGAACAATTCTGGTTCTATCATCAATCTTGATTCTGTTGCAGGTCAGTTTGGTACAGGTGGCGCTGCATATGTTACAAGTAAAGCTGCCGTAATAGGTTTAACAAAGCACACAGCAATGCGATTTGCCGGTACTGGTATTCGTTGTAACTCAATCAATCCTAGCTCTATCGCTACACCTATGGCAAAGACTGATCCAGCTACTCTCAATCAGGATATGTTTGGTCAGATGAGAAAGCACATGAACTTGTCAGTGCCAATCTGTATGCCAGAAGATGTGGCCAATATCTTACTCTTCCTTGCCAGTGATGAGTCGAGAGCTATCACAGGTCAGGTTATCGTATCTGATTTCGGTGCAACATTATAATAATAAGATAAAATTTTAATGAGGTAGCAAGCTTAGACTTGTTACCTCATTTTTACATACAATGTATCTTCTAATCCAATCAATCGAAATATCCTATATATTTTACTTCCAATTTTCCCTCTGGGAATAAATATTTGTATAAGTCCACAAAATAATCATCTGTCATACTTGCAATGTAATCTACAACAATATCATTTGGCTCATTATCCTGATAAGACATAGCCCCTGGATTTTTATCTAAATAATACTGTGTGTAACTATTTATATGATCAATATGATGCTTGTATATTACAGAATTTGTGTTGTGTTCCTTTATATCCTTTAAAAGCTTCTCATAGATTGCTTCCATCATAGGATTGATAGATTCTGCATACACACTTTCAACCTTTTCATTTCCATATATAAGCTTGTAATTTTCCTTCTTACCCATTGAGAATGCTTCGTAAAAATCTTCATCCATCTTAAGATAATCTTTTCCATAGCTATTCTCAACTATATTTACAATCATGTTGTTAATTATTTCTGCATTCTGGGTGCCAATTTTACTCTTAGCATATGTAGGTGTCTTTTCAAAGAGACCTAACTTAGCCGCATCCTGTCTGTCCTTGCCAAGATATGCGATAATATCTGAAACACGCATTACGCATGCCTCTAGGGTAGCTGGAACCAGCTTTCTGTCAGCCTTCTCATCCGTATAACAAGTCTCCATCTTCTCATCAAACATAGCAAAATCGCAATAAGAAACAGGCTTATACTGCTGCTGCTCCATCTCACCATTGTGACACAAAATACCATCCATGGTCTGCAAACTAATGTTTAAGTGATATATATTATCCAATGTTCTAACACTATGAACGTTATGCTTAAAAAAACGTCCCGTCTGGCTATTATACAATTTATTTAACATTCTCTCCCCCGCATGTCCAAAAGGTGTATGTCCTAAATCGTGTCCAAGGGAAATCGCCTCTATCAAATCAATATTCAAGCCCAACAAACTACCGATATTTCTTGCTATTCTGGACACAAGCTGCACATGGTGTGAGCGTCTAGTAATGTCATCATTTTTGTACAAGGAAAACACCTGTGTCTTATCTGCATAGCGGTTATATAGTGGCAAATGCATTATCTTTTCACAGTCCCTGACAAACGCCGGACGCCACAGATTTGGCTTATCATGCCCCATATCACGCCTTAAAATATTTTCATCCTTAAATGCGTAAGGGTTAACCCAATTACTTTTTCTATCTTCAATTATACGTTTCTGTAACTCCTTAGATAAATTGTTGTATGTTGGCATGTTAACTCCTTTCTACTGCTTCCCACATTACCTTGGCGATATCATCATGTATAACCAAATCGGCATCCTTATCTGCTGATGTAACCGTTTTATTTATAAGTACTAAATGCTTTCCATTGAAATATCTAAGTAACCCCGCTGCTGGATACACAATAAGGGAAGTTCCCCCAACAATCATTGTGTCTGCAGACATAATGGCATTAATAGCACCTGATACAACCTTATCATCTAATGCCTCCTCATACAACACTACATCTGGTTTCACCATACCCTGACACTTCTCGCACTTTGGCACACCATCTGCATTCAATACATAATTTCCATCAAAAAACTCACCGCAGTCCATACAATAATTTCTGTGCACAGAGCCATGAAGCTCATACACCTTTTTACTTCCTGCAGCCTGATGAAGACCATCTATATTCTGTGTGATAACTGCCTTGAGCTTGCCCTGCTCCTCCAACCTTGCCAACGCCTTGTGGCAAAGATTTGGCTCTGCCTTGGGATAGATTAAATGCTTTTTGTAAAATTCAAAAAACTGCTCCGGAAACCTGACAAAATAAGTATGAGACACCAGTTCTTCCGGAGACAACGTCCTCTTAAATTTCATACTGTATAAACCCTCCGCACTCCTAAAATCAGGAATTCCACTGGCTGTACTTACCCCCGCACCGCCGAAGAATACAATATTGTTGCTTTCACTAATAATATGTGCAAGCTTTGTTATGTTTTCATCTGTCATATTTTTTTCCATTATATAATCACTCCATTCAAATGGTCGCACATTTCTTTACATATTGATTTTATCATATTGGGTCCTTTCTGAGTTGTGCGTTTTCAATAAGTGGAAGTTTGCATTATAAAAACCTCCTATGACTATTATATCATAGGAGGTTTAAAAAATCTTGTTAGATGTGTGTATTACATAAGATTTCTATTTACTTGTCAGTTACCTTGTGACTGCACTAGCCAGCTAAGTGTGTGGTAAATACCCCTCTTCTGCCATCAGATAACTCTACGTAATATAAATCACGTGATAAATCCACCTTTACCAGTTTTATTTCCTGTCCTGACTTTAATTCGATGATATTATCAAGATTAATTTGTGCTTCTTCTAAATTTTCGTTTTCTGTCTCACAAAATGCTACTGTTAAATCCTTTGACAGCTTATACGTTTTATTCATTGCTGCACTATAGTCTACACTTGTAGCTTTATTTGTAGTCACATCAAAATATTCTGTAATAATTTGTTGTTCAACAAAATCAATATATCCATTGCCTTCAATTATTTTACCTTCTTTATCAAAGAGAATATTGTCGTAATCATTTCCACGATATTCTCCCAAATCATAGATTGTGTTATCACAGAATCTAAATATTTTAAGAGTTGGATCAGCACTTGGACCTAAATCATATAAAACAATCTCTTTATACTCATCGCGTTCGTCAACATCGACAAAACCTACTGATTCTATATGATATACGCTAATTTCTTTTTTTACACCATTTACTTCTATGTATGCGCCATTATCACCCTCATAATCAGCAATAAATATTGTGTCCTTTTCACTAGAAGCTAAGGCATACTCTCCTGAATATGTTTTTCCGCCATATACTGTTTCCTTGTTAGACGATTCATCATCTTCCATATACTCTCTTTCCAAAGTATATGAGTCAGCAATACTGCTTATTGGATAAAACTCCTCTATTGTCACAGATGACTTGTTATCTGCTGAGTCTGGCTGCTTAGAATTATCATCAGCTTTACTACAGCCAATTAGTGACAACATACTTGCTGCAAGCATAAGCATAACACCATGCTTTGTTAATAACTTTCTTTTCATTGGTAAACCCTCCTTTTGCTCTATTACACACAAATGTCCCTCCACATATAAGCAAATGTCTTGACTTAATATGTGAAGGAACAAAAACACACATATTTAATTTAGCTCAATTTTCTTATTGCTTGTTTTACAATACATATATGAAAATACATATGCGAGGCAGAACACTACTAACGGTATAAATATAATATGCAATCCGATTGAATCAAGAAGCGTAAAGCCTAATATAATATCGCTTACAAGCATAATCAAAAGAATAATAATAGGTTTTTTATCCTTTAATGCATACAATACTCCAACTGCTCCACATACAATCGGTTCCATAATCATATAAACCAAAATTGCAACTGCCATAGGCCATGCTGGATCATAGCTAACATATGTACTGTACAATGCCATTGCAGCTGGTAATATCAGACATACAAATGTAACTAATGCCACAGACACAAATACATACTTATCTATTTTCCCTTTCATCATTTTTCACCCCCTTTAATTAGCGCCTTAGTTTATATTTTAGTTGTTTTACTGCCTTAAAGTGTATTTTAAATTACTACACACACTAAAATTATTACCATTAAACCTATTTTATTCTACACCATCACTACTCATACTTCAATCCATCTTGCATAAGTGATAGTGGATTTTGCATAAGTGATAGTTCAAAAGCACTTTGTGACCTTTTTAAGCATTGGCACATTCAAACCTTCTCTTCATATATGCCTCCTTAAACTTCCATAATTTTCGTTGCGATATATCTATCTCACTACCGTCACTCATACATATTATCGTATCTTTTACATCTATAATCTCATCCAGATTAACGATATACGCATTGTGACATCTGAAAAACCATTTTCCTGCCAATAATTCTTCCATATCTGACATAGTGTTATTACATCTAATAATACCATGTAAAGTATGAATCAGAATATTATGCTTTTCAGTTTCAATGTAAATAATATTTTTAAGAGTTAGCTCCTGTTGTCCTTCATTAACAACTTTGACTTTAATTTTTTCATTTCTACCCTGCAATATATCCACTGCTTTCAATGCTTCATAATATTCCTCTTCCATACCAGTTTTGTGTATATATCTAAATGCATTAACCATATAACCTTTTCTGCTAAGCTCATTATGGGTAGTTAAGATTATAAATATGCCCTCACGATTGTATTGTCTAGCCTGTGTTATCGTTTGAAAACCATCCATATCAGGCATTTCAACATCAACAAATGACACATCATAACACTTTCTGTCGCTTAAATATTTGGCTGCACTTTCATATAGGTCTATTTGTAATTCGTCGTTATTATAGTACTGGCGTACAACATTTTCCGTATACTCTCTCCAATATCCATCATCATCAATGATTGCAATTTTCATACTCCCTCTTTTCTATGTATTAAACAATATTGTCAGTTTAAACACACTTCCATCTATTTTGATATTTAACATACCATTATATTTTTCTATACTTTCTCTAATATTTTCCAATCCGTAGCCGTGATAATCCACATTCTCTTTTCGCGTTTTTATCTTGCCATCTCCGAATTGTCCTTCATCCTTGAATGTATTTTCAACAACTATTATTATATCCTTTTCTGTGTATCTGCACTCGACATATATCTCCTTTTCATCTGCTTCTATAGCAGCCTCCACTGCATTAC
Organism: Lachnospiraceae bacterium; assembly: GCA_017440045.1. Lineage (GTDB taxonomy): Bacteria > Bacillota > Clostridia > Lachnospirales > Lachnospiraceae > SVEL01. The sequence goes on from JAFSIA010000062.1 coordinate 73,893, forward strand.
TAAGCACATTGGAGAAAATTGTACACAGGTCGTATGCATCTATAGCGCAGTCTAATGGAAATCTGCCCTTAATCTCCATTTCGATACCATATTGCTTTGCTTTTGAATAATATTGATTAAGAATCGCATCTACTATTCCATTTTGAACGGTTTTATAATTTGCGAACTTTTCTATATTGATATTTATAGTTTCAAGATAATTGTCAAATTCGTCGTAATTTCCCTTCTTTGCAAGTTCTGATAGCAACTGCATATGATTGCTTAAATCATGTCTAAATTTTTTTGTTTCTGTTTCTCTTTTTTCAAGATATTCGTAATGATATTTTTGCTCGTTTAGATATTTTTCTGTAACAAGCTTTTTCTCCTTGTAAACATTACGCTGAATAAATAGCATAATAACAGCACCCAATTGAAGGAATATTCCTAGGATGGCTAATATAAATGCTATAGCGTATATCATTCTAAAATTTCTTTGATTTTCAGTAAGCGTTACAAATGCCATATCCATAACGATTAGCATATCAACAAAAGTTAGCAACGTAAATAATAATATATTCCCTATTCCTACAGTTTTAATTCCTTCGTTATACTTTTTATTATATATTTTTGCAAATATAAAAACAACCAATAACGACACGGAAGCTGCGCCAATTCTAGACACATCTTTGTTATTATATTCAAATAAATCATTCAATAAATCCATTAACACAACTGACATAGAATCTAGCATAGACATAATTACTATAATCCATATAGAAGATATAAGTATACTGGAAATCTTTTCGTTGTACAAAAAAATTAGCATTATACATATAGAAACTATATATATTATCGTTTCAATGCCATCATTGTCCCCTAAATATATACCAATCGATATACACGACATAGTCGCTACAATCATCATTAATATCTTTTGTTTATTTTCACGTTTCTTAAACATAAAAAGCTTATCACATAGAAATATAATTTTAATGAGATGTAATATATCTGCTATTACAAAAACAGAAAGTGACATTTGCTTCTCCTCCGCAATTAAAAACTATTCACATAATTAAAATATAACAGATAATTTCGAATTATGGAAGTAAAATAGATTTTGCATAAGTGATTTAAACAAACAAAACCACCAGAAGAGAGCCCTTTTATCACTCTCTTCTGATGGTCTATCATCTTCTCATTATCCAACTTTATTGATTCAGATGTTTATCGATTTCTTCCATTATTTTTTCACCTTTTGCTGGTTTTAACAAATAACCGGCAGGGTGAAGGTCTAGTACTGCTTTTATGTGTTCTGTATCCTTTACTCCTGTTAAGAAGACTATTGGTACATCCTTTGCCTCCTCTATTTGACGAATCATTTGAAGGGTCATCTTACCATCACACATTGGCATATCGTAATCCAAAAAGATTAGGTCAGGGACACGTTTTCCGATAAGTGTTAACGCTTTCATAGCAGATGTAGCTAACTGCACATCATACTTATCTTTAAGCATTTCATTTAACATACGTAGCTGAAGAGCATTGTCATCTATCGCAAGAATGCACTTTCTATCATGCCTTTCCTCGTCTATAACTTTATTATCAGCGTCATAGCTCATATTTAAAAGATCACATGCCACTTTGACAATCATTTCGCTTTCTACCGGCATTATTAATGAGCGGTAATTTTCGATAGCTGCCAACTCCTGTTCGGTCACCAATTCATTTGTAACCTCCAAACATATAAGTGGAACCTTTGGATAGTTATAATTTAACTCATTAAAAATCTTTGACCTGTCTTCGCCCATTCCTAACATATCCAAAATAAACAAATCAGGAGTACCCATCTTCAAGATACTTTTCATCATATAGAGATTGTCAACACAGACCTGTACGTTAAAATAGTTAACCAAGTAGTTGTTGATTTCCTCAAAGATTGTATTAAATTTTCCTATTAAGAATACTTTTTTCATGCAAGGTCTCCTAATGCTTCTAATATTTTGTCTGTAGTATCGACAGCTTCATCCATTTCCAAATGAAGTATCTGTGATGCAAGCTCATCCACAAGTGGCTGTATATCACTGCTGTATTGATACTTTTGTAATTCACTGCTTATTAAATCAGCAGTATCATAATCATCATTTTTCAAACTTACTTTTAATATTTTTAAGTTCTCGGTCACCATATCTACTTCCAATTCTTTCTTTTCTTCTTTTGGAAGTATTGTACCTATTCGTTCCTTATGCTTGTCCATCTCATTAAGCAAAATTGGATGCATGGCGACAATTCTATCCACATCTTTATTGATAGCTGCCACCTCCAGTAGTCTGGCAAGTCCTGACAGCATAAGAGCACCTACTGTTGCCGCTGAGCTCTTAAGGGCATGTACCTCTATACGATATGAATTAAGAGTTTCTTCCTGTGTAATTGTATCGAAGTAGAGCGAAAGCTTCTGCTTCCATGAATCTACAGACTCATAAAAAGTTTCCAACACTGTCATTAACAGTTCTTTCTCGTGAAGTATGCCAAGCGCGTGACTAAAATCAAACTCGTCAAGCTTTGGCAGCTCTTCCAACTCTTCTGCCTTTTTACCAGCTTCTTTATTTACTTCACTCTCCTCGCCTGCATCAAATAATACCATTTCTTCAGGTAAGAAACTTATTATCATCTGCTCTAATTTATCTAGCATTATAGGCTTTGAAAGGAACTCATCAAAGCCATAGCTTAAATACTTCTCTCTATCACCCATGATAGCATTGGCTGTCAGCATAATTATTGGCACACCTTCACATAGCTTTTCCTCTTTTATTATCTTAAGTGTTTCCACTCCGTCTAAGCCTGGCATCATATGGTCTAAGAATACTATGTCAAATGTTTGCTGCTTTAACAATTCCAAACATTCTTTTCCGCTCTCTGCCTCGTATATCTGCATCTTTGTCTGATTTAATAGACTTGTGAAAACCTTAAGATTCAGACTACTATCATCCACTACGAGGATTTTCGCATCTGGTGCTGTAAATGATGTTCCATATACATTGTCCTTCTCAGCCTTCTTAAGTAGCTCATGGAAATCTCCCAGTGACTCATCACTTACTACTCTCTGCTCCAAATCAAATGAGAATATACTTCCCTTTTCATATTCACTTTGTATCAACAACTCACTTCCCATTAACTTCAGGAACTGCGTTGCAATATTCATTCCAAGACCGGTGCCCTCTACTTTTCTGTTTCTAGACATATCCACTCTCTGGAATGCTTCATATACTCTTTCAATATCCTCTTCCTTGATTCCTATACCGGTATCCTCTACGGAGTAATGGAAGATTGCATTCTCTCCATAAACATCACATGTAACCTTCAATGTAACTGTGCCCTGATTTGTATACTTTACTCCATTAGTAAGAAGGTTTACCAATACCTGTCGTATACGTTTGTCATCACCATATAATTCACTTGGAATAGACGGGTCAATATCGAATATTAACTCTAAACCTTTATCCTTAGCTCTCACATTTATCATGTTAAACAAATCATGGAGAAGACTTCCCATATTGTAGTTTACATCTACTATTTCCATCATTCCAGATTCTATCTTTGATGAATCCAAAATCTCATTAATAATGCTCAAAAGTGCCTTTGATGAATCCTTCACATCATGGGCATAATTTTTTATATTTTCTTCTTTGCTTTCACGAAGTATCATCTCATTCATACCCATTACTGCATTAACAGGTGTTCTTATCTCATGAGACATTCTCGCCAGGAACTGAGACTTTGAACGGTTAGCATTTTCAGCCTCCTCCTTTGCCCTTTTTAATTCCTCTGAAAGCTTCGCTCTCTCAATACTTCCGCTTACAATTTTAAACAGGTTGTTACACACATATGCGTAAGCTATATATATCAAACATCTCGGTACGATAAAGAACAATGTCAATGTGTACAGAGGATTATCATTTACCTTTGTCAAAGTAAAATGCCCATCTACCACATAATTGTCTATGCTTGTAGTTGTAAGAAGTGTCATATTGGCATCAGTCAGTCCAAAATAATATCCGCCAAAGACAGTAACAATTGTACTAATAACTGTAATGGCATAAACATACAGCATGACTCTTTTGTTCGAATATAATGTAGCATAAAGGAATGGTATAAGTGCTACCAGTACCACATGATATGTAAGTGTCACACTCATTATGGTTGTAACTACTTCTACTGTAAGCAGTAAAACATATTTCACTTTTTCATTTGACAATGAAACCTTCTTTGATGCTACATACACCATGATAAACATAATCAGTGACGGTATGTAACCTTTTAACATAATAGCTTTATCTACAACAAATATTCCAAGCATATTAAGTACAAATGAAATACTATATATAAGCATTGTTATGCTAAAACATCGCATAACATATTTATTCGCTATCTGCTCTCGGTCTGTTATATATGCAGATATATCATCATACGTCTTTTTCGTTTCTTCCATATAAAAAAACACCCTCCAAATTATTTTCACGCACAAAAATCTAAATATACTATACATTATTTTTAGTATATTTTCAAGTTTTTCTCGTGTTGAGGGTGTTTCAATATATTTTTACCAAACTCGGCCGTCAGCATCAAAGTTCATATCACTGTCAAATTCATCATACATATTAAGCATTTCGTTTCTTTCCTGATATGATTGATTTTGCTGCTGTTGCAGCTTTTGCTTTATATCCTGCTCGTAGTCATCACCATTTTGTGGGTCATCAGGATTATCCTGTGGGTCATTGCTATTATTCGGCTGTGATGTCTGATTCTTTTTTAATTCATCAAGCAAATCATCTATCTCTTTTTTTAATTTCTCAGCAGTCTCACTGTGACCATCACCATTCTCAGTTGCACAGCCATCCTGCAATAACACATTCCTTGCTTCTGTCAGCTTCTCTATTGAAGCTTCTACATTTTCCTCACTATCGTAGTCCTCACCCAGAGTTGCAATCATTGCCAAAGCGAGATTTATCCTCACTGAACATTCCTGCTCTTTGCTTGGATTCTCCTCAAGTGCCTGATTATACTCCTCAATAGCAGACTGGTAATCCTTATTTTGATAATGTATATTTCCCATATTGTAATGTGCCAAATATGGCTGAATCCAGTTGGCAAAAAGCAGCGGGTCCACATCTGAGGAGTAGTCGTTTTCTTCATAGTCATCAATAATGCTTTCGTTATAAAGGTACGTAAACGCAAGCTTAAAGCTAACTAATAGCACCAACACATACACGCTGGCAATAATAGTTTTTTTCATTTATGTTTACCCTCCTCCCCTAGACTTTTCTCTTGTAATATATGTAATCAAATATCATCAAAAGCAATAATGGAATTGCAAAAAAATAATATGTTTCCGTATACCCATTTTTGCTATCCTCTTCGCCATATGCAGCATGCTCCATAATCTCTGCCTGCAGTTTCTCTATGGTGCCGTCAATCTGAGACTGTTTTGTCATATGAACATAATCAACATCAAAGTCTGACGCTATCTGTTTAAGGTTATCTTCATCTATCTTTGAAATAGCCTTTACCTTGTCATAATCATCATTATAATAATAGAGATACTCAGGCTCATCCTCGTCACCGGCATACTTAATCGGTCTCATAGCACCACCTTCTTTAGTGCCATATCCCAATACTGCTCCAGCATCCACAAACTCATCCAGACCTTCGAAAGATTTTAGCTTCTCACTGTTCATTATCTCGCCATCACTTATAAAGAATATTATCTTAAATGTGTCTCTCTCATTTTTCATTATGCCACTCATTTTGGCCATAACGTCATTTAAGGATGTGCCGTTGGCATAATATTCCGTCTGTCCGTTTAGTACATCTATTGCCTGATATGCCATATTGCTGTCTATTGTATATGGCATAAGTCTCTCAACTGAATTGCCAAAGGATACAACTGAGTATGATGCACCCGGAAACTGCTCCATTATGTACTTGCAGTCTGCTTTCACCGCATCTATTCTTCTGCCATCTCCATTATAGTCCTCTGCAAGTATACTTATGGTATTATCCACCACGAACATGATGTCTACATTCGTAGTCACTGCTTTAGCATCGTCACCCGGAATCATTATTCTCATATTAGTTACAAATATTAAAATCACTATCAAAATTTGTCTTATGAAATGATATACGCCTCTCTTTTTAAAGAGCAGTAATACTACGCATATTATTCCCATAAGCCACATTGGGATAATCGGATTTATAATCATAGCTTTACCTTTCTACTTAGAGCAAAATATATTGCCACAAAAATCAACATACACACAAACACTATCTCAGGCTTGTCATAAACAATGGTCTCCACAATGTTTAATGAAGACTTCTCAGTCTTTTCAATGTCATCAATAAGTTCATCAATTATATCTGTGGATGTTGCCTTATAATATTTACCACCAGTGCCCAAAACACTGCTTTCAAACACCTCTTCATCTGTCACATTCTCTGGTGCAATAGCAAAAACTTTTACATCATTTTTCTTGCAAAGCCTTGCTGCCTCCTCAAGTGGTACATAAGGTGTTCCGTTTAACTGGTTATCTGTTGTGAATATTATTAGTCTTGAACGGTCCGTATTCTCTGTCAAATCAGGGAAATTGTATAAGCAGGAAGCAAGGCCATCTCCTATGAGCGAGCTTCCCTCATCACTTAGTGTTCCTTCATACTTGTAATAATACAGCTCATAATCAAAATCATCCGGGACATCATAATCCGTTTCTTCCATTTGGATACTGGCTTCAAACGATTTCTCCAGCTTATCCAATGTTTCTAAAACATACTCGTAATCATTGGTAAGTGGTATCAACAAAACTGATTTGGCATTGAAAATTGTCACACCAAATCTTTCACCATCCAGCTCCTTTACAACCTGCTTAAGCTTATCGCATATCTCTAAATTTAGTCCGTCCATAGAGCCTGAAATATCCATGCAAAGGAATATATCTCTGTTTCTAAGCTCAGTGTTAACCTGCTCCACCTTGGCTGGTCTTGACAGCAAAATAAAGACACATGCAATGGCAAGCAACAGACTTGCAAGTGCCAGATTTCCAAATATTTTGTACTGTCTTTTTAACTTCTTATAAAGCTCTGTCTCCTCCACAAGATTTGTGTTGGCGACCTTCTTCCCCTCTTTGTATGAGGATTTTATTCTCAATCTGAAAACAGCTAATACAATCAAAACGACAATTCCAACATATATAATCCAAGGATTCATTAATTCCATTCTTCTATTACCTTCCTTGTCTTATTAATTGAGCCATATATATCACCGTCTTTATCTATGGCAAACTCAGGCATATAACATTCACTTATAACTGAATAAAGACCTGATATGTTTGTTTGCTTTATCTCCTCCAATGTGTAATTGTGAACCTTTATACCTGTGGCCTCATACACAAAGTGTCTGGCTATCTTGCTAAGCTCCTGATAAGCCTTTCTGTTAGACAGCTTACCACCATGGCAATTTTGCTCTAAATTATATAGCTGCCTATAATATTTCTGCTTTATATTTTCACGATTTTCCGGCGTGATTTCTATTGCTTTAGACTTAACTGAATCTTTCTTTATTATTTTTACTATTATGACAATGGTGGCTGCCAGAAGTAACACCAAAAGTGTCACTGCGACTACTATTGTTATAATTGAATAGGAATGCATATCCTGTAACTCAACGGTTATTGGCATACTTATGTCCTCCCAGCAACTGGATTATCTTGTCTACAACTTCTTCATCATTATCTATACAAACACTGACAATTCTATTCTGCAAAAGCTTCTTTTCGTTGTCCTCGTCAAGATTCTTCCTAATACTCTGCTCCATGGCCAACAACTCCTTGTTTGCAGAAATATAATCAGGAATGTATGAATCCTTCTCTACATCAAATGCCTTTCCCTCTGTAATCTTTGCATCATCAATGCTGATAAAAAGTACATTATGCTGATGTACAAGCTTTTTTAACGTGTTCTGGCTGATGCTTGCTATTCCTGTGGCATCAGTTACCACAAACATTATCATTTTTCTATTAATATTTCTCACGATGTATTCAAGTGTTTTTTCTATATCTGTCTCATAGTCATCAAACACTTCTCTATCATACTCTGTAAGAATCTTTTCAATATTAGCAAGTCCTGTTCTAAATGGATAAAACTGAATCTTACCATTTCTATTGTAGATAGCACCTACATTATCGCCATTTTGTGCCGCCAGACAGCCCACTACTCCGCCTGCGCTAAGTGCAATATCCTTCTTAAGCTGCATACTATCTGTATGGGCGGACATGCTTTTTCCTGTATCAAACACAAGCATTATATTGTGCTTTTTCTCCGCAATATATCTCTTAATCAGTACCTTGCCGCTTCTGGATGTGGCCTTCCAGTCGATATCTCTTATATTATCTCCCGGTGTGTACTCTCTCAAATTTTCAAAATCAAGACCATTTCCCTGATACACAGATTTGTATGAACCATCAAAAATATTGCTACTCTTTTTATTTGAACTAATGCTTATCTTCGCTCTTATTTTTGTTACATAATTCATCTTCATGGTGTCTGAATTGCTCCTAATATTGCACTGATAATTGTCTCCTGCGTAACATTATCTGCCACTGCTGCATAGTTAAGTGTTATTCTGTGTCTAAGTACGCTGTAAATAAGAGCCTTTACATCATCCGGTGTGACATAATTTCTCGAGCACATTATAGCTCTAGCCTTTGACACTTCCATAAGTGCAATGGCACCTCTTGTGCTTGAGCCCATTGTAACGTACTCTGCAAGCTCTGGCGCAATAAAGTTTCTTGGATATCTTGTGGCATTTATTATTGCTATTATGTACTTCTTAATAGAGTCATCTATATACACTCTCTTAACTAACTGCTGCAAATATACTACATCTGCCAACTCAACAACTGATGCCTGCTTATCAAAAACATTTTTCTCTATTCTGTTTAATATAGCCAGCTCTTCATCCATATTGGGATAATTTAGCTTCTCTTTCAAAAGGAATCTGTCCAGCTGAGCCTCTGCCAATAAATATGTACCTTCCTGCTCCACTGGGTTCTGTGTAGCAACAACTGTAAACACCTCTGGCATCTTGTACATAGTTCCACCGATAGTAACCTGATGCTCCTGCATTACCTCAAGCATGGCACTCTGTGTCTTGGCACTTGAACGGTTAATCTCATCAAGCAGCACGAAGTTTGCATAAACAGGTCCCAGCTTAGTTTCAAACGAATTGGTAGAATAATTTAATACCTGAGTTCCGATAATATCGCTTGGCAACAAATCCGGTGTACACTGAATTCTGGAAAATGTACCATTGACAGCCTCTGTCACTGTCTTAGCTGCTGTTGTCTTCGCAAGTCCCGGCACCGACTCAAGCAATATGTGACCATTACACATAAGCGTAGCAAATAATGATGTGCCAAGGTTAACCTGGCCTACCATCTTTGTATAATAATAGTCTCTCATCTTCACTAAGATTTCTCTGGCCTTTTGGAGTTCCTGCTCTGTAATCTTTTCTATGTTATTCATCTTTTATCCCTCTCTGTAGTTTTTGTATCGATTAATTTATAGCATATTTTCGGGGGTTTTACAAGGAAGAAGCGCCAGTGAATTTGTTGTTTTATCTTGCTTTTACATAACTTTTGTAAACATTTGCACATAATGATATTTAAAAAGCAGCCAAAGCTGCTTTTTATTAGTATCATCCCTTTGTTAAATTGTTCACTTTGCTTATTTTTAAATTCTATTATATAACCCTATTCATTCACTTTTTCATACAAGTATTCAATAACAGAATGTGTTTCATCATCTGAATATCTTACTCCAGCCCAACTCATATACGAAATACTAAAAGAAGAGTCCATATTTACTTCAAAAACAACCTCAAAATGTTCTCCTTCTAGTCTTCCGCTTACTTTTACTAATATTCGTCTATTCATACCCATATATGTATCCCATTCATATTCATCAAGGGTACCTTCGAATAATTCACCTATCTCAATATCCGTATATTGGGCAAATGAATCTTCCTTAACTGCATTTATCATAGCTGGATTTGACATTTCTAAAGCCTTTACCCATAATGCATTTGGTATCAATAAATCTGCAACAAAAACTGTAATCCATATAGCTGTAAAAAGCCACTTATTGCCTTTTACCAAAGTCATTCGTTTATAAATATACAACGGAACAAACAAAACAGATACCATAATAAACTTATCTACTGAATATCTTGCCTGCTTTAGCTTATAACAATCGTACATACAATATCCCGTATTCATTATATACGATATCCACCACAAATTTGTTACATCAATATAAAACCATCCCGCTATAAGAAACTGTATAAGTGTTGATAAAATTGGCATTAATAATAAGTATATCATATCTATTCCTTTCTCTACATTTCTATCAAAATCGACTCTCCCTTTGAAAAATCTCCACTTGTCCACTCCCATTGCTCTGACAGTTCTATTTTTCCATTCTCTGTCAACAATGGCACACTATGACACTTACCTGTCTTTATCTGCATATCCCTATTCATATGGTGATATACAAAATCGAGCTCTCCATTATCTAAAACATTGCCTATTAATGAACCTTTCAATATATCTCCACCGCTATATTCCGCCCATAAAAGACTTCCGCTTTGATGATACAAAAATACAGTCTGCTCACTTACCTCACCATTTTCAGAATTCATTTTAGGTATAAACTTTCTTCCATCATAATTTATCTTTGTAGAAGCTTTATGAAGTTCCTTCTCCATGACTTCGTAGGCAAGTATGACTCCATTTTCTACAAGATGACGATCGTGCTTTATAGTTGCAAACCCCAACTTTTCGTAAAGTGCTGCTGCCGGCAAAGATGCATCCAAATATGCTTTATCATATTTTGCACTAATCTTTTCTTCTATATTTTTTATGATAAATGTACCATAGCCCTTCTTCTGAAATTCCGGCAGTACATACACTCTTGTAATATGGTCATTGACAAAGCACCCTGTCGCTACAATATTTCCACCTATCTTAAGCACACTCACTTCACCATTTTTAATATCCTTTGATATGGCCTCTATGCTGTGATGCTCACAGAAAAAGTCCACTACTTCCTGTGGATAATATTTCGGATATATTGTTTTTATTGTCTGCTGCACTACATCGTATATCGTTTGTAAATCATCTATATTTGCTAGTTCGTATATCATGTTATCCCCTTTCGTTAATACATTATGTTACTATTTTTTATGCTTTAATTAGCATACTTTGTTATGGATAAAGATTCAAGGGGATTTCGGCTTTTGCCAAAACATTATTACTTACCGGTACAAATCTATATTCTTGCAAACCTGGTATATATTCCCAAACACACTTCTTATCAATATAGGAATACACTTCATCACTGTTCCATAGACATTCCATTTTTATA
>JAFSIA010000063.1 GCA_017440045.1 Lachnospiraceae bacterium
AAGAAGTATAGCTACTCTAAATGAAAACTTTGTCTCAGCTAAGGATTTCAAAAATTTTGTTATCTACAAAGGACAGAAGTTCGAAGCAGATGCGGCATACATAGATATATATCAGCAAGCAAAAAAGAGTATTTATGTAGTGGATGATTATATGAATACAAAGACATTACAGCTTTTATCGCAGAAGCATGCCGGTGTAGAAGTGGTTTTATTTACGGAAAACGGTCACGGGAAAAGAGGTTTTTTGACAAAGGCGGTAGTAAATGATTTTATACAAGAATATCCGCCACTTAGAATTAAGTCGAATGCAGATTGCCATGACAGATTGATAGTTCTGGATTATGGTGAGCCTACAGAACAGGCATATCATTGTGGTGCTTCAAGTAAAGACGCAGGAAAGAAACTTTGCGCCATAAATGTGATATTAGAAACAAGTATGATTCATCCGGTAATAGATAAATTACTATTAGCACCGGATAAACAGATATAGCCATTTGCATGTGTGATGGCCGTAGAGAGACAATACATTATGCACTAGAACTATTTTCAAAGTACGAAAAAAATATTCATTAGAACAAAATATAAGGCATTTTAGGTTGTAAATAGGCTTAAAATGTCTTTTTTTATTTTTATAAAACCAAATGAAAACCTCAGGTATCTATATAGTATAAGACTACAAATGGAGGTAAGAAATATGGATGTTGAAAAAATAACTGAGTTAGTAGATGAAGCAAAGAGTATTGCCATATTGCTAGAACATGATTTGTATATGCAAAAACAGGACATGTCTACTATCAATGCAGTAAAGGTAATACACCATCTTTTAAAAGATGCAAAAGAAAGTATGACGTAAAAAAACAGCAGGTATATGCTCTTAACAAAACATATACCTACTGTAAGCTCTCAAGAAAATTTTGCAATAGCTTATGCTGTGAAGCTGATAAGTTGGAAGTGTCAATATAAGAAGCGCAGTTGCTTTTGTCCAATCCTAACAGATAATCGGTGGAACATCTGTATAAGCTGGCCAGTGCCATAAGGATTTCAACGCTAGGTGTTCTTTCACCGCTTTCGTAATTTGATATTACGGAAGGGGAAATGCCTATTGCGCTAGCAACTTCTTTCTGAGACAGCTTTGAGAGTTGACGCTGTTCTTGAAGTCTATAACCTAATCCGTTAACCATAGTTATTACCTCCTATAATTATTATGATTATAGGATATGGAATATGACTATGGGAAATGAAAAATATGCTAAAAGCATTGAAAATACAAAATGAAAGAAGTATAATAGATGGAAATTGAGAGTATGGATTAAGTAAATAGTGTAACAGAAGAAAATTAGTGAAAGTACAAGGAGGATTTTAAAATGGTAGTAATATTTTTTTTAGTAAGTGCAGTAATGTTGGGTTCAGTGTTTTATCAGAGAATATATTTCAGAGATTATCAGACAGTAACTAAAAAGGAGGCCGTTTTTAAGGGCTGGGGATATTTATTCATTTTTATGCTGTGTGGCTTCATGCCAATACTTTTTGCTTCGCAGTATGGCGCAGTTGCGACAGTTATTACTTCAATTATAGCAATAGCGGCAACAGGTGGGATTTTTTATCTTCTCGTAACAAAGAGAACAAGCAAGTTATCAGTTCTTTATCCTGATGATAAACTAGTTGGCTTGAAGGAAACATTTGCATGTGTTGGACAAGCATTATATCCTTTTATAGCAATTTTTATAATTGTATTTGCTATTTTCTTCGGTGTAAGAAGTAGAAGAAAGAAATAGTAGACTATAGTGGTTGGAAACTTTATAAGGAGTGATTAAATGGATGAGGAGAAAAAAGAAGTCCCTATTGATTATGATATAAAGGTTTCTCATAATAATATGCTGTGGCTTATATACAGAGCGCTGTCAGAGAATATGATTAGCGCAGAGGAGCTGGAAAAAATTGTGAATAAAATAATGTAAAATCCATTGGAAGCTTTCTTTATATCAAGTATAATTAAAGAATAAGTTATACAGTGTATATTAAAATCGGACTATATGGAGAAAACAGAATGAATAAAGAAAAATACGCAAAGCAGGATGAACAGTTATATTATCATATCGAGAGATTACAGCAGGGAAATGTTGAAAGCTATACAGAGATATACAATCTGTCATCAAAGTATTTGTACAAATTAATATATGACATAGTGCAGGATTATCATACTACAGAGGATATGCTGCAGGAGACATTTATAAAGATATATAACAGTATAGGTACACTTCAGAGCCCACAGGCATACTATGTGTGGGCTGGACGAATAGCGACAAATCTATGTGTCAGATATATACATAAGTATCGAAAAGAGATACTTCAAACGCCGACAGATGACGGTGAGGGAAATGAAGAATTTATATTTGATACAGTGGCAGATGATAATGAAATGTTTATACCAGAGTCTGTTTTGGACAATAAAGAACACCAGAGAATAATAGGTGATGTCATAGATAAATTGTCCCCTGAACAGAAGCTGGCAGTGCAGTGTTTCTATTTCGAGGAAATGTCAGTAAAAGAGATTGCCATACTGATGGAATGCTCAGAAGGAACCATAAAGAGCAGACTGAATTATGCGAGAAAGTCTATAAAGGAAGCAGTACTTAATATTGAAAAAACACAGGGAACGAAGTTATATAGCTTCGGTATGGTACCTGTTTTACTTCTTGCATACAGATACGTTGCAGGTGTGAAGGTGGCATCATCAGCTGTTGCAGGAACAGGAGCTGCCCTAACAGGTAACTTGTCGTCAGTAGGTAGTATATCGGCGGTAGAGACAGCAGGAGCAACGGGAGCGGTGATGGCAACTACAGGTGGAGCTGTGACAGCAGGCGCGACAGCATCAACAGGAGCTGTGACAGCAACTACAGGTGGAGTCGTGACAGCAGGTGCGACAGCATCAACAGGAGCTACAACAGCATCCGCAGGGGCTGCTGTTGCAGGTATATCAGGAAAAGTAATTGCTGCGATTATAGCTGCCATAACAGCAGTAGTAGGTGTGACAGTTGGCATAGTAGTTGGTGCGTTGGATGGCTGCGGCAGAGACAAAGAATATGTTGATGAATATCAGACTACATTTGAATCGATGGAGGATGCGACGGAGCCTTCATCAAAAGATATGGTAGGAGAAGAGGAAGAGCATGGCGACATTATCCCGCCAGGTGGCATTTATATTGTGGCTGCTACCGGAGAGGAGTTAAAAGAGGGAGATGAAATGCCAAATCAGGCAGGCCATGAAGATTTATATTTCTACGGTCAGTACAAATATGAATATTATAAGGACCATTGGCGTGTTCACCTTAATGTGGAGGATTATGCCACAAGAACAACATTTGAAAATATGTTGGGAACTATAGCAGGGGAAGCGGTGACAGAGGCTGTTGATTTGTACAGAGAATGTGTCAGCATGACTACTGCACCTGTAATCCCTACAGGAGTTGAATATATAGGAGGTGCATTTGCCGGTTGCAAAAGTTTGGTGGAGGCACCTGAATTACCTGACACAATTATTGATATGAGCTATACATTTTCAAAATGTACAAGCCTTTTAAAGGCGCCTGAAATACCGGCTGGAGTTACTAATATGTATGGAACATTTTCATATTGTGAGAATTTGACAGAGGCACCAGACATACCAGACGGAGTGGTAGATATGACATCTGCATTTTCTGATTGCACAAATTTGATAGAGGCACCGGACATACCTGACAGTGTAAAAAATATGGCGTTTACATTTTTGCTTTGTAAAAATTTGACAAAGGCACCGGATATACCTGATGGTGTTACAGATATGAGTTCAACATTCGCTTTATGTACCAGCTTGACAGGAAGGATTATTATTAATGCTAATCCTTTGGAGTATGAGGGCTGTTTTAGTGGAATTGATTTCATAGAGCAGGAAATTAAGCTTAGAGGTTCCTCGTCATTGTTAAAAGAATTAGAAGATACAGCTTCATAAAAAAGATTAAAAAAATAAAAATTTATAAAACCAAATCTATGTTTCAGGTATCTATATAGTATAAGAGCAAAAAAGAATGAGACAGGAGGATACTTATGAGAAAATTATTATCATTGTTATTGGCTGCTATGATGACATTTGCAATGGTTGGATGTAGTGGCGATAATACAGAAAAGACAACAGAAAGTAGTAGTGAATTGGAGACAACAGAAGGCACAGGAAATGAAATCCAGACTACAACTAAGTCAGAGATGACGGAAGAGAATGAGTCTGCAACAAAGGAGTCAGAGCAGGAAACTACGACAGAGAAGCAGGCAGAGGTACAGACACAAAAACCGACAGAGAAGCCCACAGAGGCGCAGACACAGAAACCGACAGAGGCCCCAACTCAGAAGCCAACAGAGAAACCAACTCAGAAACCAACAGAGGCCCCAACCCAGAAGCCAACGGAAGCACCGACAGAAGCTCCAACACAGGAACCTGTTGAGGCACCAATTGTTAAAAAAGAAGGAACAGTGGCTGATGCTGACTATAAAAAGGCTGTTAGCGCATTTGAGAACATAGTAAAGAAAATGCGTACAGATGGTCTGGTTAAATCAAGTGATGTATGTGTTACAATGGATAGCACAAGTATAAAGGTAGATATAACTTTTGATAATAAAGATACTGATATAGTACTTATAAAAGATAGCAGCACTAACGTTTGCACACTTACTTTTGATTATGATTTTATGTGGCTTGAGGGCTATGCTACAGTAATCAAAGGAAAGGACACAGCGCTCTATAATAAAGATATATTATTAGCTCTTCTTAGTATAGTATCAAATGAACCGCAGATATTATTTGATAGAATTGATCTTGATTGCTTCTCGCCAGCCTCATTAGATACAGAGAAGTGGACTGAGATAGGTGACTCATTTATAAAAAGTGGTGGTATGAAGGTTGATGAATACATTTCCTACAATATAACTAAAGAAGCAAAGGATACAAGAGATTCATCTTATGTGCTGACAGGTACAACAAGCGCAGGCAAAACTATCGAATGTGTCATTGAATATGATTCATCATTAGTATCATATCAATTGGTAGACAACGGTAATAATGATTGGGTTATTAACGGAGAGAAGCTGCCAAGCGGCATAGTGACAAAATTAGAAAATGTCGATGAAAGCAAAATTGGACCAGTATGCTATCCTATGATTAAGACTTGTACCTCTTATGAAAATTATAAGAAGGAATGGATAGACAAGTATATTGCTCTTGGTGACCCAAATGCAGAAATAACAGAATATAACAGCCATACTGTTAACGGATATACATATTACTGGTTTGAAGGATCTTTTAAGACAGAATCAGAAATCGGAGACCCGGACATAGTTTATGTGCAGATAACTGAAAATGAGTATATTCAGCTGTATAATGTAATGTTTCAGGAGAGATTTGAAGATTTTGTTAATGGCTCCTTCTATGTAAAAGAGGTTAAAATTAAGTAGATTATATACTAAAATAAAATTATAAAAAACATATCAGTGATATGATTTCCCCTTAAGTAAAAATACTTAGGGGGAATTTTTTGTATGCAAACAAATATATTGCAATTTGTCAGAAAACTATTTGACATAGAAATAAAAAGTACTATAATAATTATATATATATACGTGTCATATAGACAATTGAATACAGGAGGGAAAAAGATATGAGCAAAAAGAAGACGAAGAAGAGGAGTATAGGGCTTAAAGTGTTCGCTATGCTGTCCGGTTTGGGAGCGTTGATGATTCTTATCTGTGCGTTAAACGTGGCAGCATTATTTACTATTAGCGATTACAATAAGCAGATTGAAGGAAAGCTGGCAGCTTATGAAGACAGTATACATAAGGGCAATACAGCAGGTACAGCTGAACTTGAGGAAGAGATGGATAATCTCTTTGGCAAAAGTGATACAAAGGTAGAAGGAACATACATATTTGGTATCATTTTAGTTATAATTTCATTGATTATAATTGCTGTTTGTGTAATTGCAGCCAATAAAACCATTGCAGGACCGGCAAAGAAAGCTGGCAAGCAGATTGATGAAATTATAGGAAAGATAGAGAATGGGCATGGCGATTTGACAGATAGAATTAATGTCAAATCCAATGATGAGATAGGGCAGCTTGTTGAAGGGTTCAACGATTTTATCGGACAGCTTCAAAGCCTTATGCAAACTATAAAGGATGAATCGGTAAAGATGTCTGCTTCTGCCGAAAATGTTGTATATCAGGTGGGAGAGTCCAATGAAAATGCAGTGAATGTATCTGCAGCTATGGAAGAAATGTCAGCTAGTATGGAGGAAGTTGCAGCTACAGTTGAACAGTTGGCAGAAGGCAGCAACAAGGTACTGGCTCAGCTCCAGGAGGTTGGTGCGAAGGTACAGGAAGGCAGGCGTAGAGTTAGTTGATAATATAAAGACTAATTCTGGAGAAATGTACAAGGAAACAGTTAGCAGCAAGGAGAAGGCTTATGAGGTAATTGGTGAGATTAGGGAAGAGCTTTCTGTATCTGTTCAAAATAGTAAGAGCGTAGACAAGATTAGAGAACTTACTGATGAAATTTTAGGAATTGCAGGTCAGACAAACCTCTTAGCTCTTAATGCTTCCATAGAGGCAGCTAGAGCAGGCGAGGCAGGTAGAGGCTTTGCAGTAGTTGCTGAGCAGATTAGAGTATTGGCAGACAGCAGTAAGAATACTGCTAATAACATTCAGGAGATAAGTGAGATAGTTACACAGGCAGTTGCAACTCTTGCAAAGAATGCAGAGGATATGCTTAAGTTTGTTGATGAGAAGGTTATCAAGGATTATGATGGCTTTGTAGAGATTGTTGAGCAGTACCATGCTGATGCAGAGACAGTTAATTCGCTTCTTGACGAGTTTGCTAACAGCGCGGCCAGCGTAAATTCTGTTATGGAATCTATGACTCATGGACTTAATGATATATCTGTTACAGTTGATGAGACAGCAAAGGGTGTTACTGATGTAGCAGAGAGTACATCAGACCTTGTAAATGCAATGTCACTTATAAAGGATGAAACAGAGATTAGTCAGGGAATATCAAAAGCTCTCACTGACGAAGTAAACAAGTTTGAAAATGTATAATGGGTTAGAACTAATCTAGAAAAGTATAATTTTAAGGCGCTAAAAGAATGTTTTGTACATCTTTTAGCGCCTTTGCTTACGAAAAATATTTTATATAAAAAAGTTAATAAAAAATCGTGGGATTTTTTTGTGTATGGTGTAATATAGGATAGGAACATTTAATATTTCCAACCAGGAGGAAGAAGTGAAAGATTCAGAATTGATAGAGCTTTTGCTTAATAAACAGCAGGAAGGTCTGGATGTGCTTATAAAGGAATATGGCTCACTTATGAGATATATCATTAAGCCGATATTGCCAGATTATAGAGAACAGGAAGAATGTTTGGCTGATGTTGCATATCGTATTTGGGAGAAAATAAATACATATCACAGTGGTAAAGGTAATTTTAATACGTGGATATCTGCCATAACAAGAAATGCTGCATATAACAGAGCGAGAGACAATAGGAAAAAAGACGAATATGAGGAGATGCCGGAAGATTTAATATCAAAGGATAACAATCCTGAGGATGAAATCTTAAAGAAGGAGAGAATGCAGATGCTGCATAATGCTATGTCTGAACTCTCAGTAAAAGATAGGCAGCTTATTTACCGTAAGTATTATTATATGCAATCTACTGAGCAGATAGCAGCAGAGCTTGGACTTACGGAGAGAGCAGTGGAGGGGCGATTGTATCGCATAAAAAAGAGACTGAGAGGTAAATGCCATGAATGATAAAGAGTTTGATAATTTGCTGGAATCAGAAATCTCAGAGAATAGCATTGACAACGAGATGGTAAAAGGTATAACTCCATGGAGAAGAAATATGGAGTATGTTGTTGTTGGGTTATTTTTTTCTATGGTCAGCTTTAGTGATGTGGGAAAGATTATGTCGCATTTAATTATGTTCTTTGCAGGTATAATGCTGATAGTGGGATTTAGAGGATTACAAAAAGAGAATAAATGGTTTTTTGCAGGGTATATTGGGTCTATTATAAAACTTATAATATATACGGTTATAATAATTAATGAGGCTACCATTTGGAAGGACAATTTCTTAAGCAGATTAATATTTGAAAATGGATTTTATCTAAATATCCTTTCTGCATTGGTTATAACTGTATGTTTATGGAGAAGTATAAGAGCAGTCGAGAAGAAAGCACAGGTTACAAAGGGGAGCAAGAGTCCGGTTGTTCTGATTGCCTGGTATCTTGTTGCCATAATTATGGCAATATACAACGTAACCAGTATGTGGGTAATAGGCTTTATGATTACGTATGTAGCAGTCTTTGTATGCTTGATTAAGGTCTATAAGTCTTTAGACAAAGCCGGATATGCTATAGAGCCATGCGTTATAAAGGTGTCAAATAAATTTATAGTGGCCGGGGCGGTGATTGTATTATCGATATCCTTGGTGTGGGTATATTCCAATAATATGTATACTATGGACTGGAGCGAATTTAATCAAGGTGAGACTACTGAGGTGAATGAAGTTAGAGAACATCTTGCAAGCTTGGGAGTTCCTGAAATGGTATTAAATGACATGACTAAAGATGATATTTTAGCCTGCACAGACGCAATAAAGATAATTATTGAAGAAGAAGATTTTCCATTGAATGAGGGGTATGAGGTGGAGGAGGAAGTTGCACCAAACAGCTATAAGATATATACAAAATATGACGCATACGAAATACATATGACAAGCATAGCATTGTGCCTAAATGAAAGTGAAAACAGGTGGAAAATGATACACCATTTTAGGACAAATGAGGACCCGGGATTTTATTGTACGGAAGCATTTATTCTTAGTGGTGATGAGCTTGCAAGAATAGATGGAGAAATCACAGGTCATCTGGTTTGTGACATTGATGGTAAAACATATGTGGCACCATATTATAGTATGAAGAGGGATGCGTACTATTTTAACATTATGGGTAGTTATATGGGACAAAATGCAATATACACTGAGTTTTCTTTTGACAGGAAAGCAGATGGTTATGGCGGATATATATCATACGAACTGGCAGGAAATGACCCGGAGATTCTCATAACTGTTCAGACAGAGTTCCTGCATCAAAATGACAGAGTAAATTTTCCGGCTAAGACAATGTTAGATATGCTTGAAAATTATTCAATGTTTAATAAGGATAGGGATTACGTAAAGACATATCATGGAATTCAGTTTAGGCCAAGCGAGGGGAAATAGATAAATTGAAATTAATCAATTATTATGATATAAAAGAAATATATATAATTGGTAAAATTCAAAAGGGGAAGGTATGTTAAAAGTTTTTTTAGTTGAGGATGAGTTTATCGTCAGACAAGGTATAAAAAATAATATTGACTGGAAAGCGCATGGTTATGATTTCTGCGGTGAGGCAAGTGATGGCGAGGTTGCGTTTCCAATGATTCAAAAACTTAGACCTGATATTGTTATAACTGATATTAAGATGCCGTTTATGGATGGTTTGGCTCTTAGTAAGCTTATTAAAAAGGAGCTGCCATGGACGGAGATAATTATTCTCACAGGTCATGAAAAGTTTGAATATGCTAAAGAGGCTTTGAAAATCGGAGTTGCCGAATATTTGTCAAAGCCTATTAGTGGTGATGAATTATTGAGAGAAGTAGGCGTTCTGGCGGAAAAGATTGAGGAAAAACGCAAGGAAAGAGCTATTAAAGAAAAGTACACCACTGAGATGGAGGAGAACTTTTTAAAAGACAGAAAAGACCTATTTCAGTATATGGTTTTGGGGTCGAAAACTATGCCTGAGTTACTTGAAGTGGCAGGAGAGTTAGGTGTCGACTTATCAGCAATGTGGTACAATATTGTGCTGCTTCACATTAAGTCATCCCGTCATGCTAAAGATGAATATTCTAATAGCATTGTAAAAATAGAAGCAGATATAAAAAATCTGGAAAAAGAAAACAGTATCCTTTTCTTTGATAGAAATCTGGAAGGAAGCGCAATTTTATTTAAGGCGGATTCAAAAGAGGAGTTGCAACAGCTGCAGGAGTCTGTGATATTAAATATAGAGGGAATTTTGAACCAATATAAAAATGTGCAGTATTTTGGCGGCATCGGTGAGCCTGTAAATAGACTTAGCGAGCTTCCTGTATCTTTTGAGAGAGCGAGCAGAGCTTTTGCGCATCGTTATTTCGTTGAGGATAATTGTATAATAGACAATAATGATATGCAAAAAAATGCATATGTAGAAAATGATGAATTTAATATTGTAAATGTTGATACTAAGCAGATAGATAGAACAAAAATAAAGGAATTTCTAAAAATTGGTGTCAAGGATGATGTTGTGTATTTTGTGGATGAGTTTGTGAGAGGTTTAAACAAAGGCGCAATGGAATCCAATATATTTAGGCAGTATATAACTATGGATGCATATTTTAGTGTGGTAGATTTCGTAGAAAGTATTCAGATGCCAAAGGAAGAAATAGAGACACTGGATATTGCTTCAAATGTATTGAAAAGCGTGGAAAATGCCAGTGCATATATGATCAGGATAATCAAGCAGGCCATTGAGCTTAGAGATAAAGCTTCAAGTAACAAGTATGGCAATATTGTCGATGATATTATGAAATATATTGAGGAAAATTATGCTAATGATGATTTGTCTCTCAACGTTGTAGCTTCTCATGTCAATTTCTCGCCGAATCATCTCAGTGCTGTATTTAGTCAGCAGACAGGACAGACATTTATAAAATATCTTACTGATTATAGAATGAATAAAGCGAAGGAGCTTCTTCGCTGCTCAAGTGATAAGAGTAGTGATATAGCGTTGGCGGTAGGCTACAAGGACCCGCATTACTTTTCATATCTATTTAAAAAGACACAGAATATGACTCCGACTCAGTATCGTGGAGGTAAATCGTCGGAAGGAGAAGAGTAGTGAAAAAAAGAGTAAAGGCTATCTATGAGAATTTGAATCTTACAAGTAAAATTAGATATTCATATTTATTGTTGCTGATACCGATAGTTTTAGTGGCCGTCTTTGGATTTTACACTATGTGGAAAAGTAATAGGGAATATGATGAAATGATAGATTCAGTAGTTGTTGCCAGCGAATTTAGTCTCGATTTCAAAAAGGATTTTGATTATGAGGCATATCTGCTTTTTGTTGGAAACAAAACTATTGAGGAGTCAAAGCTTGATTCTTTGTTAGATGAAGCCAATCGAATTGTAAGCGAGCTTAAAAAGTATGCAACCTCTACTGAAAATTCCAAGCGTCTTAAAAGTGTAAGTATGTATCTTAATAATTTAGAGACATACAAGGAGCGTATTGAACTTAATCTCATAGAGGGTAATAAATATGAAGAAAATCTTAAAATATGGGAAAACGATATTCAGATAGTAACAACTCTCTTTAGAGAAGAGGTATTCCAATATATTTATTATGAAATAAAAGATATACAGCTGGCGCAGCAGGACACTCAGGAACGTATTACCTCAATGGTAATTAGTCTTGGAATCGCTTTCCTGCTTATCAGTGCCATGATTGTAGTAGTTTCATATTACATTCCTATGAGTATTACCCATCCGATTAAGAAGCTGAGCGAAATCACTGACCAGGTGGCAAAGGGAAATCTGACGGTTCATTCAGATATTAAAGCAGGAGCTGAAGTTGGTATATTAAATGATTCACTCAATGCCATGATTGATAAATTGCATGACCTTGTGGAGCAGGTTAAAGTTGAGCAGATAAGACTTCGCAAGGCGGAGTTTGAGCTTTTGCAGGCGCAGATAAATCCACATTTTTTATACAATACATTGGATGCTATTGTATGGTTAGCAGAGGCTGGTGAGCAGAAAAAGGTTGTGGAAATGGTAGGAAGCTTATCTGATTTCTTTAGAACTTCACTTAACGAGGGTAAAGATATTATTAGTATAGAAGAAGAGCTACAGCATGTAAGAAGTTATTTGGAAATACAGCATGTGAGATACCAGGATATACTAAGCTATGAGATTGATGTCCCTGAGGAATTATATAGATATTGCATACCGAAAATAACAATACAGCCCCTTGTTGAAAATGCTCTTTATCATGGTATAAAGAACAAAAGAGGTATGGGAAAGATAACAATCACAGGAATTGTCAGACAGGATGATTTTGTTATACGAATAGTTGATAATGGTATAGGTATGACAAAGGAGCGTTTAGAAAAGGTCTGGGATAGAATTTACCGTAAAGCTCCGGAAGAAAATGAGATTTACGGATTGTACAATGTAAATGAGCGTATACGTTTAAATTTTGGTGAGAAGTACGGTATTTTTATAGAAAGCACACATATGGAAGGCACCATTGTCGATGTCAGATTACCTTACAATAAAAATGAATCGTAAAAAAACAAACTTTTATCGTAAGAAATTCAAACGTAATTTTAATATCATAAAAAAATAAACTTTTGAAATAGTAATCTTAATGGAAATTTTTTTTTAGGATAATATAATGTAAATATCAAAAGAGATTTTCTTTAAAAAATTTTTATTAGGAGGAAAAAGTTGAAATGAAAAAGAAAATTTTAGCACTTTTAATGGTTGCAACAATGGCTCTTGGTCTTACAGCTTGTGGCGGTGGCGAAGAGAGCAGTGATGATTTAATCAAGGTTGGTGTTATTAACAACGACCCAAATGAGTCTGGATATCGTACAGCAAATGTTAACGATATGAAGGCTATGTTCACAAAGGAGAATGGTTACGATGCTAAGTTCTTCTACAGCCTCGACAATGACGAGCAGATCGCTCAGGCTGAGAAGTACATCAACGATGAAGTTGATTATCTTCTTCTTTCAGCAGCTGGTACATCAGGTTGGGATTCAGTTTTAACAAAGGCTAAAGAAGTTGGTGTAAAGGTTATCTTATTTGACCGTACAATTGATGCAGATTCAAGCCTTTATGAAGCATCTATCGTTTCAGATATGAAGAAGGAAGGCGAGACAGCTGTAAAGTGGTTAGCTGATCAGGGTCTTTCAGAGTACAAGGTTGTACATATTCAGGGTGTAATCGGTTCAGCAGCTCAGATTGGTCGTTCAGGCGCTCTTGATTCAAAGGTAGCAGAGAATGACAACTGGACAATCGTAAAGCAGCAGACAGCTGATTGGAGCCAGGAGAAGGCAATGGAAATCGTTCAGTCAGTTCTTGACTCAGGTGAAGAGTTCAACGTAATCTATGCAGAGAACGACGATATGGCAGCTGGTGCAGTAGCAGCTATCGAGAAGGCTGGTAAGACACATGGTGTAGATGGCGACATCATCATTATGGGATTTGACTGCAACAAGTGGGCTCTTGAGAAGTTACTTGCAGGTGAGTGGAACTACGATGGACAGTGTAATCCATTCCAGGCTAGCTACATCCACGACATCATCCAGAAGCTTGAGAAGGGTGAGACACTTACAGAGAAGACAATCATCTTAGATGAGAAGGGCTTTGATGCTAAGACAATCACACAGGAAGATGTTGATAAGTACGGTATCTAATAATAACTGTATATAATATGAACTATTAATATAGGCGCGGCGCAGCGGCACGAAAATCTACGCTGTACCGCGCTTTTTGTCTTAATTAAGTATAAGGAGTGAACACGGTGAAAGAAAAAGCAGTTTTGGAAATGAAAAATATCCATAAAAGCTTTCCGGGCGTTCGAGCATTACAGGCAGTGGATTTTACCTTATGCGAGGGAGAAGTTCACGCACTTATGGGTGAAAATGGAGCCGGAAAATCAACTTTAATTAAGGTTTTGACCGGAGTTTATAGCAAAGACGAGGGCGAAATTTATTTGAAAGGGCATGAAAAGGCAGTTGCAATTCGCTCGCCACAGGATGCTCAGAATCTTGGTATAAGTACAGTTTATCAGGAGATTACATTATGTCCTAATCTCTCTGTAGCTGAAAATATGTTTATTGGACGTACAAAAGGAATGGGCGTTAACTGGAAATCAATGAACAAGATGGCAGATGAAATTCTTACATCTCTTGATATTCCGGCTAAGTCTACGCAGCAGTTGGCAAGCTGTTCTATAGCAGTACAGCAGATGGTAGCTATAGCGCGTGCTGTAGATATGGATTGTAAGGTATTGATATTAGATGAGCCAACATCATCATTAGATGAGCAGGAAGTAGCAAAATTATTTAAATTAATGAGAGACCTTAAGTCAAGAGGTGTAGGTATTGTATTCGTTAAACATTTCCTTGATCAGGTATATGAAATATGTGACAAGATTACAGTACTTCGTGACGGTCAGTTGGTCGGTGAATATGAGATTGAAAATCTGCCAAGAGTACAGCTTGTATCAAAGATGCTTGGTAAAGATTTTGATGATACATCAGAAATTAAGGATGATAGTCTTACATACAAAGGAGAAGATGCTTCTGAAAAGATTTTTGAGGCTGAAAGCTTACGGAGTAATGCAGGAATTAAACCATTCGATTTCTATATTAAAAAGGGTGAGGTTAACGGCTTCACAGGACTTTTAGGTTCAGGACGAAGCGAGTCTGTTCGTGCAATTTTCGGAGCTGATAGAGTTGTCGGAGGAACTGTTAAGAAGAATGGCAAAGAGGTGAAGATTAAGAAGCCTATTGATGCCATGAAGCAGGGAATAGCATATCTTCCAGAGGACAGAAAGAGGGACGGTATCGTAGGTGATCTTTCTGTTAGAGAAAATATTGTTCTTGCATTACAGGTTCTTCAAGGCTTCTTTAAGCCATTTTCAAAGAAGGCACAGTACGAGTTTGCAGATGAATACATAAAGCTCTTAGATATTAAGACAGCATCAGCTGATACACCAATTAAGTCTTTATCAGGCGGTAATCAGCAGAAGGTTATCTTAGCCAGATGGTTACTTACACATCCGGAGTATCTTATACTTGATGAGCCGACTCGTGGTATTGATATTGGAACAAAGGTTGAGATTCAGAAGCTTGTGTTAAAGCTTGCATCGGAGGGTATGAGCGTTACATTTATCTCTTCAGAGACAGATGAGATGCTTCGTACATGCTCAAGACTTATAGTTATGAGAGACCGCAAGGTTGTAGGCGAAATTTCAGGTGACGATATGAATCAGACAAAGATTATGAGTACAATTGCTGGAGGTGGCAGAGATGACGCAGAATAAAGTAGAGAAAAAAACAACTGCCTCTGGGCTTTTTGGAAGATTGTTCAGACATCAGTTATTTATTCCTATAGCAGCATTGTTGTTGCTTGTAATATTTAATTTGATTATGGATCCAGCGTTCTTTGCCATTAGAATGGAAATAAACAACGCGGGAAATAACGTATTGTTAGGAAGCTTGGTTACTATATTAGACAGTGGTTCAGAGCTTGCTATATTGGCCATAGGTATGACACTTGTTACATCTGCCTGTGGCGGACAGGATATCAGTGTTGGTGCTAATATTGCCATAGCAGGAAGTGTTATGCTTCGTATAATATGTGGCGAGGATGCCAGAGCAGAAGAGGTTTCTGTGGGTATAGTTATAGTAGCATTCTTAGTTGCAGCATTAGTTGCTATGCTGTTTGGAGCATTTAACGGATTATTGGTTGCACATTTCAACATACAGCCAATGGTTGCGACACTTATCCTGTACACAGCAGGACGTCATATTGCTGCTTGGGTTAACAATAATACGCTTCCAAAGATAAATGATACATCATTTGGATACATTGGCGGATATATTCCGGGAATTCCGATTCCAACGCCTATATTCATCGCTATTGCATGTATGGCGTTGATTGCCCTTGTACTTAAGTTTACAGCTTTAGGATTATATACACAGGCTATTGGTGTTAATGAAAATTCTTCAAGACTTAATGGTATCAATCCAAAGGCTATTAAAATTTTATCATTTGTAATTCTTGGTTTGTGTGTTGCTGTTGCAGCTTTCATAAAAGTAGGACGTAATACAACAATTAACTACTCGGGTGTTGCAAAGGATATAGAGATGGATGCTATCCTGGCAGTTGCCTTAGGAGGAAATGCCCTTGGTGGTGGTAGATTTAACATGGGCGCATCTATTCTTGGTGCTTATGTTATTCAGTTCCTTACAACTACACTCTATGCATGTAATGTTGAGTCTTCAGAGCTTCCAGCGTATAAGGCTGTAGTAGTTATCATTCTTGTAATCATGAGTGCACCGGTTGTAAGAGATAAATTAAAGGATGTAGGCAAGAAGCTTAAATCTAAAAAGAATGTTGAAGTAAAGGAGGTTGGTTAAATGTCAGAGAAGAAAAAGACATCAGGTGCTCCACAGATGTTAGGAGCTAAAAAACAGGGAATGACCGACACAAATTTACTTTTGGTTATCACAATCGTAGTATTTTTTGCAATGTACTTATTCGCGATAGTGTTCCTGGGAGAAGGCTTTTTGAAAACACAGAGCTTTTTGGATATGTTGGGAACTAGCGGCGGATTAATCATAACTGCATGTGGTATGAGTCTTGTAATGATTACTGGTGGCATCGATATTTCTGTCGGTGGTGTAGTTGGTTTAGTTACAATGTGCTGTGCTGTAAATCTTGACCAGAGCGGAGGAAATATAGTCACATCTATGTTAATTGCCCTTGGAATAGGTCTCGCATTTGGTTTAGTACAGGGATATTTGGTTGCGTATTTAGACATTCAGCCATTTATCGTAACCTTGGCAGGTATGTTCTTTGCAAGAGGTATGACAACTATTATACATGCTAATCCATTCAACGTTCAGCATGAAGCATTTACAGAATTTAGAACTACTACAGTGGAGATTCCGGGAGCTGGATATGTTGCTGAAAAGACAGGTAAATACATACCGGCACAGGTGGAAGTAGGTGTTTTAGTTGCACTTCTTATTGTAATCATTCTTTTCTGCTTCCTCAGATGGACTAAGACAGGTAGAAACTTCTATGCTGTAGGTGGAAATAAGCAGAGTGCATTAATGCTTGGTATAAATGTAAAGAGAACAAAGTTTTTATCACACGTAATCTGTAGCGTATTAGCAGGTATTGGTGGATATATTTATTTCATGCATGTTGGTGCGGGTTCACCTCAGAATGCTACAGGTATGGAAATGGATGCTATTGCTTCATCTATTATTGGTGGAACAATGTTAAGCGGTGGTGTTGGAAATATTATAGGAACACTCTTTGGTGTACTCTCACTGGGTACAATCCAAAAAATAGTTGGTTCTGCAGGACTTGATGATGCGTGGTGGACAGGAATTACAGTTGCAGCAATGCTTTGTATATTCCTTGTAATCCAGAGTATTGTTATCGCTCGTAAAAAGAAAGCCTTGAAATAATACGAAAAATAAGGTATAATTTTAACTAATTTAGAAACGATGGCAATCGCTACATTATATGTAGCGACTGCCTTTTGTTTAATCGAAGTTACCTAGCAACTACGATTAAATTAAAGAACGTGTTAAAATTATTTTGTATCGTGATATCTATAGAGAAAGGACAGATTTGTATGGGCAAAACAGAAGAAAAGAAAGTTAAAGAAAAAAAGACTAAGGTTAAAAAAGCAAAACGTAGTGTCAGCGCAGTGATTATAATGATTTCGGTTATTCCGCTGATTTTATCAATATTAATTCTAAGCGCCATATCTGTATATAATACAAAGAGCTCCTTAGAAGAAGAGGTAGAGAATCGACTTTATGTTGTGGCAAGTAACCTTTCGAGCTATTGTAATGGGCAGGATATCAATGGAGGTAATGTTTCTTCCTATGCAGATTTCCTTGATAGTCTTAAGGATAGGGGCATGGAGATGGCACTTATCTTAGAGAATATGACTGCCATTTCATCTATTAGAAATGAAAATGATTTCCGTGTCAAGGAGATTGAGTTTGAGAAAGACTTTGCAAAGGATGAGGCTGAGATAAGAGAAGGCTTCTTTGACGAGGAAGTAACTATAGAAGGTATAAAATACTATGGCTACTATATGCCAATCATTACAGATGACGAAGTAATAGCAGTTGCATTTGCGGGAGAGCTTCAGAGCAATGTGTCCAGCGAAGTTACTAGCAGTATGGTAAGTTCTGGTATATTCGGTGTAGTTGTAGCGGTTGTGTTTACAGCGGTTGCTCTTGTATGTAGC
Organism: Lachnospiraceae bacterium; assembly: GCA_017440045.1. Classification (GTDB taxonomy): domain Bacteria; phylum Bacillota; class Clostridia; order Lachnospirales; family Lachnospiraceae; genus SVEL01. Next base: position 18,178 of record JAFSIA010000063.1, read on the forward strand.
AGAGGTATTGTGAAGTCTGTTAAGGTTGTCGACAAGCGAGTTAATGAATTGTCAAAGGGTAATCTTAGAGCTCAAGAAGACAGTCGCAGTGGTGTTAAAGAGTTAAATGACCTCATAGGTGCATCAAAAATAATGCAGGAGAATTTATCAGATACTATCGGTAAGGTGAAGGTTGTATCTACAGATTTAAGTATTAGTATTTCTGAGGTGGCAGCGCTTACTACAAGTAGTGCAGGCAAAGCGAAACAGATTACAACAGCTATGGATGAGTTGTCACTGGCATCAGGCGGTATGGCAGAAAATGTTCAGAATATCAATGTGCAGATGGTTGAAATCGATACATGTATAAATGATATTTCTGACAGTGTTGAGCGTTTATATGAGAACTCAGATAATTTAGTACGTTCAAATAATCAGGCGAAAGATAATATTACGGAGATGCTTGCAGATAGTAAGAAGTCAGTTGAGGCTGTTAATGATATCTTGAATCAGATTAGGGAAACAAATCAGGCTATTACAGAGATTAATAATGCGGTTGGTTTGATACTTAGTATTTCAGAGCAGACAGAATTACTTAGTCTTAACGCTTCTATTGAGGCTGCCAGAGCTGGAGAGCACGGTAGAGGTTTCGCGGTTGTAGCAGGTGAAATCGGTAGCTTGTCGGCGCAGAGTGCTGAGGGTGCTGAGATGATTAAGAATATTGCTGAGACAATTATAGAAAAATCAGCTCATTCGGTTGAGTTGGCGGAAGATATCGCATATATTATCACAAAGGAGCAGGAGAGTATTTCTGAAACACAGAAGAAGTATGTCGAGCTTAGTGAAAATATTGAACAGTCCGTTGAGAGAATTAAGGATATTGCTCAGAAGACAGATAATCTTAACATATACAAGGAGAAGGTACTTGACAATGTTCAGGATCTTAGTGCTATAAGTGAGGAAAATTACGCAAGCAACGAAGAAGTATGTGCTAACATTAATGAAATCATCTCAGAGGTAGAGGATGTAAGAGATAACTGTGAGAAGATGAACAAACTTGCACAGGATTTAGAGGAGTCATCAGAATATTTCCGTGTGTAAGAGCATTTAATTATTGTATATAGAATTGTCAGTTGGAGAAATATTATGATAAAAAAATACATAACAATCATAATTTCATTACTATTCTGTATATGTTTGTTTGGTTGTAGAGATGTAGTGGATGGCAGTCCTGCCACCAGTGAGGAGGAGACCGGTGATGATGAAATCGTTATCGGTTTTTCTCAGTTAGGAGCAGAGTCTGATTGGAGAAGCGCAAACACAGAATCAATGAAGGAAGCTTTTTCTAATGAAAATGGTTATAAGCTGATTTTTGAAGATGGACAGCAAAAGCAATCAAACCAAATTACAGCTATTAGAACATTTATACAGCAGGAGGTAGACTATATAGTCTTGGCGCCGGTTACGGAAACTGGTTGGGATACTGTTCTTCAAGAGGCCAAGGATGCAGGTATTCCGGTTATTCTTGTTGACAGAATGATAGATATCGAGGATGAGAGCTTGTTCACCTGTTGGGTAGGTTCTGATTTTGGACTGGAAGGAAGAAAGATAACTTCATGGTTAGAACGCTTCACTTACATGAATGGAATTAAATCAGAGGACATTCATATCGTCAATATTCAGGGAACACTGGGAGCTTCATCTCAAATTGGTCGTACAGAGGCTCTGAGGTCAGCTGTAAAAGAGTATGGATGGGACTTAGTAGCGGAGGTTTCAGGTGATTTTACCCAGGCGAAGAGTCGAGAGGTTATGGCTGAGCTGTTAGAAAAGCATGATAATATTAATGTTGTATATTGTGAGAATGATAATGAAGCTTTAGGTGCCATAGAGGCTATCGAGGCAGCTGGAAAGAAGGTTGGTTCTGATATAAGAAATGGAGAGATAATGATTCTGTCCTTTGATGGTGTAAATGAGGAGGCACTTGCATATCTTTCAGAGGGAAAGATAACATGTATAGCAGAATGTAATCCTCTTCAGGGGCCACGTATTCAGGCTGTTATAGCCTTATTAGAGGTTTCAGGTAATCCTGACAAATTCTCTTATGTAGAAGAGAGAATATACAGTATGTACACTGAAATCAGACAGGTGACGGTCGATGGAAAACTTTACGAAGTTACATTTTTGGAATAAACAGAGAAAATGCTTTGCAAATTTTTTTGCAGAGCATTTTTTTATATAAAAATAATCCTATTATATCTAAAAATAGTAAGTAAGGATATTTTTTAAATATGTTAAAATACTAACATAATGAAAAAAATAAACTGGAGGTAAAACGTACATGAGAAAAGTTTATGATTGGAATTACAAGTGGGCATTTACAAAGGAAGGTGGAGACGTACCTAAGGCTATAGGACAGACATGGAACTGGGTGAATCTGCCACATACATGGAATAATATTGATGGTCAGGATGGTGGCAATGATTATTATCGTGGAACATGCTACTATGCTAAGACATTCTCAAAGATGGATTTGCCAGAGGCAGCACAGTATTATATCGAATTTCAGGGTGCAAATGCATCAGCAGATGTATATTTAAATGGAAAGAAGCTTGCCAGCCATGACGGTGGATATTCTACCTTCAGAGTAAACATTACAGAGGATATTGAGCAGGACAATTTACTTGTTGTGGCAGTGGACAACGGGGTAAATGACAGAGTGTATCCACAGAATGCTGACTTTACATTCTATGGTGGATTATATCGTAATGTGAATCTTATCACAGTATCTGAGTCTCACTTCGACCTTGATTATTATGGTGGACAGGGTATTGCGGTAACTCCTGAAATTGATGGAAGTGATGCAAATATAGATATAGAAGTATGGCTTACAAATCCAAAGGCAGGTCAGGAGCTTTCTTATGTGATTAAGGCGGCTGACGGCAGTGTGGTAGCAGAGGGAAAGCATGCGGCAGATATTACAAAGACAACGCTTAAGATTGAAAATGTACATTTGTGGCATGGCAGAAAGGACCCTTATCTTTATACGGCAGAGGTTAGCTTAATAGAAGCTGGAGAAGCTATAGATGCTGTTTCTACAAGATTTGGATGTCGTACATTTAAGATTGACCCTGAGAAGGGCTTTATCTTAAATGGAGAGAGTTATCCTCTCCGCGGTGTATCTCGTCATCAGGACAGATGGGGAATCGGAAATGCACTTTTACCGGAACACCACGAGGAAGATATGGACCTTATATGTGAGATGGGAGCTACAACAATCCGTTTGGCACATTATCAGCACGACCAGTATTTCTATGACCTTTGCGATGAAAGAGGTATGGTTATCTGGGCTGAGATTCCATATATTTCAACTCATATGCCAACAGGCCGAGAGAATACAATCTCGCAGATGAAGGAGCTTGTAATTCAGAATTATAACCATCCGTCAATCGTAGTTTGGGGTCTCTCAAACGAAATTACAATGGCGGGCAAGAGCTCTGACGATTTACTTGAAAATCATAACATTTTAAATGATATGGTTCATGAGATGGATAAGACAAGATTAACTACAATTGCTGTAGTAAGTATGTGTGATATCCATGACCCATACATTCAGATACCGGATGTGGTTTCTCACAACCATTACTTTGGATGGTACGGTGGTGACACATCTATGAATGGACCATGGTTTGACAATTTCCACAAGGAATATCCAAATCTTCCTGTGGGTATGAGTGAGTATGGATGTGAGGCTCTAAACTGGCATACATCTAATCCAAAGCAGGGTGATTATACTGAAGAATATCAGGCATACTATCATGAGGAGTTAATTAAGCAGCTTTATTCAAGACCATATATCTGGGCGACTCATGTATGGAATATGTTTGACTTCGGTGCAGATGCCAGAGCAGAAGGAGGCGAGGATGGACAGAACCACAAGGGTCTTGTTACATTCGATAGAAAATACAAGAAGGATTCCTTCTATGCATATAAAGCTTGGTTATCAGATGAGCCATTTGTACACATCTGTGGTAAGCGTTATGTGGACCGCGTTGAGGATGAGACTAAGGTGACTGTTTATTCAAATCAGCCGGAGGTTGAATTGTTTGTAAATGGTAAGAGTCTTGGCAAGCAGACAAGCCCAGAGCATTTCTTCTACTTTATGGTTCCAAATGCTGGCGAATCAGTTCTAACAGCTGTGGCTGGTGATTGTAAGGATGAGAGCTTTATCCGTAAGGTTGACACACCAAATGAGGATTATATCTTAAAGGAAAAGGGAGCGGTCCTTAACTGGTTTGATATTACAGAGGTAGAAGGTTATTACTCATTAAATGATACAATGGGTGACATTATGAAGGCTCCGCTTGGACAGCAGCTGTTCGCAGGTATGATGGCTAATATGGGCAAGTCAAAGGATGGTATGGCATCTATGATTAATTTCGATGACCCGGATACTATGAAGGGTATGATGCAGATGATGGGTGGATTTACAGTTCTTCGACTTATGAAGCTTATGAGCGCGGCAAATGTTTCATTTACAAAGGAACAGATGCTTGAATTAAATGCACAGCTTAATCAGATTAAGAAAGTAGACTAGTATTATTAAGAGAATTGAAAGGAGTGACCAGAGAAAATGGAAATGACATTAAGATGGTATGGTTCAAAGTTTGATACAGTTACATTAAAGCAGATTCGTCAGATTCCTGGCGTGACTGGAGTTATTACAACACTTTACGATACATCACCTGGTGAGGTGTGGAGTAGAGAGCGTATACGTGCCATGAAGGAAGAGGTAGAGGCAGCAGGTCTTCGTGTTGCCGGTATAGAGAGTGTAAATATTCATGATGCAATTAAGACTGGCGCTCCTGAGAGAGAGCAGTATATTGCCAATTATATTGAGACACTGGAAAATCTGGGCAAAGAAGATATTCATATGGTATGTTATAACTTTATGCCTGTATTTGACTGGACTAGAACAGAGCTCGCCCGTATGAGACCTGATGGTTCTACAGTGCTTGCATATACTCAGGAAGCTGTAGATGCTCTCGACCCGGAGAAAATGTTTGAGTCTATTGCCGGCGATATGAACGGAAGTATTATGCCGGGCTGGGAGCCTGAGAGAATGGCAAAGGTTAAAGAACTTTTCCAGATGTATAAGGACATTGATGATGACAAGCTCTTTGAGAATTTGAAATATTTTCTTGAGAAGATTATGCCTGTTTGTGATAAGTATGATATCAATATGGCTATTCATCCGGACGACCCGGCTTGGAGTGTATTCGGACTTCCACGTATTATTATCAACAAGGAGAACATCCATCGTATGATGAAGATGGTTGACAATCCACACAATGGTGTAACATTCTGCTCAGGTTCATACGGAACAAATCTAAACAATGATTTGCCGGATATGATTCGTTCCCTGAAGGGAAGAATTCATTTTGCTCATGTACGTAATCTGAAATTTAATTCTCCTACAGACTTTGAGGAGGCTGCACATCTCTCATCTGATGGAACATTCGATATGTACGAGATAATGAAGGCGCTTTATGATATTGGTTTTGACGGACCAATTCGTCCTGATCATGGAAGAATGATTTGGGATGAGGTTGCAATGCCGGGCTATGGATTATATGACAGAGCCTTAGGAGCAACTTACCTTAACGGCCTTTGGGAGGCTATTGACAAGTCTGTTAAGCGTGGCTAAACATGTTAGGAGGAAACGACTGGTATGATATTAAATGAAGAAGGATTAAAGGATAAGGCATTATGGGAGTCTAAGGGATACAAGCTTCCAAATTATGACAGAGCTAAGGTATTAGAAGCTACAAGGGAGAATCCGTTTTGGATTCACTTTGGTGCAGGAAATATCTTTAGGGCATTTCAGGCGAATGTAGTCCAGAATTTGTTAAACAGTGGAGTTCTTGACAGAGGACTTGTAGTTGCCGAGGGCTTTGATTACGAAATTATCGAGAAGATGTACCGCCCAAATGATGATTATTCACTTTTGGTGACTCTTAAAGCTGATGGAAGTATTGAAAAAACTGTTGTAGGAAGTATCGTGGAGTCCTGCATATTAGATTCTGAGAATGACAAGGAATATGGCCGACTTAAGGAGATATTTAAGAAGGACTCTCTACAGATGGCGACATTTACCATTACAGAAAAGGGATATAGCCTGGTAAATGCAAGTGGTCAGCTACTTCCTGTGGTGGAGGCTGATTACAAGGCAGGCCCTAAGAAGCCGGCAAGCTATATAGGTAAGGTGGCATCATTGCTCTATACGAGATATAAGGCTGGTGAAAAGCCTATTGCCATGATTAGCACAGACAACTGTTCTCACAATGGAGATAAGCTCTATGCGGCAGTTAATGCATATGCAGTAGAGTGGTCAAAGAATGGTTTGGTGGATGAGGGATTTGTAGCGTATATTCAGGATAAGAATAAGGTATCATTCCCTTGGTCGATGATAGATAAGATTACACCTAGACCTGACGGGTCAGTGGAAGAGATATTGAGGGCTGATGGTCTTGAGGGATTAGAGCCGGTTATCACATCTAAGAATACCTATGTGGCACCATTTGTAAACGCAGAAGAGTGTGAATATCTGGTTATTGAGGATGCATTCCCTAACGGACGTCCTGAACTGGAGAAGGGCGGCCTCATGTTTACAGAGCGTGAGACAGTAGACAAGGTTGAGAAGATGAAGGTTTGTACATGTCTTAATCCGCTTCATACAGCTCTTGCAGTATATGGATGCCTTTTGGGATATAATAAGATTTCGGAAGAAATGAAGGATAATGAACTCAAAAAGCTTGTGGAGGGTATCGGATATACAGAGGGACTTCCTGTTGTTGTTAATCCTGGTATCCTTAATCCAAAGGAATTTATTGATACAGTTTTAAATGTGCGTATACCAAATCCATTTATGCCGGATACGCCACAGAGAATTGCCACAGATACATCACAGAAATTGGCTATTCGTTTTGGTGAGACAATCAAGGCATACAATGCTTCGGGTGAGCTTGATGTGATGGATTTAAAGCTTATTCCACTAGTGTTCGCAGGATGGCTCAGATATCTTATGGCTATAGATGATAATGGAAATGCTTTTGAATTAAGTCCCGACCCTCTTCTTGATTCTGTCTGTCCATATGTGGCAGGTATAAAGCTTGGAGATGACGTGGATGTAAAAGTAGTATTGGAAAACATTCTTAAGGATAAAGCAATTTTTGGTGTTGACTTATATGAGGTGGGCTTAGCTGAGAGAGTGTGTGGATACTTTAAGGAGCTTATAGCTGGTGTCGGTGCGGTTCGCGCTACGCTTAAGAAGTATGTAGGTTAGTTTCTATAATGTTTCAGGAAGCATACGAGTTTATCGTAGGCTGTTCCTGGAAAGGAATGAGGATTATTATGGTAAAAGTATTAGAAGATATTCAGGAGTTAGGTATTGTTCCTGTAGTTGTATTGGATGATGTAAAGGATGCAATGCCCCTTGCAAAGGCGTTATGTGAAGGCGGTCTTCCATGTGCGGAGGTTACATTCCGTACAGAGGCAGCAGAGGAATCTATCCGCATTATGGCAGAGAATTTTCCTAATATGTTAATCGGAGCAGGCACAGTTCTCACAACAGAGCAGGTTGACAGAGCAGTGGCAGCAGGTGCAAAGTTTATCGTCAGTCCGGGACTTAATCCGAGAGTTGTGAAGTACTGTGTGGATAAGGGAATACCTATGACACCGGGCTGTTCAAATGCCAGCGACATCGAGCAGGCGTTAGAGTTTGGTCTGGATGTGGTTAAGTTCTTCCCGGCTGAGCCGGCAGGTGGATTAAATATGATTAAAGCCTTGGCAGCGCCATATGTAGGTGTAAAGTTTATGCCTACCGGTGGTATCAATGAAAAGAATGTAAGAGACTATCTAAAATACAATAGAATTCTTGCTTGTGGTGGAAGCTGGATGGTAAAGGGTGACCTTATTAAGGCTGGCGACTTTGCAAAAATTACAGAGCTTACAAAAGAGGCTGTGGCTATAGTTAAAGAGGTAAGGGGGTAATCTTCATGGAACTTAATTTAAGACCTGCAAATGAGTGTGCATTTGATGCAGTATCATTGGGAGAAGTAATGTTACGCCTTGACCCGGGTGAAGGAAGAATCAGAACTGCCAGACAGTTCAGAGCCTGGGAAGGTGGCGGAGAGTACAATGTTGTTCGTGGACTTCGCAGATGCTTTGGATTAAAGACTGCTGTTATAACAGCCTTCGCAGATAATGAAGTGGGTATGCTTATGGAGGACTTTATCCTTCAGGGCGGTGTCGATACATCACTTATTAAGTGGATGAAGACTGATGGTATTGGTCGTATATGTAGAAATGGTATAAACTTCACAGAGAGAGGTTTTGGTATAAGAGGTGCAGTTGGCTGCTCGGATAGAGCTAATACTGCCATATCGAAAGCTACACCGGAGGATTTTGATTTCGAGTATATATTCGGCACATTAGGTGTTCGTTGGCTTCATACAGGTGGTATATATGCAGCATTGTCTGAGCAGTCATGTGAGACTGTTCTTGCTGCCATAAAGACAGCTAAGAAGTATGGAACGGTTATATCATATGACCTTAATTATCGTCCATCCATGTGGAGTGCTATCGGTGGACAGGCTAAGGCGCAGGAGGTAAACAAAGAGATTGCCAAGTATGTAGATGTAATGATTGGCAATGAAGAAGATTTTACAGCCTGCCTGGGCTTTGAGATAGAGGGAAATGATGCTAACCTTAAGGAACTTAACCTTGACGGCTACAAGAAGATGATTAATGAGGCTGCAAAGACATATCCAAACTTTAAGGTGGTTGCCACAACCCTTCGTGAGGTTAAGACAGCTACAGTCAATGATTGGAGTGCAATATGCTGGGCCGATGGCGAGATATATAAGGCTAAGGATTATAAGGGTCTAGAGATTATGGACCGCGTTGGCGGTGGCGATTCATTCGCGTCAGGTCTCATATATGGGCTTATGACTACAGGTGATGCCAATATGGCTGTAAACTATGGTGCGGCTCATGGTGCGTTGGCCATGACAACTCCTGGTGATACAACAATGGCCAGCAAGAAGGAAGTTGAAGCTATTATGGGTGGCGCAGGTGCCAGAGTGCAGAGATAAAATGTAGAGCTATGGCTAGTAATTAGGAAGAATGCAATTACGAGAGGCTCAGAGAAACATTGTTAAGGAGAATGACATGAAACGATTTATGGATGAAGACTTCCTTCTCTCGACAGAGACAGCGAAGAAGTTATATCATGAATATGCAGAGACGATGCCGATTATCGATTATCATTGCCACATCAGTCCGCAGGAAATCTACGAGGATAGAAAATTTGAGAACATCACACAGGTTTGGCTTGGCGGCGACCATTATAAGTGGAGACAGATGCGCTCAAATGGTGTGGAGGAGAGATATATTACAGGTGATGCCACTGATAGAGAAAAGTTTCAGAAATGGGCTGAAACCTTGGAGATGGCTATTGGAAATCCACTCTATCATTGGAGTCACTTGGAGCTTAAACGCTATTTTGGTTATGAAGGTTGTTTAAATGGCGAGACTGCAGAAGAAGTGTGGCAGCTATGCAATGAGAAATTAGCACAGTCAGATATGACAGCCAGAAATTTGATTAAGAAATCAAATGTCACACTTCTTTGTACAACAGATGACCCCATTGATTCTCTTTGCTGGCATAAGAAAATAGCTGAGGATGACAGCTTTGATGTGCAGGTACTCCCAGCGTGGAGACCGGACAGGGCAATGTATCTTGAGAAGGCTGATTATTTAGATTATCTTCAGAAACTGAGTGATGTGAGTGGTGTGAAGATTGACAGTTTTTCTTCGCTTATTGAAGCACTGAAGAATCGTATAGAATTCTTTGCGTCAATGGGATGTACAGTGTCAGATCATGGAATGGCATATGTGATGTACGCTCCTGCCACAGATAAAGAAGTGGAAGAAGTCTTTGCAAAGCGTCTCTTAGGTGAAATACCTGATGAATCATCTGAAGCTAAGTTTAAGACAGCATTCCTAATAGCTATGGGCAGAGAATATAGCAAGCGTAACTGGGTAATGCAGCTTCATTATGGTGTAAAGAGAGACAATAGTAAAAGAGTGTTTAATGCTCTGGGACCAGATGCAGGTATTGACTGTATTAGCAATTATACTCCGTCATCACAGCTTGCACATTTCTTGAATGCGTTGGATGAGACAGATGAGCTTCCAAAGACAATCATCTATTCCCTTAATCCTATAGATAATGCTGCAATAGGAACAATCATTGGCTGCTTCCAAAATTCGTCAGCAGTAGGAAAAATCCAGCAGGGCAGCGCGTGGTGGTTCAATGACCACAAGACAGGAATGCAGGACCAGATGAAGAGTCTTGCAAGTCTTGGACTCCTGGGAAATTTTATTGGTATGCTTACGGATTCCAGAAGCTTCCTATCTTACACAAGACACGAATATTTCCGTAGAATCATGTGCGACCTTATAGGAGGCTGGGTGGAAAATGGAGAGTATCCAGCCGACTACAGAGTACTTGAAAAAATTGTAAAAGGAATATCCTACAACAACACAGTGCGCTATTTTGAGTTTTAAACATAAATCGCAGTTTATGGGTAAATTGCAGCATCATAAACATTTGTGATTTAAGTGTGTAATAAAGAAAAGGTGCGTAAATATTAATTTTTATTCTTCGTTCCGAATATTAGATTTTCTAAGTGTTTTGAATGACGCTTTTATAACGTACGCAACCGGCTTCCATGCGCCATCCATGGCTTAGTGGAAGCCCTCGCCCCGACCTCGTGTCGGGGCGTTGCTGTTTATAGACAAAACACTAAGAAACTCTACATATTCTCCACATGAATAAAAATTAATACCCACGCACCCTTTTCTATAT
>JAFSIA010000064.1 GCA_017440045.1 Lachnospiraceae bacterium
GAAAATATTCGTTGGGTATGCGTCAGCGTCTTGGTCTTGCACAGGCTATTATGGAAGACCCTGATATTCTTATCCTTGATGAGCCTATGAATGGTTTGGATAAAGATGGCGTTGCAGATATGCGAAATTATTTACTCGACTCAAAAGCGAGTGGAAAGACAATTTTGATAGCTTCACATTCTTCAGAAGATATTGATGTTTTGTGTGACACAGTTCACGAAATGGACAAAGGTGTACTTACTACCATAAGGTCAGGCAAAGAATAATGGTAAATGTTAATGTTAAAATTACAAATCAAAAAAGACTAACATAACAAGATTGAGCCGCTTATCATCAATAGCGGCTCAATCTTGTTATGTTAATCTTTCTACATTTTACTTGGCAGTACAATTCGCCCCTGGAGCCACAATGTTCCCTTGAAACGACGTCCCGGCTGTGGTTCTCCTTCCAAATCCATTTGATTTATAGCAATATTAAAAAGTACATCATTATAATTTAGGGTCATCATATAAATCTGCTCACCTGTAATATCATTTGCAATCTTTTCTACCGACGCAATGTCCGCGACGATGCTATACATGTCACTTTCTAAACCATATGGCATAAATGAAGATGCCACAATGGTGAAAACATCCTCGGTGGCAATACGCTTTGAAATCTTTGCATATGTGTCCATATCCTCAAAAGTAAGAGCTTCCATAGCTGACTCATCACCTTGACGGGCCGCAGCTATAAGATTTGTTCTGCGCTTTAACGCCTGCTTCTTTTTGCTCTCATCATTAGGTGACATCTTTATAGGCAAAAGCACCATTCCTGAAAGAGATAAACCACTAAATATTATAGATGAATATCTAGGCATCTTTTTCTTATTTGCCAACATATGCATAATGTCCATACTGTTTTGAACATGGAATATGATGGACACACCCACTCGCAAATCCTCACAGGCACCTAAGAAGGAATTCTGGGAATATCTTCTCTCTACAGTGACATCCTCGTGAATATTATTGTATTCGCCAAGCACAAATGGAAAATAGTAATCTACATCCATTGTTTTTTGGTCAATACTTGTTCCACACCATGCGATACCTATATTTTTTCCAAACAGCTTCTTAAGCTCCACAAGCTTGTCATCTCCGTAGCCTGAAAGCTCACTCTGTCCGTCTAATTTATCTACATTTCTAAGTAATTCGATAATTGCATTTTTAGTTGTATATTTGCTAAATCCAATAGCTCTCAAATATTTATGCATTGTATCCTCTCACATAATAAAAACTATACGCAAATGTTACTTTACATACTGTACGCTCCATTTATAAAAAAATCAACTTATTTTGCCGAAAAATTTATATAAAATTTGTAAAAATCATATATATATGTTATTATTGATGTATTAATGTGACCTTGGAGGTGCTTCATGGACAAGCAGACAAACAATAGAAAGAATTACGGAACCGCATATTATGCTATGGCGTTCCTTGCCGCTTTTTTCTTTGAATTTTATTGGATAATGACAAGCCCATATGACTATTTTATGTTATTGGGATTAGGTATTATTATGATAATAATGGGATATCTTACTATAGACAGTATCCTTAAGGCAAAGGCTGATAGCGAGGCTGCGAAGGCTGAACAAAATGATATGATGCTAAAGGCTCAAAAGGCTATCTACATTGCTACAAAAAAGAATGCTAAAGATGCAGAAATCAGACAGGCTCAAAGTGTAAAGGCTATGGAGCTTATGATGAATAAAATGATTACATCTCAGCAGGCGCTTCTTGAAGATAAAAAGAGTGATGACGGCGATATGAGTTCACTCATTGACCAGTTATCTGCATCTAATGCTAAGCTCGCAAAGGAAGTTCAATCTGCCATTACTGTAAATCAGTTGGTAAAGGCAAATGCTGATTTGGTTAGAAATGTTAAAGAGGCTTTAAGTGCCAGTGCTATGAATAGCAGCTCTCCTGCCGACCTTAGCTCATATGTCAATGACGCTGTAGGAAATGTGAGCCAACCACAGGTTGCTCCTACGCCTGTTCCTCAGCCAGTTGTAATGCCTGAGCCAGTTATTATTCCTGAACCAGTGGCAGCTCCTGAACCTGTTGTTATCCCTGAGCCAGTTGTGACTCCTGAACCGGTTATAACTCCTGAGCCAGTTGTTACAGAAACAGTAGAAATCCCTGAGATGATTTCTATGGAGGAAGCTATGGAGATTCCTGAGATGGTTTCTAAGGAGGAAGCTATGGAAATCCCTGAGATGGTTTCTATGGAGGAAGCTATGGAAATCCCTGAAATGGTTTCTAAGGAGGAAGCTATGGAAATCCCTGAGATGGTTTCTATGGAGGAAGCTGTGGAGATTCCTGAGCCGACTTTATTTGAAGAGCCTGAAACTGTCAGCTTAAATGAATTTGACATGTCCGAAATGCCATCAGAAGATGTCATGGATACTGATACGCTAAGTGCTATGGAGAATGAAATAAACATGGCACAGATGGAGGAAAGTGAAGCTTTGGAGGCTATGACCATCCCTGATGAGATGACTCCTGAGCTTGATGCCGCTTTGGATGATGGTGATGCAGAAGAGATTATTATGGATGCAGATAGTCCATTCACACCTCCTGTAGACGACTCGCCTAACAGACAATTAACCGAGGAGGAGATAGCTGCTCTCTTTGCCAGCTTGTAATAACCATGAATTATATTGTATTGGACCTTGAGTGGAACCAAGCTGCACCAGGAAAAGAATCTGTCAAAGGTCTTCCCTTTGAGATTATTGAGATTGGTGCTGTTAAGCTTGACTCAAGCTTAAACAAAATATCAGAATTTTGTCAGGTTGTACGTCCTCAAGTCTATTCACAGCTTCATTATAAGATTAAAGAAATCACGCACCTTGATATGAAGGAGCTCAAAGATGGAAAACATTTTTCTTCTGTTTTTAAAAATTTCTTAGAGTGGTGTGGTGAAGATTTTGCGCTGTGTACATGGGGACCTATGGATGTAACCGAGCTACAAAGAAATATGAAATATTTTGGTATTCCACTATTTAAAACACCGGTTTACTATTATGACATTCAGAAGATTTTTGGAATAGTATACGAAGATAGAAAAATCAAACGCTCATTAGAATGGGCGGTAGACTACCTTAAAATATCTAAAGAGGACTCCTTTCATCGAGCGCTAAGTGATGCTTACTATACTGCGATGGTTATGAAGCTTATAGAACCTGAGCAGATAACTAAAAATTTCTCTATTGATTGCTTTCAGCGACCTAAGAATAAATCTGAACAGATTTATGTTGTATATGAAACCTACTCAAAATTTGTTTCAAGAGAGTTTGCCGGCAAGCTGGACGTTATGAAAGATAGAGATGTCAGCTCAACCATTTGCTACAAATGTGGTCAGAAGGCAAAAAGGAAAATTCGCTGGTTTTCAGATAATTCAAAAACTTACTATTCCCTTTCTGTCTGCGACGAGCACGGTTGGTTAAAGGGTAAAGTTCGATTAAAGAAAACTGATGACGAAAAGGTATATGCCGTAAAGACTCTTAAGCTTACAGATGATGATGGCGCTGATACTATCCGTCAAAAGCAAAATGATATAAGAAAAAAACGTCGTGAAAAAAGAGCGCGAGGATAATAACCAGAAGGTTATGACTCCTAGACGCTCTTTCGTTTTACATTATCTGAAACAAATATTTATCTATACATTAATGTAACTTATTATGTTTAAACA
>JAFSIA010000065.1 GCA_017440045.1 Lachnospiraceae bacterium
ATCATTCCTGGTAATGATGATGCTATCAGAGCAGTTAAGCTTATCGTTTCTAAGATGGCAGACGCTGTTATTGAGGCAAATCAGGGTGAGGCAGCTGACGTAGAGGAAGCTACAGAAGTAGAAGAGACAACAGAGGCTTAATCTGTATATTTTGTATATATTATTATTTTATGGAGGTATCTAAGAGATGGAAATTACAGCATCTATGGTAAAACAGCTTAGAGAAATGACAGGCGCTGGTGTTATGGCATGTAAGAACGCACTTGTTGAGACAGAAGGCGATTTTGATAAGGCTGCTGAAGTATTAAGAAAAAAGGGTGAGGCTACAGCTGTTAAGAAGGCTGGTAGAATCGCAGCTGAGGGTACAGTACTTGCAGTAGTTGAAGGAAATAAAGCAGCTATCGTTGAGGTGAATTCAGAGACAGACTTCGTTGCTAAGAATGATAAGTTTAGAACATTCGTAGCTGATATCGCAGAGCAGATTATTGCATCTGATGCAACAACTGTAGAAGCATTATCTGAGGAGAAGTTCGTTAAGGATGCATCTAAGACAGTTAAAGAAGAGTTAGTAAGCCAGATAGCAGTAATCGGTGAGAATCTTACAATCAGAAGATTCACAAAGATTACAACTGATGGTGCAGTTGTTCCATATATCCATGCTGGTGGAAAGATTGGTGTTTTAGTTGAAGCTAATACAGCTAACGCTAGTGATGAAATTAAGGAAGCTCTTAAGAACATCGCAATGCAGATTGCAGCTCTTTCTCCAAAGTACGCTATAAAGGAAGAGATTTCAGCAGAAGAGCTTGATAAGATGAGAGAAATCACAATTGAGAGCGCATTAAATGATACATTTACACTTCCAGCTCCAATCTTAAAGGGATTACTTGAGAAGGCTGTTAACAGCAATGTATGGTCTGCAGAAGATGTTGCTGTTTACGAAGAGAAGAAGAACGATAAGTATTTAGTAAACTTCCTTTCAAAGGAAGCAAAGGCTGCATTGGCTGAAATCGCTGTTGCAGATAAGGCTGAAATCGTTGAGAATAAGATTTTCTTAGGTCTTGTAGATGGACGTATGAAGAAGCAGCTTAAGGATATCTGCTTATTAGAGCAGACATATGTTAAGGCTGAAGATGGTAAGCAGACAGTAGCACAGTACATTGATCAGGTTGCTAAGGCTACAGGCTCAGACTTCGCATTAAAGAGTTTTGTTCGTTATGAGACAGGCGAAGGTATCGAGAAGAAAGAAGAAAACTTTGCAGAAGAAGTTGCAAAGCAGATGGGAATGTAATCAAAATATTTTGCACAAACGAAATAAGAACTATAAAGAGTCGATGCGAGTTTACTCGCAATCGACTCTTTTTTGTCCTTATATGCATATCTTTATTTTACTGCTCATATAATATAACTATAATATATAAAAGAAGGACAACTATATGGGAAGTGAAGTAAAAAGAGATTACGGGGCAGAAAGCCTCAAATTACATTATGAGAGTAGGGGCAAGATAGAGGTAGTATCAAATGTTCCTGTTGGAACAAGTGAGGATTTATCACTGGCATACACTCCGGGAGTTGCGGCTCCTTGTTTGGAGATTCAGAAAGATACAAGTAAATCTTTTGAATTAACAAGACGTTGGAATCTATGTCTGGTAGTGACGGATGGAACGGCTGTTTTGGGTCTTGGGGATATTGGACCGGAGGCAGCTATGCCTGTTATGGAAGGGAAGTGCGTGCTTTTTAAGACGTTTGGGGATGTGGATGCATTTCCACTTTGTGTTAGAAGTAAGGATGTAGATGAGATTGTTAATACAATATCACTTATAGCAGGAAGCTTTGGTGGAATTAATTTAGAGGATATCTCTGCTCCACGGTGCTTTGAGATTGAGAGAAAGCTAAAAGAAAGATGCGATATTCCTGTATTCCATGATGACCAGCATGGGACTGCAATTGTTACATTATCAGGAGTTATTAACGCTCTTAAGCTGACAGGAAAAAAGAAAGAGGATGTGAAGGTAGTAGTAAATGGTGCAGGAGCGGCCGCTATTTCCATTACAAAGCTTCTGCTAGAGTATGGAATTAGAGATATTACTCTCTGCGACAGAATGGGAGCTATTTATAAAGGTAGACAGGAGGGGATGAATTCTGTAAAGGAAGAGATGGCTGAAGTGACAAATCTACAGTGTAAAGCTGGAAGTTTGAAGGATGTTATAGTTGAAGCTGATATATTTATAGGAGTTAGCGCGCCAAATGCTTTATCAGAGGAGATGGTACATACAATGGCAAAGGATTCTATTGTATTTGCATGTGCCAATCCAACGCCGGAGATTTACCCTGATGAAGCGATTAAAGCAGGTGCTAAAGTGGTAGCTACAGGTCGTAGTGATTATCCTAATCAGATTAATAATGTGTTGGCGTTTCCTGGCATTTTCCGTGGTGTCTTCGATGTGAGGGCAAAGGATATCAATGATGAAATGAAGATTGCTGCAGCTAAGGCTATAGCAGGATTAGTTTCTGATTGCGAGCTAAGCGCTGATTATATTATCCCAGCCGCTTTTGATGAGCGTGTCGGAAAAGCTGTGGCAGAGGCTGTGGCAAAAGCCGCAATAAGAACAGGAGTTGCCAGCATATAGAAAAAATTTATTTTATATATTAATATAATTAAATATGTAGACGATATATATAACGTATGGAGAGCATTATAATTTCATGGATGAAAAGGAATTATAATGCTTTTGTGCTTGATGGATTAAATAAGGAGATGATAAGATGCTACAAAATGTTCAAAATGCTTATATGAATATAGATTATGAGTATGCTAAAACAGAAAATAAACAAGCAATAAACGGCTTATCGTCTATGGATTTCTATGGAATTATTCGAAATGAGATAGAAGAGATATATGAAAAGCTTAAAAACGGTGAGACGGAAACCTCCTATCAAATCGGAGCCCAGTCCTTTACAGAAAAAGAGTGGGATAAGCTAATGTTTGACTTTGATAAGATTCAGGATGATATGAGAGAGTTAATGAGAGACAGACATAGAATTAAGGAAGAACAAGTGCAAAAGCAAAAAGAAAAGTATAAATAAATATTATGCCATAGGGGGAGTTATGTATCATATTTCAATATATTTTGACGAAGATACAAATCAAAAAATAAGAAATCACATAAATCAAATCGAAAAGGTAACTGGCAATGTACATATGACAGAGGGGAATATTCCGCCTCATATAACCCTCTCAGTCTTTAATATAAGTGATGAAAAAATAGCAAAAAAAGTACTTGAAATGGTAGCAAAAAGATTAGAAAAATGTGAACTTAACTGGGTGTCGGTGGGGACTTTTTTGCCGTACGTTTTATATATCGCACCAGTGTTGAATCAGCAGCTACATCATATGTCTATGACGGTGTACGAAGAATTAAAGAAGCTGGAAAATGTTGAGATTAGTAAATATTATAGACCATTTCAATGGCTCCCTCATACAACTGTTGGAAAAAAGCTTACAAAGGAGCAGATGGGTAAGGCTTTTGATGTTATGCAAAAGCAGTTTGGACCATTTAAGGGAACCGTGACAAGCATAGGGTTAGCAAAGACAAATCCATATAAAAATATAGCTATTGTTGATTTGGATTAAGTGATTTTGTAAAAAAGAAAAAAATATGTAATATTATTATGGCGTAAAGTTTTAACTTGTGCTAAAATGAATTCAATTATGGGTTTTGAATTTTAATGTAGAGGTATATACGGGTGAAGAAGAAGCTTATGAACTATCTTGAGAACTATTTAAGTGATCTCAGGAAGGCAGGGGAACAGCTATATAACGAGACAATGCCTGAATTGACTGATGAACTGTTTATGATTTATTATGAAACGGGTAACAGACTTGAATATGAGAAGGTCTATTTTGCCAGAAGGAAGCAGCTTACAGTATTTGGTATGCTGTCTATTCTTGATGGAAAAGATGAGGATATAAAGAAGCTGGAAAGTGTTCTTGTTGACATATGTAAAGAAGACTGCTGGAGTATACCTGCTCACGTAAAAAGATATAGACCTGAGTGGCGTATTACAGTTGATCTTTATGCAGCAGAGACAGCATTTTCCATTGCAGAGATTATTAGCAAGCTTAAAGATAAACTTTCAGAAGATGTATATAATTTTGCATACCAGGAAGTGTTTAGGAGAGTGCTCACACCATATATTGAAAGTGAGAAGCCATATGATTGGTGGGAAGAAAGTCAGATAAATTGGTGTGCTGTTGCAAATGGCTCAATTGGCTGTGCGGCATTATATTTGATTGAGGACAAAGAGCTTCGTGATAAAGTTATTTCGCGAGTTATTGAGTCTATATCACACTATGTTGATGGTTATACCAGCGATGGAGTGTGCAAGGAAGGTATTTCTAATTACGTATATGGTCTTAGCTATTATGTAATGTTTTCTGAGATGTTTAGGGAATATACTAATGGAGAAATCAACCTTATTGTAACGGAAAAGTTTAGAAATATCGTGTTGTTCCAGCAAAAGTGCTACTATCCGGGAAATGTTACTCTTAGTTTTTCTGATTGTAGAAAAAATGAAAAGTTTAGAGTGGGACTTACATCATATATGTCTATGTGGTATCCGATTGTAAAGTTTCCTGATTTTGAGATGGCGGCTGATATTAACACTGGATACTGTAGATACCCATTGATATCAAGAGATTATTTCTTTACAAAGATGTATTTAGAACATCTTAATACAAAACGCAGTAGTGTAGTAAAAGGAATATGGTATGGACAGATGATTATGTCCGAAGCAAATGTTTCGATTTGTCAAAGTGTGAACGATTGTGTACTGGCGTCAAAGGGTGGTCATAATGATGAGCCACATAATCACAATGATGTAGGAAGCTTTTTATACATATCAGATGGTGAAATGGTTCTTGCAGATTTAGGCGGCGGTGAGTATACCAGAGATTATTTCAATGAGAACAGATACAATCATTTGACATGTCGCTCTCTTGGCCATAATTTGCCACTGATAGATGGAAAAGAACAGCAACAAGGTGCTCAGTATTGTGCGTCTAATTTCTATGCAGACGGAAATGGAAAGACAGTTATAGATATTGAGAAGGCATATGGGCTAAATGACGATGAAAAGATAACAAGGACCATGGAAATGGATCTTGGAAATGGAAGAGTTAAAATAGAAGACTATTTCAGGATATACGAGTGTAGAAGTATTACAGAAAATCTTGTTTGTTTATATGAACCTGTTATGGAAAAAAACAGATTCACTATAAAAACTCCTAAGAGGACTTATGTGGTATACTGTCCAAATGGAATAGATTATAATGTTTTAAAGGAACAATATAATGATAGAGATGGCAAGCTCATTGATGTATGGCTTATACAGTGGAAAATTCCTGGAAACAGAGCGGAGATTAGAGTAGAGCAGCAGGTTTAAACCAGCTGCTCTGAAAAATTGCGTCGATAATCAGTCGGCGTTATTTTTATGATTTTTTTAAAGGCATGAGAGAAGTTGTGAGCATCATCAAAGCCTAAATTGTAAGCAATCTGCTCGATACTGTGATTTGTCTTTATAAGCTCTGATTTTGCAGATTCCATTTTTGTCTGTAAAATAAATTGTTTTAAAGATATACCAGTATGTGTTTTAAAGATGGATGATAAATATCTTGGACTATAGCTAAAATAGTCAGCGATGCCTACAACAGTCAGCTTTTCACTACAATGTAAGCGGACATAATCGGAAATACTCTTTATCAGATGTGAGTTTTTCTGAGATTGTGATATATCTTTATATAAGATACTTTGGCATCCAATCTCTGCGACTATTGCTGTCGCAAAGCTGTCATTTATGGCAAAGTGATTGTAGCGCATATAGTAGTCCTGCATTTCGTTAAACAACATAATAACACGCTCTAGGGATGAAAGTTTTCCCTGCTTTGGAACATATATCATAGAATTATTAAAGGTTACATCTTCGGATTCAACGACTTCATATCCTGTTGGGCAGTGAAAATGAAGCCAGTAAAAAGAACAGCTTCCGGCTTTGTAGCCATGCTGATAAACAGTTGGAGTCATAAAGAGATATTCGCCTTCATTGACAACATATTCGTTTTCGTGGTCGGCAATGTATAGAGTACCTTCGGTTACGACCATAAGCTCGAAATCAATAAGGTCTCTTGTAAGATGTATCCATTCTTCACTTGGGGCATCAAACTTACCAGAGAAATGATGGGAAAACAGTACATTTCCATTAAAAGAAAAATTTATCATATGCTTTTTTTACACCTCCATATTACTTTTGTATATTAAAAGAAACGTTGACTAATGCTAGTATTGTGTTAAAATTGATTATATGATAATCAAAGTAGAAAATCAACAATAATACACTTATAAAGGAGATAATCTATGTCGAACGTAAAAACAAGTAGTAAACCAATTGGATTGCATCAGTTTAAGATTGATGACAAATTTTGGACAAACGAGATGGAACTGGTAAGGAAAGAAGTGATTCCTTATCAGTGGGAGATTTTAAACGATAGAGTAAAGGATGCAGCACCTAGTTTTTGTATGAGAAATTTTAAAGTTGCGGGAAAGCTTATGCGAGAGAAGAGAGAGAAGGGCACGTCATTTGTAGAACCAAAGTATACATTCCGTGGCTTTGAAGCTTTGCCGGAGGATATGAATAACTTGGAAGATAAGTTTTACGGATTTGTATTTCAGGATAGTGACTTTTCAAAGTGGATAGAGGCAGTTGCATATTCTCTTGTTAATCATCCTGACCCGGAGCTTGAGAAAATTGCAGACGGAGCTATAGACATTGTGTGTGCAGCTCAGCAGGAAAATGGATATCTTGATACATATTATATTATAAATGGTATGGATAAGATATTTACAAATCTTAGAGATCATCATGAGCTCTATTGCTTTGGTCATCTGGCTGAAGGAGCAGTGGCTTATTATGAGGCTACTGGCAAAGATAAGCTATTAAAGGCAGCGATGAGGTTTGCAGATTTCATAGAGAGCTATTTTGGTGAGGATGAGGGTAAATGCAAGGGTTATCCTGGGCATGAAATTGCAGAGATGGCACTTGTAAGACTCTATCAGGCTACAAATGATGAAAAATATTTAAAGCTTAGCCAGTTCTTCCTTGATGAGAGAGGAAAAAAGCCATATTATTTCTCGGAAGTGGAGACACACGATAACTTTACAAATCATAAATATCATCAGTCACATGTCCCTGTACGTGAGCAGGATGAAGCTGTTGGACATGCGGTTAGAGCAGTATATCTCTATTCTGGAATGGCAGATATGGCAAGAATTACCGGTGATGAAAAAATGTGGGAGGCCTGCAAAAAGCTGTGGAACTCGGTTACTAGAGAAAAGCTCTACATAACAGGTGCTATCGGTGGAACTCATATGGGTGAGGCGTTCTCATTCCCATTTGATTTACCGAATGACACAGCATACTCAGAGACATGTGCATCAATAGGCCTCGCATTCTGGGCAAGAAGAATGCTTGAGGTCGAAGTGAATTCTAAGTATGCAGATGTTATGGAACAGGCATTTTATAATACAATTCTTAGCGGTATGGCACTTGATGGAAAGAGCTTTTTCTATGTAAATCCATTGGAAGTGTTACCGAGAGCATGTCACGAAGATGAGAGAAAATTCCACGTAAAGCCAGTTAGACAGAAGTGGTTTGGATGTGCGTGCTGCCCTCCTAACCTTGCAAGAATTATCAGTTCTATCCAGACATATGCTTATGGTGAGAATGAAGATACCGTATTTATGCATCTTTATTTAGGCGGAAGGCTAACAAAGGATGTCAATGGAAAGAAAGCGCAGTTTACTGTTGTATCAAATTATCCTACAGATGGAAATGTTACTGTTAAGTACGAGGGTGAAGATGTAAATATGAAGCTTGCCCTTAGAATCCCGGGCTGGTGCAAGGAATGGAAGGTTAATGTATCTAATCAAAAGACATGTACACTTGTTGATGGATATTATTACATTGAGGGAGATTGGAAAAATGGTGATGTAGTCACATTGGTGACTCCTATGGAGGTTAGAATTTTAACAGCAGATGCACGCGTCAGAGAGAATGCAGGAAAGGTTGTCGTTACAAAGGGACCTGTAGTTTATTGTATGGAAGAAGCTGATAATGAAAAAGATTTGCATCTCTATAAGATTTGTCCAGACAAGCCGATGACAGAGGGAATGGTTACTATAAATGGAATAAAGTTTCCTACTATTAAAGCGTTGGGATTAAAAGAGATAGCGACAAATGATAATAATCTATATAATGAATATGTAGCTAAAGAGTATAGTGAAAAAGAAATCACATTGATTCCGTATTACGCATGGGCAAACCGTGGTGAAAATGAGATGAGTGTGTGGGTGAGAGTGTAAGGAAGGATTGTTATGGGAGACAAAACTAGAGGTTTCGACAAGAAAAAAATAAAGCAGATAAAAGAGTTGATTATATTTGCGGCGATTGTTGTGCTTGTAGTAGTTCATAGTGCTACCATTGGAAATGTATTGCTGTTAGCTGTTAGTATAATTATGCCGTTTGCCATAGGCGCAGGCATTGCGTTTATTATAAATATGCCAATGCGTTTTGTGGAAAAAAAGCTACTAGGCAAGTGGAATGGAAAAGGTGCTGATAAATTTAAGCGTCCCATTAGTCTTGTTTCTGCCATTATATTTATTGTAGCTGTAATTACATTGGTTATAGTGACAGTAGTGCCTCAGCTTGTGAAAGCTGTCAGTGATATTATAGAATTAATTCCGCCATCGTTTGAGAAGTTTGTAAATTGGTTACAGCATTTGTTTGCAGATAATCCTCAGATAATGAATTATCTCGAAAAAATAGATGTATCATCAATTGACTTAAAAGGCATGCTTTCAGGTGTTGTGGATTTTGCAAGCAGTCAGCTTGGAAGTGTAATAGTTGGTGCTGCCGGTCTTATATCCGGTATAGCAGGCGGTGTTATAGATGCCATTATTGCTATGATATTTGCCCTATATGTTTTATCTTCAAAGGAGAAGCTTGTTTCACAGGGTGAGCGTGTGGCGAGAGCTTTTCTTCAAAAGAAGCATTATGACTTTGTCGTAAAAACATGTAGGCTATTAAAGAAAAATTTTCACAATTTCCTGACAGGACAGTGTCTTGAGGCGGTTATATTAGGAATGTTATTCTTTATAGTAATGACTATAATTGGTCTGCCATATGCGGCACTTGCAGGTGTGCTCATTGGATTTACAGCACTTATCCCAGTAGCGGGAGCATTTATAGGCTGTGTTATATGTGCGTTTTTGATACTTATGGTATCACCGGTAAAGATGGTTATATTCCTTATTACATTTATAGTGCTTCAGCAGCTTGAGGGAAATCTTATATATCCAAGAGTAGTAGGTGGTTCTGTAGGATTGCCGGCTATATGGGTACTGGTGGCTGTATCTGTCGGCGGTAGTCTTATGGGTGTTGTGGGTATGCTTGTATTTATTCCTATTTTCTCAACTATCTATATGCTTTTAAGAGATGCTGTCAATGAAAGAAATGAAAAGTATGAAGATAAATCTGAGATTCATGAAGTGCTTGAAGTTATTATGGAAAATCCGGAGAGTATGAATGAGTCGGTTGCAAATAATGAGATTAGTGAGATAAATGAAGAAAATGGCAGGGATAAAGAAGATTAGTGTTCTTGACATTCACAAAACTTATGATATATTAAAGGAGATATTGGACAGTTCGTTTGCACCATCCTGTCCTTAAACAAAACCAGGGCTACTTGAAATAGTTGTATTATCAGGTGGACCTATGGGGTTCACCTTTTTTAGCATATAATAACAGAAAGGAAGATTTGTATGTTTACATTGAAATCAGAACACAGCTTTGATGCTGCTCATTTTCTATCAGGCTATAAGGGAAAATGCAGTAATATTCATGGTCACAGATGGAGAGTGACTGTGGAGATAAATAGTAAAAGCTTGAAGGATGATAAGCATCTAAGGGGTATGATTGTTGACTTTGATAAACTTAAAGAAGATTTGAAGGAAGAAGTGGATTACTTTGATCATGCGCTCATTATAGAAAAAGATACATTAAAGCCTGCCACTCTTCAGGCATTAAATGATGAGGGGATTAGGCTTGTAACAGTTGACTTTAGGTCTACGGCAGAAAATTTTTCTAAGTATTTTTTTGATAGAATGTCAGAGAAGGGCTATGATGTCAGATGTGCAACAGTTTACGAAACTCCAAACAACTGTGCATCATATTACAAGGATTAGTTAGAGAGGTATAGTATGGCAACATATAAGGTTGTTGAGAAGTTTATCAGTATAAATGGCGAGGGAACAAAAGCTGGACAGTTAGCAGTGTTTATAAGATTTGCAGGATGTAATCTCAATTGTAGCTATTGCGACACAGCATGGGCAAATAAAGAAAATGTGCCAATGACAGAAATGACGGAATTTGAGATATATGATTATATTAAAAGTACCGGCGTGAAAAATGTGACTTTAACAGGTGGAGAGCCGCTCCTTAGAGATGATGTGGATAAGCTCCTAAAGCTTTTAAGCAGTGACAAGAGTATTAAAGTAGAGATAGAGACAAATGGTAGTATAGACTTGTATGATTATAGGCAGATAAGCGACAATATATCATTTACTGTTGATTATAAGCTGCCTTCAAGCTGTATGGAACATTTGATGGAGATGGAAAACTTCGAAGAATTAGAGGAAAGAGATACAGTGAAATTTGTTGTATCAGACAATAATGATTTACTAAGAGCTAAGGAAATAATAGATGAATATAAATTGACTGGGCAATGCAGTGTTTATTTAAGTCCGGTTTTCGGAAAAATTGACCCACAGGAAATTGTTGACTTTATGATAAGAAACCATTTAAATGGTGTCAATTTGCAGTTGCAGCTTCACAAGATAATTTGGGATCCGGATAAGAAGGGCGTATAGGAGGTTAAAATGGCTATAGATAAAGAAAAAATCAGATTTCATATAAAGGGAATACTTGAAGCTTTAGGAGATGATCCTGACAGAGAGGGATTAAAGGAGACTCCTGACAGAGTTGCCAGAATGTACGAAGAAGTATTTGAAGGTATGAATTATTCCAATGATGAGATTGCAAAGATGTTTGATAAGACATTTGAAGATGATGTAGAGTACGAAACAGACAGTAATGATATGGTTGTAGTTAAAGATATTGATATATTTAGCTATTGTGAACATCATTTGGCACTTATGTATGATATGAAGGTAACTGTTGCGTATATACCGGCAGGGAAGGTCATAGGATTAAGTAAGATAGCAAGAATTGCAGATATGGTGTCAAAGAGACTTCAGCTACAGGAACGCATTGGCTCAGATATTGCAGAAATCATGCAAAAGATAACTGGCACAGAGGACGTGGCTGTTATGATTGAAGGAACTCATAGCTGTATGACTGCAAGAGGTATAAAGAAGTCATCAGCAAAAACATTCACAAGAACTTTAAGAGGCAAATTTAAAACAGACAAAACATTGCTTGATTGTATTAGATAAGGAGTATATCAATGAAGGTCTTAGTTTTATCTAGCGGAGGAGTGGATTCATCTACATGCCTTGGTATGGCAGTGAATGAGTACGGTAAGGAAAATGTGATTTCACTCTCTATGAGCTATGGGCAAAAACATAAAAAAGAGCTGGAAGCAGCTAGAAATATTGCTAAATATTATGGGGTGGAGCAGCTTTATCTTGATTTGGCGGAGATATTTAGATTTAGTGATTGTTCGCTGCTGGACCATTCAGACAAAGATATACCTCACGAATCATATGCAAAACAGTTAGAGAATACAGAGGGCACACCGGTGTCAACATATGTGCCATTTAGAAACGGTTTATTTTTATCAACTGCAGCAAGCATAGCAATATCAAAAGGTTGCCAGGTTATATACTATGGCGCCCACAGCGATGACGCAGCCGGAAGTGCTTATCCGGATTGCTCAGATGCGTTTAACAGGGCAATGAATCAGGCTATAACAGAGGGAAGTGGTGGACAGGTGCGTATAGAAGCGCCATTTGTCAATTGGACCAAAAAGGATATTGTAAGAAAAGGATTAGAGCTAAATGTGCCTTATGAGCTTACATGGAGCTGCTACGAGGGAACAGATAAACCTTGTGGTAAATGTGGAACGTGTATAGACAGAATAGAGGCATTTAAATTAAATGGAACAACCGATCCACTTATGAAGTAGAATGAGAGGAAATAACATGAGCAGAAATAGCGAAGAAATGGGAAATATTTCACTTTTGGGAAATCAGGGTACAAAGTATCCGGATAACTATTCACCGGAAGTTTTGGAGACATTTGTTAACAAGCATCAGGACAATGATTACTTTGTTAAGTTTAATTGTCCTGAGTTTACAAGCCTTTGTCCTATTACAGGACAGCCGGATTTTGCCACTATAACAATATCTTATGTGCCAGATGTAAATATGGTTGAGAGCAAGTCATTAAAGCTTTATCTGTTTAGCTTTAGAAATCATGGAGATTTCCATGAGGATTGTGTTAACACCATTATGAAGGATTTAGTTAAGCTGATGGAACCTAAGTACATCGAGGTTTGGGGAAAGTTTACACCAAGAGGCGGAATATCTATAGATCCTTATTGTAATTATGGAAAACCGGGCACAAAATGGGAAGAAGTAGCTATGCATAGAATGATGAATCATGACATGTATCCGGAAAAAGTAGATAATAGGTAGAAAAAGTAGAATAATAACTAAAAATGTTGTTTTACTATTAGAATTTTTGTGATACAATGGTTGAATGAGGAGAAAACCATGCAGGAAGCAAAAGGTGCGAATCTAAGCAAAGAAAGATTAAACAGAATAAAACGACTAAAGAAAGCCATTATAGCCATTGTTTTGACAATGATGATAGTTCCTACGATTATATGTATTGTTCTTGTAGTCAAAGTAATCACTCTTCAAAATGAAGTTGATGATTTGTTGGCATTAAAGGACAAGAGTGATGGAACTGTAATGCAAGAGGAGTCGACTATAGACGTGGCAGGAAGCGAGAGCGAAACCGATACGGGGAATAGGGA
This sequence comes from Lachnospiraceae bacterium, assembly GCA_017440045.1. GTDB lineage: Bacteria > Bacillota > Clostridia > Lachnospirales > Lachnospiraceae > SVEL01. The sequence goes on from JAFSIA010000065.1 coordinate 13,112, forward strand.
AGATGAGCAGACTACAGAGCCGCCTAATGATGATAATCAGACGCCAGACGGTGATGAATTGCCAGAGGGGAAATACGCATATTTAACCTTTGATGATGGTCCTAGTTCAAATACTATGGAAATATTGACTATTCTTGAAAAATATGAGGTTAAGGCTACATTCTTTGTCAATGGTCATACTGGAGATAAGATGGTTTCCAGATATAAGGCGATAGTCGATATGGGACATAAGTTAGGTATTCATACCTACTCCCATGATTATGACAAAGTGTATGGTGGATTAGACAAGTTTGCTGATGAGGTTATATCACTTCGAGAATATTTGTTTAATATAACAGGAGAGGATGTAACGTTATTCAGATTTCCGGGAGGAAGTTCAAATACTATTGTCGATGACATCAAACCATATATTAAGTGGCTACATGATAATGGTTATGAGTATTGGGATTGGAATGCATCAAGTGGTGATGCCACAGGAAAGCCAATCACAGCTCAGGAGATAGTTAACCTTTGTGTCGAGTATGCTGACAGAGGATACAAGGAGCTTGTTATTCTTATGCATGATACGGCCAGCAAAGATTCAACAGTTGAAGCATTACCGGCGCTTATAGAAGCATTACAGGCGCGTGGTTATGAAATAATTACAATCGATGAGCGCTCTACGCCAGTGCAGCATCGTTAGTTACAATTACTTGGAGGTAAAAGATGAGTTTTTTAAAAGAGTTTAAGGAAGATTTATCACAGGCAGTTAATGAGCTTGTTGATGAGAAAGTTGCAGGAGCAGAGGAAGTAGAAGAAAAAGCTGAGGAAAAGGCAGAGGAGACAAATGGCGAGACTGTTGTAGAGGAGCCAGTTGAAGAGGCTGCCAAAGAAGCTACTGAAGAAGTAGCAGCAGATGATGCTGACGATATGATTAACACTATCGATGAAGAACCATTTGAGCTTGACATTGAAGAGCTTGATGCAATGATTGATGATGTGGCTGAGGAGATGGCTGCAGAAAAGTTAGAGGATGATATTAAGGAAGAACCTGTTGTAACTACAGATGATATGATTGCAAGTGATGAGGTTGCTGAGATTACAAAGGGAACATCTATTACTGGTAACATTGATTCAGATGGTTCAGTTAACGTATATGGCAAGATAAAGGGTGATATTAACTGTAAGGGTAAGCTTATTGTTACAGGTCGTATTTCCGGTACATCAACAGCCAGTGAGATTTTTGCAAACAATGCAAAGATAGAGGGCGATGTACATAGCAACGGAACAATCAAGGTTGGTAATGGTTCGGTTATCGTAGGTAATGTTTACGCTACATCTGCTGTTATTGGCGGCGCTGTAAAGGGTGACATAGACGTAAAGGGACCAGTTATCGTAGACGGTACAGCAGTTGTGCAGGGTAATATTAAGTCTCGTTCAGTACAGATTAATAATGGTGCAGTTATCGAAGGTTTCTGCTCACAGTGTTACGCTGAGATTGATTACAAGTCATTATTTGAGGATACATTCGTTGTAGACTAATCTGAGAAAGGGTTAAGAGTATGAGTGAATACAAGAGAGTTCTTATAAAGCTCAGTGGTGAGGCGTTGGCCGGAGACAAGAAAATGGGCTTTGATGAAGCTACATGTGTAGGTGTGGCAAAGCAGATAAAGGTTCTCGTGGACAAAGGTGTTCAGGTCGGAATTGTTATTGGCGGAGGAAACTTCTGGAGAGGAAGAACAAGCGAGAAGATTGATCGTACAAAAGCTGATTCAATTGGAATGCTTGCGACAGTTATGAACTGTATTTATGTATCTGAGATTTTCAGAACAGAAGGAATGACAACACAGGTGTTGACACCATTTGAGTGTGGCTCATTTACAAAGCTTTTCTCAAAGGATAGAGCTAATAAGTACTTTGAGAAAGGTATGGTAGTTTTCTTTGCAGGAGGTATTGGACATCCATACTTCTCAACTGACATGGGAACAGTATTAAGAGCTATTGAAATCGAAGCAGACATTATATTATCTGCAAAATCAATTGATGGAGTATATGACTCTGACCCATCTAAGAATCCAGATGCTAAGAAGTTTGACAAGATTTCTATTAGTGAGGTTGTTGACAAGAAGCTTGGTGTCATCGATTTGGCAGCATCAGTTTTATGTATGGAAAATAAGATGCCTATGTTAATCTTCGGATTAAACGAAGAAAACAGCATAATAAATAATGTAACTGGCAATGTGACAGGAACAATAATTACTGTTGATTAATAAGATATAAATTTGGAGGATATTAGCAATGGATGAGAGATTAACTCAGTATGAAGAGAAAATGATTAAATCAGTGGAGGCACTTGACTCAGAGTATGCGTCAATCAGAGCGGGACGTGCTAATCCACATATTCTTGATAAGTTAAAGGTAGATTACTACGGAACACCTACACCATTCCAGCAGGTGGCAAACATTTCAGTTCCAGAGGCTAGAATGATTCAGATTCAGCCATGGGAGGCAAGCCTTATTAAGGAAATCGAGAAGGCTATTTTAAATTCAGATTTAGGACTTACACCAAACAATGATGGTAAGGTTGTTCGTCTTATGTTCCCTGAGCTTACAGAGGATAGAAGAAAAGAGCTTGTTAAAGATGTCAAGAAGAAGGCTGAGAACGCTAAGGTTGCTGTTCGTAACATCAGAAGAGATGCTAATGATGCATTCAAGAAGATGAGCAAGGAAATCTCAGAGGATGAGACAAAGATGTTAGAGTCAGAGATTCAGAAGCTTACAGACAAGTATGTTGCTGAGATTGATGAAGCTATGGAGAACAAGTCAAAGGAAATTATGACAGTTTAATTAAATCGCAGTTGTTATGCAACTTCGATTATAGAAAAAGGGGAAAATATTTCCCCTTTTTTACTGTATATTATGGAGGATAAAGGCATGAAAACAAAGATTGATTTAACAGGAATGAAGATACCTAACCATGTTGCCATTATTTTAGATGGTAATGGACGCTGGGCAAAAAAGAGACTTATGCCTAGAAATTATGGACACGTAAGAGGCGCAAAGACAGTTGAGCAGATTTGCGAGGATGCGTGGAATATGGGAATTCATTATCTGACAGTTTATGCTTTTTCCACAGAGAATTGGAAGCGTCCACAGTCAGAGGTTGATGCTTTGATGAAATTGTTAAAGAACTATTTGAAAGATTGTATTGAGCGTTCTAATTCAAATAATATGCGTGTCAGAGTTATTGGAGACAAAACAGGACTAAATGATGCAATACGAGAGAAGATAGAAGAGCTTGAGCAGTTGACAAAGGATAACACAGGTCTTAATTTTACAATCGCTATTAATTATGGTAGCAGAGACGAGATGGTTAGGGCTATGAAGCTTATGGCAAATGATGTAAAAAATGGTAGTATCGAGCCAGAATGTATTACAGAAACTACATTTGAAAACTATCTGGACACAGCAGGAATTCCTGACCCAGACTTGCTTATACGAACAAGTGGTGAGCAGCGTCTGTCAAATTATTTGTTGTGGCAGCTTGCATATACAGAGTTTTATTTTACAGATGTGTTATGGCCTGACTTTAGCGAGGAAGAGCTTGCAAATGCAGTGCTTGCATATAATAAAAGGGATAGAAGATTTGGAAAAATATCTACGGAGGATGAAGCGTAATGGCTATTAGTAAACTTTTTAACAAGTCGTTTTTTACAAGAACATTGAGTGGTATTGTTCTTATTGTGTTGCTCTTGGTGACATTTATAATGGGAGGCTATGTAATATTTGGATTAACATTACTTTTGTCTCTTATTGGTGTAAACGAGGTATACAAGACAGTTGGTGTAGATAAATCTCCAATTGGCATTATAGGTTATTTGAGTGTAATAGCTTACTATGCACTTGTTTTATGGAAGGGAACAGCGTATTTAGGAATGTTTATCGTAGCACTTTTGATTGTTATGATGGCGATTTATGTATTTACATTTCCTAAGTATAAGACTGAGCAGGTTCTTATGTCATTCTTCGGAGTGGTTTATGTTGCAGTACTTATGTCATTCCTTTATCTTATAAGAATGACAAATGATGGAATATACAGTATTTGGCTTATTATCATATCTTCATGGGGATGCGATACATGTGCATATCTTGCTGGTGTAATATGTGGTAAGCATAAGATGGCACCAATATTAAGTCCAAAGAAGACAATTGAGGGTGCGATAGGCGGTGTCCTTGGCGCAGCTGGAATTGGTGCAATATATGGTGCAGTTGTAGGTTCCAATATGGCAGTGGGAAGTATGGCACCTGTTTACTTTGCTGTACTTTGTGCCTGCGCAGGTCTTATATCTATGGTGGGTGACCTTGCAGCTTCAGCTATTAAGAGAAATTATGAAATTAAAGATTATGGAAAGCTAATTCCTGGTCATGGCGGTGTGTTAGATAGATTTGACAGTGTTATTTTTACAGCACCAATTATTTACTATTTGATTTATTTTCTTTTCTAGGATAAAACTTGGAGGATGGTATGAGAAATATTTCTATTTTGGGGTCAACGGGTTCTATAGGTACTCAGACACTTGATATTGTCAGTAAAAATGATGATTTGAAGGTTGTCGCATTGTCTGCATATGGCAGCATAAAGATGCTTGAGGAACAGATTAGACAGTATAAACCGAAGCTGGTTTGCGTATACTGTGAGGACAAAGCATTAGAGCTTAGAGATAATATTAAGGATTTGGATGTGAAGGTTGTATCTGGAATGGATGGACTTATAGAGGTGGCTACTATTTCAGAGGCCGATATTGTTGTTACAGCTATTGTAGGAATGATAGGTATACAGCCAACTATGGCGGCCATAAAGGCAGGTAAGGATATTGCTTTAGCAAACAAGGAAACACTTGTAACCACAGGACATATAATAATTCCGGCAGCTAAGGAATATAATGTAAGTATATTACCTGTAGACAGCGAGCATAGTGCTATCTTCCAGTGCTTAAATGGAGAAAATAAAAGAGAGATAGACAAAATACTTCTCACTGCTTCAGGTGGACCATTTAGAGGTAAGAAAACTGAAGAACTTAAAGATGTAACGGTAGAGGCTGCTTTGAAGCATCCAAATTGGGCTATGGGAAAGAAAATTACTATAGATTCAGCTACAATGGTCAACAAGGGATTAGAAGTAATTGAGGCGAAATGGCTTTTTGATGTGGACTTTTCACAGGTTCAGGTAGTTGTTCAGCCACAGAGTCTCATTCATTCAATGGTACAGTTTAAAGATGGCGGAATTATGGCACAGCTTGGTACACCAGATATGAGACTACCAATACAGTACGCTATTTATTATCCAGAGAGAAGGTACTTAGACGGACAGAGAGTAGATTTCTCAAAGATAGGAAGTATTACTTTTGAGGAGCCTGATATGGAAACTTTTAGAGGATTAAAGCTAGCATATGAGGCTGGAAAATGTGGAGGCTCGATGCCAACGGTTTTTAATGCAGCTAATGAGAAGGCTGTTGCTATGTTTTTGGATAAAAAGATTAAGTTTCTTGATATATATGAGATAATCGAGGAGTCGATGAAAAATGTTAAGCTTGTAAATGAGCCTTCTATTGACCAGATACTGGCAGTGGAAAAGGAAACATATGAATTCATTGAGAGCAGGTGGAGTAAATGAGTATATTTTTTGCGATAATTATATTTGGGTTATTAATTTTTATACATGAGTTTGGACATTTCATTATAGCCAAGAAAAATGGTGTCAGAGTAGTAGAATTCTCAATAGGTATGGGTCCTACTATATTCTCCTTTGGGAAGGGTGAGACAAAGTATTCTTTAAAAATCCTTCCATTTGGTGGCGCATGTCAGATGCTAAATAAGGAGTTTGCCGGCGAGGAAGAGACTGTCATGGATATGGAGAAGTCCTTTGAGAGCAAATCTGTATGGTCAAGAATGGCAATTATATTTGCAGGTCCATTTTTTAACTTTGCATTGGCATTTGTATTGGCACTCATTGTTATAGGATTCGCAGGCTACGACCCTGCATATGTAACATCTGTGGCAGAGGGTTCAGCCGCAGAAGAGGCAGGATTACAGCCGGGAGATATTATTACTGAGTATGATGGCAGTGGTATTGATATTGGTCGTGAGCTCTATCTTGAGCAGTATATAGATGGAATAGGCGGGGCGCCAATTGAAATCACATATGAGAGAGATGATAAGGAATATACGACAACTCTTACTCCGATTTATAATGAAAAATATATGATTGGTATAAAGTTTTTATCTGATGAAAATCCAGCGGAAATCACAGAGGTTATAGCTGGTGGACCATTGGAAAAGGCTGGTTTTAAAGCTGGTGATATTATCATTGAGATAGATGGAACTAAGATTAATTCAGGTAAAGAGTTCAGCCAGTATACTTCTCTGCATCCAATGACAGATAAAGCAGTAAATATCGTTGTAAAGCGTGGAGACGAGACAATGGAGGCTGACCTTACACCAGTTATGGGTCTTGCAGGTTACGAGACAGGATTTAATTATAACACAGCAAGATATGAGGGCTCAGCATTAGATGTTATAAAATACAGCTTTATAGAAGTTAAGTACCAGATAAAGATGGTATTTAAGAGTCTTGGAATGTTATTTACAGGTCAGCTTGGTGTAAATGATTTTACAGGTCCTGTAGGTATTGTAGATGCTATTGATACAGTTTACGAGGGAAGTCAGGAAGATGGAGCATGGTATATATTCTTGAATCTTGCTAACTTCACCATACTTTTAAGTGCAAACCTTGGAGTGATGAATCTTCTGCCTATACCGGGATTAGATGGTGGAAGACTTGTATTCCTTGTTATTGAGGCTGTGAGAGGAAAACCTGTAAAGCATGAGGAGTACATCAATGTGGCAGGAATGCTTCTTCTTATGGTGTTTGCAATGTATATTTTATTTAAGGACATTATAAATCTGTTTTAATAATCTTGCCGGAGGTGCGGTATGTATAGAGAAAACACAAAAGAAATTCATATTGGAGACAGAGTTATAGGTGGTAAGAATCCTATACTTATTCAGTCTATGACTAATACAAAGACTGAGGATGTAAGAGCTACTGTAGAGCAGATTAACAAGCTTACAGAGGCTGGATGTGAGATTATAAGATGTGCAGTGCCTACAATGGAGGCGGCATTAGCGTTTAAGGAGATAAAAAAGCAGATTAGTATACCCCTTGTGGCAGACATTCATTTTGATTATAAGCTTGCTATTGCAGCTATGGAAAATGGCGCAGACAAGATTCGAATTAATCCGGGTAATATTGGAAGTATAGATAAGGTCAAAGCTGTAGTGGATGTGGCAAAAGAGAGAAATATTCCTATAAGAGTAGGTGTTAACAGTGGTTCTCTTGAAAAGAATATCTTAGAGAAGTATGGAAAGGTTACAGCGGAGGGCATAGTAGAGAGTGCCCTTGACAAGGTTAAGCTTATTGAAGATTTAGGCTATGATAATATGGTTATAAGTATTAAATCATCTGATGTTTTAATGTGTGCAAAGGCACATGAGCTTATAGCAAAGCAGACAATTTATCCACTTCACGTAGGTATAACAGAGGCTGGAACTCTTTATTCTGGGAATATTAAGTCGGCTATAGGACTTGGTATTATTCTGGGACAGGGTATTGGAAATACTATTAGAGTTTCGCTTACAGGCGATCCTTTAGAGGAAATAAAGAGTGCAAAGCTTATACTTAAGACTTTAGGCCTTAGACAGGGCGGAATAACAGTTGTTTCCTGCCCTACATGTGGAAGAACAAAAATAGATTTAATTGATTTGGCAAATAAGGTTGAAACCATGGTCAGCAAATATGATGATTTGGACATAAAGGTTGCTGTGATGGGCTGTGTTGTAAATGGCCCGGGAGAGGCAAGAGAGGCTGATATAGGAATTGCCGGTGGAGTGGGCGAAGGCTTACTTATAAAGCACGGTGAAATAATAAAGAAGCTTCCGGAAGCAGAGCTTCTTTGTACATTAGAAGAGGAATTAAAGAACTGGCCTAGAGCATAAGGCGAGGTCTGGGGAAAGATTAGGTGGATGATGATGGAAAAGCGATTTTTTAACGTATTTCCTGATTTAAAACTGAATACAGAGCTGACGGAGCTTTTTGGTCTTGTTGAAGTTATAAAGATTACTACCAACAAGGATAAAAGCTCTGTTCGTGTGTATATTTTAAGCAGCAGGCTCATTGATAAAAAGACATTACACTGTGTGGAGAGTGAAATAGAAAAACAGCTATTTTCTGGACTTGGCATAAGTGTCTTTTTTGTTGAGAAATTTTCGTTGTCATCCCAGTATACGTTGGAGAATCTATATAATGCTTACTATGACAGTATTATGGATGACTTGCGTGGCGAGGGCGTAATCCTTAGTAATATGCTTAAAAAGGGAAAGTGCACCTTCGATGGCCATAGAATGAATATAACTGTGGAGGAGACTGCCCTAAACATGGAGAAGGCTCCTGAGCTTGAAAAGATGCTTTTAAATATCTTTACTGAAAGATGTGGATTGCAGGCAGAGATTTCTATATCCTATACAGAGCCACAGATTAGTAAATTTAGACAGCAAAGTGAGAGAAAAATGGAGCTAGAGATAGCCGCCATTGTCGATAGAATAAAGGAAAATGAAGAGAACAAGTCGGATGCAAATGTTAATAATAATTCGGAAAATGCAGATGCAGCTACCGGCAAAACTGACGCAAAGGCTGATACAAAGTCGGAGGCAGATAATAAGCCAAAGGCAGAGCCAAAAGAAAACGCAGATAAAAAGGCTTTAGAGAAGAAATCATCAGGCTTTGATAACAATGGAAAAAATGGATTCTTTAGAAGAGAGAAAGCTCAGACTAGAGAGGATAATCCTGATGTAATATATGGTAGAAGCTTTGAGGGCGATATAACAAAAATTGTTGATGTCACTGGTGAGTCTGGTGAAGTTATAGTAAATGGTCAGATTGTAACTGTGGAAACTAGAGAAATCAGAGGTGAGAGAACTATTGTTATGTTCACTGTATCTGATTTTACAGATACAATTAAAGCAAAGATTTTTATGAAAAATGACCAGCTTCTCGAGGTTATGGATGGCTTAAAGGCAGGCTCATTTATAAGACTTAAGGGTATGGCACTTCTTGATGCATATGATAAGGAAGTTGGTATTAATTCGGTTGTGGGCATTATGAAGTCTAAGGACTGGCGAGTACCAAGGATGGATACAAGCGTGGAGAAGCGTGTGGAACTTCATTGTCATACAAAGCTTAGCGATATGGACGGCGTGTCTTATGCTAAGGATTTAATCGGACAAGCGATAAAATGGGGACATAAGGCAATAGCCATAACAGACCACGGAAATGTGCAGGGCTTCACGGAAGCATTGCATGGTTTTGATGCTATAAAGGGCAAATATAAAAAAGAAGGTAAAGAGCTTGATTTTAAGGTGCTTTACGGAGTGGAAGCCTATCTCGTAGATGACTTAAAGGAGTCTGTTACAAATTCTAAGGGACAGTCATTAGATGATGCCTATGTTGTGTTCGATATAGAGACAACAGGCTTTAGTGCCATTTATGACAAAATTATTGAGATTGGTGCAGTTAAGGTAGAGAAGGGCAATATTACAGAGAAGTTTAGTGTATTTGTAAATCCGCAGAGACCAATACCATTTAGAATAGAGCAGCTTACCGGCATAAATGATTCTATGGTAGTTGATGCAGAGACTATCGAGGAAGTGCTTCCAAAATTTCTGGAATTTTGTAAAGGCTGCGTAATGGTAGCTCATAATGCAGAATTTGATATGAGCTTTATAATGAATAATGCTACTAAGCTTGGCATAGAGACTGATTTTACTTACGCTGATACAGTAACGTTAGCAAGAGCGCTCATTCCCAATATAGGTAAGTACAAGCTTGATAATGTGGCAAAGGCATTGGGTATTCCACTTGAGCATCACCATAGAGCAGTAGATGACGCAGGTTGTACTGCAAGAATATTTGAGAAGTTTATAGAGATGCTAAAGGATAGAGATATATTTGATTTAAATCAGGTTAATGAATTCTGTAAGCCTTCAGTAGAAATTATTCGAAAGATGCCGACGCATCACGCTATTATTATTGCTACAAGTGAGATCGGTAGAATTAACCTGTATCGTATAGTGTCAGAATCCCATTTAACATATTTTGCGAGAAATCCTCGTGTGCCAAAGAGCTTGTTTTTGGAGAATAGAGAAGGTCTTATAATAGGCTCAGCCTGTGAGGCAGGAGAGCTTTATCAGGCGGTATATGGCGGTAAAAACGACGCAGAGATAGCCAGACTTGTTAATTTCTATGACTATCTTGAGATTCAGCCACTTGGCAACAATATGTTTATGGTTGATAAGGGTGAAGCTACGGTGGAGGACCTTATAGAGGTAAATAAGCGAATTGTAAAGCTGGGAGAGATGTTTAATAAGCCTGTAGTTGCTACATGTGACGTACATTTCTTAAATCCTGAAGACGAGGTCTACAGACGTATTATTATGTATAACAAGGGCTTTGATGATGCGGACAAGCAGGCGCCATTGTATCTTAGAACAACAGAGGAGATGCTTGACGAATTTAAGTATCTTGGAGTGGAGAAGGCTGAGGAAGTAGTTATCACAAATCCAAATAAGATTGCTGATATGTGTGATGCCATATCTCCAGTTCACCCAGACAAGGCACCTCCTGTAATTCCAAATTCAGACCAGATGCTTAGAGATATCTGTTATAATACGGCTCATGAGATGTATGGCGAGAATCTGCCGGAGGTAGTAGTAGAGCGACTTGAGAGAGAGTTAAACTCCATTATATCTAACGGATTTGCCGTTATGTATATTATCGCACAGAAGCTTGTGTGGAAGTCTAATGAGGATGGTTACTTAGTAGGCTCAAGAGGTTCTGTTGGCTCATCCTTTGTAGCTACTATGGCTGGTATAACAGAGGTTAATCCGCTAAAGCCACATTATTATTGTAAAAAATGTCACTATAGTGAATTTGATTCAGAGAGAGTTAACGCGTATGTTGGTGGTGCCGGATGTGATATGCCGGATGCAAACTGTCCACAGTGTGGCGAACCACTTGTAAAGGCTGGGTTTGATATACCGTTTGAGACATTCTTAGGATTTAAGGGTAATAAGGAGCCAGATATTGACCTTAATTTCTCTGGTGAGTATCAGAGTAAGGCTCATGCTTATACAGAGGTTATCTTTGGAAAGGGACAGACCTTTAGAGCGGGTACAATTGGTACACTGGCAGAAAAGACAGCATTTGGATATGTTAAGCATTATTTTAATGATAAAGGTATTCCAAAGAGAACATGCGAGATAGAGAGATTGGCAAAGGGCTGTGTTGATGTTAGAAGGACAACAGGTCAGCATCCGGGAGGAATTATAGTTCTTCCATATGGAGAGGAAATATATAAATTTACACCTGTACAGCATCCTGCCAACGATATGACTACAAAGACTATAACAACACATTTCGATTACCATTCAATCGACCACAACCTGTTAAAGCTTGATATACTGGGACACGATGATCCGACAATGATTCGTATGTTAGAGGATTTGACCGGTATAGATGCAAAGACCATTCCTCTTGATAATCAGGAAGTAATGTCATTGTTTAAAAGTCCAGAAGCTTTGGGAATTACACCAAAAGATTTAGGTGGATGTCCACTGGGAGCGCTTGGTATACCAGAGTTTGGTACACAGTTTGTAATACAGATGCTTATAGATACAAAACCAAACACATTCTCAGATTTGGTTAGAATATCAGGTCTTTCACATGGTACAGATGTGTGGCTTGGAAATGCACAGACACTTATCGAGGAAGGAAAAGCAACTATTTCAACAGCAATCTGTACTCGAGATGATATTATGACCTATCTTATCAATAAAGGAATGGATTCAGAGTTATCGTTTACCATTATGGAGTCTGTTCGTAAGGGTAAGGGTCTTAGAGAGGAATGGGAACCAATTATGCTTGAACATAATGTCCCAGACTGGTATATTTGGTCTTGTAAGAAGATTAAATATATGTTCCCGAAAGCACATGCGGCAGCATATGTTATGATGGCGTATAGAATTGCATATTTTAAGGTATTCTACCCATTGGCGTACTACGCAGCATATTTTAGTATCCGTGCTAAAGCATTTAGCTATGAAACAATGTGTCAGGGAAAAGATAAGCTTTTGTATTTCATGGGGGAATATGAGAAGAAGGCTAAAGAAGGAACAATTGCAAACAAAGAGGAAGATGCCCTCAGTGATATGAAGATTGTTCAGGAAATGTATGCAAGAGGATTTCAATTTGAAAAAATTGATATTTATAAGGCACATGCAAGCAGATTCCAGATAATTGATGGAAAGCTTATGCCATCTTTAAATACTATTGATGGTCTTGGAGATAACTCAGCTATAGCAGTAGTTGAAGCTGTGAAGGACGGACCATTTTTATCAAAAGATGATTTTAGGCAAAGAACAAAGGTTAGTACAACAAATATTGATTTGATGAGTGATTTAGGTCTCTTTGGAGATTTACCTGACACTAATCAGTTATCTTTATTTGACTTTGTGTAATGTAAAGGAGAAATGTAATGGGTGAGCTTAGAACCATAAGTATGGAAAAGAGCAAATTGAGGGAAGAGCAGCTTAGAAAAGAGCAGGCAATGGAGGAGCGACGTAAGCGTGAACTGAGAGAAAAGCGACGTAAGCAGCAGAAAATTAGATTTTTTGCCGTATGGTCATTTATTATTCTCACTGGACTCCTTATTGTACTGTTACTTGTAAGTGCCATATCTAATGTGTTTAGCGGAGAAGAGGAGACAACTACTGCAAAGAAACAGAACACAAATATTGTAGAAATATCCTTTGATCCGTCGTCCTATATTTTTACAGAGGATATGTACAGGTACGAAAATTCTGCTGAGATGCTAAATAAGTTATCAGCCCTAAAGGATGATGTAAACGGATATGATAAGATAATAGATTTTATGCTGTCCAATGAGGCTGCATATCCTGAAAGTCTTATAAAGCTTGTAACAAAAAGTCCGGAAGCATTGGAGTTTGCAGTTGTTTATCCTTTTATGCAGGGTGAGAGTGACAGTAGAACTGTAGACTTGACAAATGATTATAAGGAGGGTCAGATACCTTACCTTATGCAGTGGGATTCCCGCTGGGGATATGTTGTATATGGTGATGACACCATAGCACTTGACGGGTGCGGACCTACATGCCTTTCTATGGTGACAGTTGGCTTGACAGGTAATGTTATGTGGTCACCTATAAGAGTTGCGCGCATAAGTATGGAACAGGGCTATTATGTTAAGGGAACTGGTACAGCATGGGCGTTAATGTCTGAGGGATGCGAGAAAATGGGTCTAAAAGCTAAAGAGATAGGCCTGGCTAAGGATGAGATGATTAACGAGATTACATCAGGACGTCCAATTATAGCAAGTATGGCACCAGGTGATTTCACGGATGCAGGACATTTTATTGTAATAGATGAATACAAGGATGGCATGTTCTATGTTAAGGATCCAAATAACAAGGAAAATAGCCAAAAGGGCTGGACATATGACCAGTTAAATGGTCAGATAAAAAATATGTGGTCATATAGGGTAATTGATTAACAAAACAAATCAAGAAGATTATTAGCACTCATTATGAATGAGTGCTAATTTTGTCTTGACATTTTTAATATGCAGCAGTAATATATTTTTTGTGCACTAATATTCAAATAATACATAGGTGTTATATTTTAATAATACCTCAGTGTTATAGAAGATAAATGCCATATAGATACAGACTTTGTAGTCGTGGATTCACAATTAGATGAAAATGTTAAAAATATTATAAAAAGGAGATGTTTATAAAATGGGTACACATGGAAATCTGTCTATTAATAGTGAAAATATTTTTCCTATAATTAAAAAGTGGTTATATTCTGACCATGATATTTTCTTTAGAGAATTAATATCAAATGGCTGTGATGCTATTACAAAGCTTAAAAAGCTTGAGGTTATGGGTGAGTATCAGCTGCCAGATGACAACAAGTTTAAAATTGAAGTCATTGTAAACGACAAGGAAAAGACTCTTACTTTTATAGATAATGGTATCGGTATGACTGCTGATGAGGTTAATGAGTACATCAATCAGATTGCATTCTCAGGTGCTGAAGCATTTCTTAAGCAGTATAAGGATAAGACAAGTGAGGACCAGATTATTGGTCATTTTGGTTTGGGATTTTATTCAGCGTTTATGGTAGCTGACAAGGTTACAATTGATACACTTTCATTTAAAGATGGCGCAAAGGCGGTTCATTGGGAGTGCGATGGCGGTACTGAGTTTGATATGGATGAAGGTGACCGCACAGAGCGTGGTACAAAGATTACTCTTTATTTAAATGATGACAGTCTTGAATTTGCTAATGAATACAGAGCAAAAGAAGTTATTATGAAGTATTGCTCATTTATGCCAACTGAGATTTATCTCACAAATCCTAATGCAGAAGTGCAGTACGATACAATTGACCCATCTGAGGTTCTTGAGAGTGATACAGTTATTGAGACTGTAGTGGAGCCTGAAAAAATAGAGGAAAAGGAAAATGAGGATGGTACAAAGGAGACTGTTGTAATCACACCTGAGATGACAAAGACAAAAATTGTTCGTCGTCCGGTTGCACTTAACGACACAACACCACTTTGGACAAAGCATCCAAATGATTGTACAGAAGAGGAATATAAAGACTTCTATAGAAGTGTATTCCATGACTTTAAGGAGCCTTTATTCTGGATACATTTAAATATGGATTATCCATTTAACTTAAAGGGTATTTTATATTTCCCTAAGATTAATACAGAGTATGACAGTATTGAGGGAACTATAAAGCTTTACAACAATCAGGTATTTATCGCTGATAACATTAAGGAGGTTATACCGGAGTTTCTTATGCTCTTAAAGGGCGTGATTGATTGTCCTGACCTTCCACTGAATGTATCAAGAAGTGCATTGCAGAATGACGGATTTGTAAAGAAGATTTCTGATTACATTACAAAGAAGGTGGCTGATAAGCTGTCTGGAATGTGTAAAACAGAGAAGGAATCTTATGAGAAGTATTGGGATGATATAAACCCATTTATCAAGTTTGGTTGCTTAAAGGATGATAAATTCTGTGAGAAGATGAATGATTATATTCTCTTTAAAAATCTTGATGGAAAGTATCTCACACTTCCAGAATGCCTTGAAGAAAACAAGGAAAAGCATGAGAATACTGTATTCTATGTGACAGATGAAATCGCTCAGGGTCAGTATATTAAGATGTTTAAAGACGAGGGAATGGATGCGGTTATATTAAAGCATAATATAGACCAGCCATTTATCACACATCTTGAGACTAAGAATGAAAGCGTCAAGTTCCAGAGAATTGATGCCGACTTGACAGATAACTTCAAGGAAGCAGAGGAAGAGGCATCAGAGGAGACAAAAGCATCATATGATAAGCTTACAGAGCTCTTTAAGAAGTCACTTAACAACGACAAGCTTGAGATAAAAGTAGAGAAGCTTAAGAACGAAAAGATTTCCTCAATGGTTACATTATCAGAGGAAAGCAGACGTATGCAGGATATGATGAAGATGTACGGCATGATGGGTATGGACCCTTCTATGTTTGGTACAAATCTTACACTTGTACTCAATGCAAATAATGACCTTGTAAAGCATCTTATGAACAATGTAGAATCAGAGAATGCATCTTTGTTCTGCGAACAGCTTTATGACTTGGCAGTGCTTCAGCACGAGCAGCTTAATCCGGATGCAATGGCAAAGTTTGTAGAGAGAAGTAATAAGATAATGATGCTTCTAGTTTAGGATGTAAATTAATTCTTTTATTTGTATATCTCCCGCTGTCTGCGGGAGATATATGATATAATTAGTCATAGCTGTTTTGTGGCTATGATTTGAAAAATGTTCTTTTTTATAAATCAAATATATTCAGTATATCCCCTTTTTTATAAATTATAAGAGACAATGAGACACGAAGGAAGCTAATCTCTACCTAAAGTGTGTGAAAAAGCAAGAATAGGAAGAGGCAATGAGACACGAAGGAAGCTGGTCTCTACCTAAAGTGAATGAAAAAGCGAGAATGGTAAGAGAAGATGAGACACGAAGGAAGCTGGTTTCTACCTAAAGAGATGAAAAAAGCAAGAATAGGAAGAGACAATGAGACACGAAGGAAGCTGGTCTCTACCTAAAGAGATGAAAAAAGCAAGAATAGGAAGAGACAATGAGACACGAAGGAAGCCAGTCTCTACCTAAAGAGATGAAAAAAGCAAGAATAGGAAGAGACAATGAGACACGAAGGAAGCTGGTCTCTACCTAAAGTGAATGAAAAAGCGAGAATAGGAAGAGACAATGAGACATGAAGGAAGCTGGTCTCTACCTAAAGTGAATGAAAAAGCGAGAATAGGAAGAGACAATGAGACATGAAGGAAGCTGGTCTCTACCTAAAGTAAGTGAAAAAGCAAGAAAGGTAAGAGAAGAGGAAAAAATATGGAAAATATTATAAGAATAGCTACAGAAGAAATAGCAAGATTAGAGAAGCTAAATAAAACCGTGGATATGCATTTAATGAATGTTCCTGAGGGATGCTTGAAATGGCAGAATGTAAATGGATTAGTGATGGGAAGAGAGGTGGTGGTAAGCTATGAGACTCAAGGTTTACCATTGGATATAGGTGTTGTAAAGAGGATAGTTGAACAAATATTATGAAATCAACTCATTAATAAACTTCTCACAAACCCCATCCCAAGTCTTCTCAAGTGTTTTATCCATACTAAATATATTAAGAGAAGCCATGGATATGCAATCTAAAGTAGCAGTAGTAACCTCTTCGCCGCTCATTCCATGCTTACTATCATATCTTATATTAATATACAATCCCCCAACATCTTTAAGCGCCAAGCCACAAGGATTATCGCTCAATAGCTTTTCAGTGTAAGAAGCAGAAGCCTTCAACACTATTTTGAATCTAAGGGGAAGTTTGCTTCCTTTAATGAGATTAAAGCAATGTGGTTTAATCATTCTCCATGTAGATAAAGCCCTGTCTGTCAATGCTTCAAGCTCATCAGTAGTGTAAAAGTCACTATGGATATGTCCATCAATTGTAAATGTGTTATATGTAGTGATTGTTGCTTCTTCTAACAGGAAGTTATCAAAGGTTTCCTTTACAAGAAGACAGTTCATTAATTTTTTTATATCTGATGAAGGGATATTAATGCTGTTCATATTAAAACTCCTTTAGAGAATGATTTATCATAAATTGATTATAGTAGAAAAAACATTAGTTGTAAACTAAATAGGTTTTTGGTACAATTGGAAACAATGTGACAGCTTTAAATATGTTGCTCACATTGGAATATGAATATAATCTAGTTATGTACAACTACGATTGATATATGTGTTACAAAGAAAGGTTTGGTAAGAATATGATACTTAACGTTGAAAATCTTAGTCATGGTTTTGGAGACAGAGCTATTTTTGATAATGTATCCTTCAGACTTTTGAAGGGGGAGCATATTGGACTTGTTGGAGCAAATGGTGAAGGTAAGTCTACTTTTATGAATATTGTTACAGGAAAGCTTACTCCTGATGCAGGTAAGGTAGAGTGGAATAAAAATGTGAGAGTAGGATATTTGGACCAGCATGCTGTTCTTGAAAAGGGAATGACTATTGGTGACGTTTTACGCTCTGCTTTTAAGTGGCTTTTTGATATGGAAGAAAAGATGAATGCTATATGCGATAAGCTTGGAGAGGCATCACCGGAAGAGATGGATGTTATGATGGAGGAGCTTGGAACTATCCAGGATATGCTTACAAATCATGATTTCTATGTAATAGATTCAAAGGTAGAAGAGGTTGCCAGAGCATTAGGTATATTGGAACTTGGTCTTGATAAGGATGTTACAGAGCTTAGTGGAGGCCAGAGAACAAAGATTTTACTTGCCAAATTACTTTTGGAGAAACCTGACATATTGCTTTTGGACGAGCCTACAAACCACTTAGATGCAAATCATATTGAGTGGCTTAAGAGATATTTACAGGAGTATGAGAATGCATTTATACTTATTTCTCATGACATACCGTTTTTGAATAGCGTTATTAACCTTATATATCATATGGAAAATCAGGAACTCAATCGCTATGTTGGTGATTATGACAAATTCCAGGAGGTTTATGCAGTAAAGAGGGCGCAGCTGGAGGCGGCATATAATCGACAGCAGCAGGAGATTGCAGATCTTAAGGATTTTGTTGCAAGAAATAAAGCGCGTGTAGCTACAAGAAATATGGCTATGTCGCGACAGAAAAAGCTTGATAAAATGGATGTAATAGAGCTTGCCAAGGACAAACCAAAGCCGGAGTTTAATTTTAAGGAAGCCAGAGCGGCAGGAAAAGTAATATTCGAGACAACTGATTTGGTTATCGGATATGACAAGTCTCAGCCACTTTCTAAGCCAATGAATCTCAGAATGGAGAGGGGCGAAAAGATTGCCATAGTAGGTACAAATGGTATAGGAAAGACAACATTCTTAAAGAGTGTGTTGGGTCTTATTCCAGCCTTGGAGGGAAAGGCTGCTTTAGGAGACTATCTGTACAAGGGATACTTTGAGCAGGAGATAAAGCCATCAAATAATACTTGTATTGAAGAAATATGGGAGGAATTTCCATCCTATACACAGTATGAAGTTCGTTCGGCGTTGGCAAAATGTGGTCTCACAACAAAGCATATAGAGAGCCAGGTTAGAGTTTTATCGGGTGGTGAGCAGGCAAAGGTTAGACTTTGTAAGCTTATTAACAATGAGACAAACATTCTACTTCTTGATGAGCCTACAAACCATTTGGATGTTGATGCGAAGGAAGAGCTAAAGCGAGCGCTTAAGGCTTATAAGGGAGCAGTTTTAATAGTTTGTCACGAGCCTGAATTCTATGATGGATTAGTTGACAAGGTATGGAATTTGGAAGAATACTCATTACTCGCTTAATAAATTTGAAAAAACTTATGACGTAGTCCTGATTTTGGGACTACGTTTTTTATATTATTCAGATATCAAAACAAAATGCTCAACGATTGAAAGGAGTTTGATATTATGAATACACAGTTTATTTTTGAGAATATTATTTTTTTTCCATTACTTGCAGCAGTAGTTTTAGCAGTATATCTTATACAGTTCTGCTCGGTAATAAGCCCATGTCGAATTGAATTTGATGAGGATAGTAAGAGGGAGATGAAACTTATGGTTAGATATAATAAGCTTTCTGACAATGCTTATGCAGCTTATCTTGGATGTATTATGGCAGGCGTGGCAGTGGCACTTATTATGGAATCTTTCCTTATACTTGTGATGCTTATGATAATTCAGATTTTATACATCGCACCAGCAGGGGTGGTTATGTTTGCGATGTATGGAAGAAGTAAGAAATATTGGGAGGCTTATGAAAATGGGAGGCAGGAGAAAAAGCCATTGACATGCAAGGGAGTAGAAATATATAATTAGCTCATCATAAAAAGAAGGAGCTTGTCTACGGACAAAAGAGGGGAAATGACAGTTTTAGTTATATTTCAAATGGTATTTTTTATAGTGTTTTTCACTATAATATCTACATTGTTTAAAAATGTATCAAGGAATGCTTCAAAAAGGAAAATTAATATTAAATATCAGCAGATAAATTCACATTATAGACCGGAGACACTTAACAGGACAGCACCACCGAAGCTTTATCAGAATGATTCCAATAGTCAAATGACAATGTCAGATGACCATAATCATGCCTATGAGCACAAGGTTGAGCCTATTGAGGAAGCTAGTGTTATAGAACAGTTTGAGGAAAGAAAAGAGGCATACAGAGAGCGCAAGCAGGAGATGAAGGAGAATCTTCATAAATCTTCATATTCAAAAATTGAGGAGAGTATCGCTTCATCAAATGGAGGAAGATATAAAGATATGCATATGCCATATGGTAGAAATGGTGAGAATGGGGCGTTAGTAGGTGATAATGAGGTCTCAATTGTCTGCGCCTACTGTGGAGCTGTAAATATTGTACCAGCCTCACGTAGAACAGCATTTGCATGTCACTTCTGCAGACAGGAATTACAATAATAATGATATACAAAAATCGGTCATCTATCAAATATGTAGATGACCGATTTAATTTGCAGTTATTTAATGATTTAAATAATGTCTTTTATCTTTATCTCGCAGAACTTGTCCAAAACATAATTTAAATTTCCAATATTATATTCGCCTTCCTCAATGAAGAAGCGGATAATAAGGTCGGATTTTGAAGAGTTTGATAAAGAATGTTCGGCTGACATAAGAAGGGCCTTTGTTTCTTCAAAGTTTAGCTTGAACGCAAAAGCCAGTAAAACAGCCTCACCTTTACTTGGATGATAGTTTTTATCATCTTTGAGATTTGAAATAAAGTTCTTTTCAAACAAGCACTTTTCACAAATATATGCTTCATCCTTGTCGCTGTCTTTAAGATATGCTAATACAATCTCGCTAAAAGTCTTAGGATTTCCGTGCTTTTCATACCATTCCTTGCAGGCATCCCTGTCAGGATCGCTTTTAAGTACAAGAGTGTTATATTTATTTTTATCGGACACTCGCTCTCTAACATAGTGAACCTGAATGAATATATCAGCTTCACGACAGAGGGCTTCACGTTTTTTCTTTATTTTCTTCTTCTTAAAATTAAAAAGTCCCATTGATGTCTACCTCACTTGTTAATTCTAGAAGGTATTGTAGCATAAAAAAACAAAAATGTATATTGTTTATTTTATTATAATAATGTATTATTGTAAAAGAGTGTTACTTGAAAGGTGACAATTTATATTTTAACAAAAGGAGATATGAAAATGGGTGATTACAATTTTGATTATTCTTATGTGACAAATGCACCAGATGAAGTGGCTGATATCGCTATAACAGCAATGATAATATCATTGATAGTTTCATTGATATTGATGGTTGTATTTGTTTTTGTGTGCAGAAAGATTGCTCTTGGCAAAAATCTTTCACCAAATTATATGTGGTTTGGTCTTTTAGGTGTTATTGGTGTTATTATTGTGGCAGTTATACAGCCAAAGCAGGCATATAACCCATATCAGGATCCAAGATACAATCCATATAACAACCAGAATCCATATATGAATCAGAATCCATACGCAAATCAGAATCAGTATGGTCAGATGAATCAATATAATGGACAGTATAATTCAAGCCTTGGACAGAGCAAGGTTTGTGGTAAGTGTGGAGCTTCGGTAGGAGCTGACACAGATTTCTGCCCATTCTGTGGTAATAAGGTTAAATAATTATGAGTTTTAATGATGTAATAATGTTTATCATGGCACTTGGCATTTTAGCCGGTGCCATTGATAAAATAATAGGAAATAAGTTAGGGCTTGGAAAAGAGTTTGATGAAGGCTTTAAAAATATGGGGACAATTGGTCTGTCGATTATAGGTATTATTTCATTTGCACCTGTTATCGCAGATTTTTTATCGCCTTTTATAGTGCCTTTCTTCAAGAGATATGGTATAGACCCGGCAATGTTTGGAACTATTTTAGCTAATGATTTAGGTGGATACTCACTGGCTGTTGGTCTGGCGGAGGATAGCGCAATAGGACTTTTAGCAGGTACAACTATTTCTTCAATGATTGGATGTACTATTGTGTTTGCCATTCCAGTAGGAGTTGGTCTTGTACAGGAAAAAGATTACAAGTATTTCTTCAAGGGTGTTATGCTTGGAATAATTGCTATGCCATTTGGTAGTATCATAGCAGGATTATTCTATGGTATAGGGTTTAAGAAGCTTCTTATAAATTGTATACCACTATTAATCATTGCTGCTGTTATGGTTATAGGAATAATGTTCTTCCAAACATTTATGATTAAGGTGTTCGAACTGTTTGGTAAACTTATGGCGATTTTGGCTACGGTAGGACTCGCTGCTGCGTCATTTAAATATCTTACAGGCATTACGCTTATAAAGGGTCTTGCACCACTAAAAGAGGGAGCAGATGTACTTATTGACATAGCAATAGTTCTAATGGGTAGCTATCCAATCATAAAGATATTTAAGTGGATACTTGCCAAGCCACTTGATATTATTAGCAAAAAGTTTGGAATGAATGCTGAAAGTATGATGGGACTAATCGTTGCATTAGCCAATTCAGTGCCTGTATTTTCCATGATAAAGGATATGAATCCAAAGGGAAAGGTTATAAACAGTGCATGGGTGGTATGCGCGGCAGCATCATTGGGAGCACATCTTGGATTTACAGCAGGTGTGGCACCATCAATGATAGCAACACTTCTCATTGGTAAGATTTCGGCAGGACTTATCGCAGTTCTTTTTGCAGCATTAACAAAAGCAGAAAAAATAAAATAGTTTGTCGAAAATCAAAAATTAATGTAGACTATTTTTTGATTTTATGAGAAAATAAGGAGAAGTATCAATTTTCGAAAGGAGATTTATAATGATTTATTCACATGAAGTAGAAAAAATGTGTCCAGTGGCACAGGGCGTTCATCATGGCGCAGCTCCAGTTCCTACAGAAGGAAGATGGGTAAAAAATAAAGAAGTAAAG
>JAFSIA010000009.1 GCA_017440045.1 Lachnospiraceae bacterium
ATCCCTCTATCTAGAGGGACTTGCTCCGCTTTGGCGCGAAACGCATGTCACGAAGTGACAATTTCCTTATGCGTTTCTGCGCATCCTCGCGGAGCGTTTTTTATCATATAGGAAGTTCTCCTCGAGAACTTTCCTATATGAAAAAAAAGAACCTTGCTTGCAAGATTCTTTGCTATAAAAAGCTTCCAATCGGAATCGAACCGATAACTGGACATTACGAGTGACCTGTTTTGCCGTTGAACTATGGAAGCATTATTGCATAGAATATCTTAATGGAAAAAATGAGCAATGTCAAGAATTTGAGAAAATCATATTTTTTAAAAAATGTGCTTGCTTTTTTTCATTTATATGATATTATATAACACGTGTGACGGACAAATGCTCGTCACAGACGAACACTTTGATAGGAGATATGAAAAAATGAGTCAGAAGTTAAAAGTAGGTATTTTAGGTGCAACAGGTATGGTAGGACAGCGTTTTATCGCACTCCTTGAGAATCATCCTTGGTTTGAGGTTGTAACAGTGGCAGCAAGCCCACGTTCAGCTGGCAAGACATACGAGGAAGCTGTTGGCGAGAGATGGAAGATGACAACACCAATGCCAGAGGCAGTAAAGAAGCTTGTTGTTATGAATGTAAATGAAGTAGAGAAGGTAGCAGCAGAAGTTGATTTCGTATTTAGTGCTGTAGATATGTCTAAGGACGAGATTAAGGCTATCGAGGATGCTTACGCTAAGACAGAGACACCAGTTGTTTCTAATAATAGTGCACATAGATGGACACCAGATGTTCCAATGGTAGTTCCAGAGATTAACCCAGAGCATTATGAGGTAATTAAGTTCCAGAAGGAGAGACTTGGTACAAAGAGAGGTTTCGTAGCAGTTAAGCCTAACTGTTCAATTCAGAGCTACGCTCCAGTTCTTACAGCTTGGAAGGAATTTGGTCCTAAGGAAGTTGTTGCAACAACATATCAGGCAATCTCAGGTGCAGGTAAGACATTTAAGGATTGGCCAGAGATGGTTGAGAATATTATCCCATTCATCGGCGGTGAGGAAGAGAAGAGTGAGCAGGAGCCATTAAGACTTTGGGGTAAGGTAGAAGACGGCGTAATCAAGAAGGCATCTTCACCAGTTATCACAACACAGTGTATCCGTGTTCCTGTACTTAACGGACATACAGCAGCTGTATTTGTTAAGTTTGATAAGAAGCCTACAAAGGAGCAGCTTATCGAGAAGCTTGTTAACTTCAAGGGCTTACCACAGGAGCTTGAGCTTCCAAGTGCTCCAAAGCAGTTTATCCAGTACCTTGAGGAGGATAATCGTCCACAGGTTAATCTTGATGTAGATTATGAGAATGGTATGGGTATCTCAATCGGACGTCTTAGAGAGGATTCAGTATACGATTACAAGTTTGTAGGTCTTTCTCATAATACAGTTCGTGGTGCTGCAGGTGGTGCTGTGCTTTCAGCAGAGTTACTTAAGGCTATGGGATATATTGAGCCAAAGAATGCGTAAATATAGTTTTTAGAAGTATAAAATTAAGCCAGTTTAAAGAATTTCATTCTTTAAACTGGCTTTTTAACTTAATATGAAGATTTATACCAGACTTGTATCTTCTACCAGCTCAAGCTTGCTGACAGAAACCTCGTATGCTGTATGATGTTCAATGTCTTCTTCATTAATCTTTTTTACATAGTCGCGGCTCTGGACACGTCCCCATATCTGGATGCGACTGCCAACCTCAAATGACGAAGCGAAGCGTGCGTTACGTCCCCATGCGATACATGGAATGTAATCAGATTTGCCGTATGGTCTGTTTACGGCTACAAGGAGGTCTGCAATCTCTCTGCCGAGAGGAGTCTTTCTGTATATAGGAGCCTTGCAGATAAAACCATCTAAAAAGATTTGGTTTGTTTTACCGGCCTCAGGGTTTTCGTCAACAAACTGCCATTCACGTACGAAGATGGAGAGCATAAGTCTGTTTCGGCCCTCCTCGTGGCGGTTGTAGGAGCGGAACTGACCATTGGCTTCAACAAGCTGACCGATATAAGATTCAGACACATCTACTAGACGCTCAGAAACCATCATAGGGATGATATCTGACAAGTCACTTAAGCGGCTTACAGAAACATCTACGATGTAAAAGCCTTCGCCGTAAACCTGATGACTGTATCTGAAATCTGAAACGATTTCACCAATAATGCTCACTCTGTTGTTTTCAATAACCTTATCTACCATTTGTATTTCTCCCTTCAAGTTTTGGTATTTTTGATTAATCATTACATTTTATTTGATTCGTTTACATATATAACCAATCAAAAAGATAATTTTGTTAAATAAATGTAAAACCTATTGGAGAAATTTTACATATGCTAGATAAGTGTCTCTAATTCGTCAACTAATTGACCGAAAAGCTCCATGGCAGCATTTATTGGCTCAGGTGTGCTCATATCCACACCAGCCATTTTGAGAAGCTCGATAGGGTCTTTAGAGCATCCGCCGGTTAAGAATTTCATATAATCCTTAACGGCCTCATCACCCAGCTCCATAATGCGCTTTGACAGAGCAATGGCAGCTGAAAATCCTGTAGCATACTGATATACATAAAATTCTGAGTAAAAATGAGGGATACGTGACCACTCATACTTAATTTCCTCATCTGATATCATATCCGGTCCGAAGTAAAGCTTGTTTAAATCATAATATATCTGGCAGAGCTTATCGGCTGTTAAAGGCTCATCATTATCGGACATTTTGTGTGTGATGCGCTCAAATTCTGCGAACATAGTCTGGCGGAAAATAGTGCCCTTGAAGCTGTCTAAGAAGTGATTTATAAGGTAAGCGCGCTCTTTTTTATCACTGCATTTGTTAAGCAGGTGATGAATCAGAAGGGATTCGTTACATGTTGAAGCAACCTCAGCTACAAATAGCTCGTACTCGGCATAAGTGTACGGCTGCACACTATTAGTATAGTGGGAATGAAGCGCATGCCCCATCTCGTGAGCTAATGTGAACATACTGTCAATATCATCATTGTGGTTTAAAAGTACATATGGATGAGTTCCGTATGGTCCCCAGGAGTAAGCACCACTCTTTTTGCCTTCATTTTCGTAAACGTCAATCCAACGGCTGTTAAAGCCCTCTTTTAATAGAGAAATGTATTCCTCGCCCATAGGACTTAAAGCCTCGAGAACAGTAGCTTTAGCCTCATCAAAGGAGATTTTTTTATCTACATCAGCAATCATAGGAACATACACATCATACATATGAAGCTCCTCTAGAGCCAAAGCCTTTTTTCTAAGGGAAACGTATTTATACATTTTTGGAAGGTGAGCATGTATAGTGTCAATAAGGTTGTCATAAACAGATACTGGTATTGCCTTTGGCAGAAGACTTGCCTCAAGGGAACCTGCATATTTTCTGGTCTTGGCATAGAAAGTAGCCTGCTTTGCATTGGCACTGTAGGTGGCTGCCAAGGTGTTTTTGAATTGACTAAATGCCTTATACATAGACTGAAATGCTTCTTTTCGGACAGTTCTGTTTGGACTGGACATAAAAGTTATATAGCGACCGTTAGACATTTCAGTTAAGTTACCATGTTCATCATGTATCTGTTCAAATTTTAAATCTGCATTAGCAAACATTGTAAAAATATCGTCAGGAGCACTAGCTATTTCAGAAACAGCAGCCAGCATTGCCTCCTCTGATTTTGATAAAGTATGAGCTTTTTCCCTTAAAATACGCTCAAACATTGTCTGGTATATTTTTAAATTATCATTTTCAGATAAAAAATTCCTGATAACTGTTTCGTTGGCAGATAGGATTTCAGGTGTCACAAAGGAGCACAAAGCCTGCAACTGTACCATATATGTGGTTGCTTTTGCAGCATAATCCTGATATTTGCTGTTATTCATATCCACATGTAAAGCCTGATTGGCATAAATGTATATACGCTCCATTAGCTTTTGAGCCTTTTCTTTAAGCTGTAGGAATTCGTAAAGCTTATCAGCTGATTCTGTAAGGTGTCCCTCGTATTCGGGGATGATTTTACATATTTCTAATACTTCGTCTACTTCCTTTTCCCAAAGCTCATCAGAGGCATAAATATCCTCCAACGCCCAAGTATTTTCCTTTTTTACTTCAGCACGTTTTAATATCTCACTCATAAAAAATCTCCTTTAAATTTGCTATAGAGTATTTTACTATAAAATGTCATTAAATAAAAGGCATCTACCTTTGCAAAATAATAGCTTATGTGGTACAATCTCTATTATGTGCGTAATCGTACTAATATATTTTAAGGAGAGTAAAATGTTACCATATATAGATATTTTTGGTTTGCAGTTACCAATGTATGGTTTGTTAGCAATTTTTGGTTTTATTCTTGGAGTTATTGTGGCTGTAAGAATGGCGAAAAGATATGGCATACCAACTATGGATGTGTTATTTGCAAGTTTTTACTGTGCCATGGGACTTATTATAGGAGCTAAGCTATTGTATTTTATAACAATGCTTCCTAAATTTATTGCCAATTTTGACGTGTTTTTAGCAAATCCATTCGGTGTCATAATGTATGTTTTTGGTGGATTTGTTTTTTACGGTGGATTGATTGGTGGAGCATTAGGTGTTTTGTTATATTGTAAGCAGTTCCATCTCTCGGTCACTCCATTTATGAACGTGGCGGCTCCGGCTATTCCACTTATGCATGCGTTTGGAAGGTTGGGTTGTCTGTGCGCAGGATGCTGTTATGGTATGGAATATCACGGACACTTTGCTATCACATATCCATTGAACTCAATGACACAGGGAATGGCAGGCGTGCCAAGGTTCCCAACACCACTTGTTGAGGTGGCAGTTAATCTGATTCTTTTCGTTTTCTTATTTATATATATGAGAAAAGCGGACAGAAAGCCGGGTCAGGGCTTGGGAATTTATCTTGTCGTGTACAGCATTATGAGATTTCTTTTAGAATTTGCAAGAGCTGATGATATAAGAGGTGGCATCCTTGGCTTATCTACATCGCAGATAATAAGCTTATTGCTGTTGCCATTTGGCATATGGCTTATTGTTCGAAAAATTAATAGTAAGAGCGAAGCGGAAGAAATTTTATCATCTGACTCAGTATCGGTTGACAATGAGGAAGAAAATTAATATACTGATTATTGTGGCTTTAAGCTAAAATAGGAGAGAGGGTACGTAGGATGAACAAGTTTTTGATTATAGGGAAGTCAAATACAGGTAAGTCATGCCTTATGGATGAACTTATTGAGAATAATGGGTTAAGACCAGTAGGTTTTAGAATGCATGGTATTGTGTTCGAAAATGAGTTTAAAGGCTATTATATGAACTCGATTAAACCGGTTGAGGGATATCACAATAATGTGCCTATCCAGACAGTTTTAAGAAGTAAGCACAGAATTAATTTAACAGAGGTTTATGATACATTTGGTGTTCTTTGCTTGAATGATGTACTCAAGATGAAGAAGAAAGAATACGATTGTATTATTCTTGACGAGCTTGGAAGAGGCGAGGCTGAATCTCCGGAGTTTATGGAAAAAATTAGAGAGATATTAGAGCTTGATGTAAATGTGTTCATTCTTATGAAGACAGTAAGCACACCATTTACAAGCGAAATCAGAAAGAGGACTGACCTTCATATCTATGATATGGATAATATGTCAAAGGAAGAGGTATACTTAAACATCCAGTCAAAGATAGGAAAGTAAGTTGACAGTAGGAGTTTTAAGTGTTATATTCATTAATAAGTAAATATTAAGAAAATGTGTAGAGGTCGCGTTTTTTAATAGTAGATATAAGGATGTAAACAGAGCAGATGAGATATATCGAAAGGGAAAGACGCCGAAAGGTTAGATGAACTGTTTAGTTTGACCTTGGGCATAGAGTTAAGAGCTCTATGACTGTCATCTGTTTATCAGATGGGGAGCTATCATGTGTCTTTTTTATAATGATTTTCATGAGCTGGCTCTTTATAGAACCAGCTTCTTTGTTATATAGGAAAGTTCTCAAAACTTTGCTATATAATAAATTTACACATTTTTAGTTATTACAAATATAAGGAGGAAAAAATATGTCAATTTTTACAGGAGCAGGTGTTGCTATCGTTACACCAATGAATCAGGATGGTTCAGTTAACTATGATGTTTTTGCAAATATTATCGAGGATCAGATAAATGGTGGTACAGATTGTATTATCGTTTGTGGCACTACAGGTGAGGCTTCAACTCTTTCGCACGAGGAGCACCTTGAGTGTATAAAGTTCGTAGTTGACAAGGTAAATCACAGAATCCCTGTTGTAGCAGGAACAGGTTCAAACTGTACAGAGACAGCAATCTATCTCTCTAAAGAGGCAGAGAAGTACGGAGTAGATGGTCTTTTGGTTGTTACTCCTTATTATAATAAGGCTACACAGAATGGTCTTAAGAAGCATTTCAAGGCTATAGCAGATGCTGTTAAGGTTCCAATTATTTTATATAATGTTCCAAGTAGAACAGGCTTTAACATTCTTCCAGAGACAGCAGTTGCAATGGCTGAGGAGTCTTCAAACATTGTAGCTATAAAGGAAGCATCAGGAAACATTTCTCAGGTTGCTAAGCTTGCATCACTTGCAAAGGGTAAGCTTGATATTTACTCTGGTAATGATGATCAGATAGTTCCTATTATGTCACTTGGCGGAAAGGGTGTTATATCAGTTCTTTCAAATGTTGCGCCAAAGCAGACACATGATATGGTAGCTGAGTATCTGGCAGGTAATGTAGAGAAGAGTATGCAGCTTCAGCTTGAGGCAATTGAGGTTATTGGAGCTTTATTCTGTGAGGTGAATCCAATTCCTGTAAAGGCAGCTATGAATCTTCAGGGTAAGAATGTTGGTACACTTCGTATGCCACTTACAGATATGGAAGAGAAGAATGTAGAGAAGCTTGCAGATGCTATGAAGAAGTATGGTATTCTTTAATATCTTGTATAGATATAGGAAACTTAGCTTGTAAAGAATTCTACATTATGGAAAGCATGAGGATAAGAATATGGTTAATATAATTATGGTGGGTTGTAACGGCAAAATGGGCCAGGTTATAACAGGTATTGTAAATGAGGATGCAGATGCTAATATTGTAGCAGGTGTTGATGTGTATGATGATGGACATAATGCGTATCCTGTATATAAGATTATAACAGAGGTGCAGGAGGAGGCAGATGTTGTTATCGATTTCTCAAATCCCAAGTCCCTTGACAGCATATTAGAGTATGCAGTGAGAAATCAGGTTCCTGCTGTACTTTGCTCTACAGGCTACTCAAAGGAAGAGATAGAAAAGATTGATGAGGCAGCAAAGAAGGTAGCAATTCTCCGTTCTGGAAATATGTCACTTGGAATCAATACAATGGCTAAGGTTATGAAGGTTGTTACAAAAGCTTTAGTAGATGCAGGCTTTGATGTTGAGATAGTAGAGAAGCATCACAATCAAAAGATTGATGCACCAAGTGGAACAGCCATAATGCTTGCTGATGCAGTGAATTCACAGCTTAATAATGAGTATGAATATCGCTATGACAGAAGTCAGGTTAGAGAAAAACGTCCTCAGAAGGAAATAGGTATCAGTGCAGTAAGAGGTGGCTCGATTGTCGGTGAGCACGAGATTATATTTGCAGGTAAGGACGAGGTTTTAGAGTTTAAGCATACAGCATATTCAAAAGCAATCTTTGGAAAGGGAGCAGTTCAGGCTGCTAAATTTATCAAGGGTCAGAAGGCTGGCATGTATTCTATGAAGGAAGTTATAGGAGAATAACTCAAAAACTTTAAAAATTAAATTATTTATTATGAATAAAAAAAGTCTCCTTTGTACATAAATATATCTAGTAATATAATTACTAAATTATTTATCAAAGGAGACTATTAATATGCGTAAATTTAGAAAGCTTTCACTTGTTCTTGTACTTTCGTTTGTTCTTCTTATGGCAGCTGGATGTTCATGTGGAACAGATACAACTGTTGATGAAAATGGAACAACTAAAGATCAGGGTATGGTAGAAGATATCGGTGATGACATCCAGGATGGCATCAACGATATCGAAAATGATTTAGATGGAAATGCACCTACTGATAACAGAGGCACAACTAACAATAACAACAATAACAACAGCAATAACAACAATAACAACAACGAAACTACAACTAGAAACAATGGAACTACAAACAACAACAGCTCAAATGGTTCTAGATAGTATTTTTAAGTTGTAATGAAGGTGGCGAAGCCGTCCTCCCGCAGCGCGTTTTCGAGGGTTACAGCTTCCTCTAAGGTAGAGAATGAGCCGACCATAACCTTGTAGGTATCGTTCATTTCCACTATATATGCTGGATATCCGGCATTGTTTAGTCTGGAGGAAAGGGCATTCGCAGAGTCCATATTATCAAAAGAACCAACTTGAACTCTGTAATATGGTACCTGTGGTAATGTGCCCATATCGAGTGTCTGTAAAATTCCATTTGCTATGGCGGCGGCTATATCGCCAAATTCAGAATCAAATTTTTCATTATCATTATCATTGTTTATGAAACCTGTCTCGATAAGTAAGGCAGGCATTTTTGTGCGCTTAAGTACCACCAGGTTTGGCCTCTCGATAACACCTCTGTTTAAGAAGCCTAGCTCTGCTAATTCACTATTAATATTTCGTGCCATCTCGGCTTTTATTCCAGAATCATCAAAAACAAGAGTTTCTACACCTGTGCCGGTGTTTGGAGTAGGAAGTGCATTTCTGTGAAAAGAAATAAAAAAATCAGCATTGGAGTTATTACCCATAGTGGCTTTTTCGAATGGTGTATCGTACACATCCTCTGTCCGTGTGAATAAAACTTCAATGCCGTTATTTTCAAGTATCTGTCCAACCGCTAATGCTAGAGTGAGATTATCATCCTTCTCATTTCTGCCATTATAGGTTGCACCAAAATCCTGACCGCCATGGCCAGGGTCTAAAACTATTCTGTATGCCATAATCACCTGTAAAAAGCTTTTTTACTAGTATATGCTTAATCGTCGTACTTTGTGTTTAAAACATGTTGAATCATTTTAGCTACATCCGGATTTGTGTTTATGGCAGTAATGTTTACTTCCGGAAATTTGTTTTTAAAAACCACAAAAACCTCGTGGGCAAAACCCTGACCAATCATAGGAACCTCTGAGAAGTCCAAAATGATTTCTGCAAATTGTTCCATACGATATACTAAACGCCTAGCTAATGAGCGGGCAACCGGATAGCCACCATGACAAATTTCTCTTATCGGTACAATTGTCTTAGAGAATCCCTCATTGTCTGTTGAGAACTCGTCAAATATCTCGTTCATCTTTCTGGTAGAAAAATTAGATAATTCCATCCATACAGTAGTGCCATATCCGCTTATTTTATTGGCATAGGATTCAAGATAAGCCTTTAAGGATGCGTCAGCAGACTGCAAACCATGATAGAATACCTGGTTGTCAGAGCATATAGCAAAGTAGTCGAGCATCTTAGAGACAAAGAATATTCCTTCGCCTGTGTGAAGATATTTTGCAATAGTCAATTTACCCTTATGCAGCTCAAGTATAATATCTCTTGTGCTTATATCAATGTTCTTTTCACGCTTTACATAGTCCTTTATACGTTGGAATATTCCAAGACCTGTATCTGCTATAATAATATCAGTATATAAATAGCATGTTCTTATTTTACATATAACCTTGTCTGCACCAGAATGTTCCAGGGCATTGTTCATAATCTCAACAAATACATATGGCCAGATTTTTCTGGCTGACTCAGAGAAGCCTGCGATAACAGGGTCTAATATTTCGCCGTATATTTCGTGCTCCTCATATACTTCATTTTCTATGTCATAGATGTATTCATATTCTGTCCAGGTTAAATCATAACCGCATGCTTTGTCAGCATCCTTGTGGATTATGTTTTGCTCGCATAATTCCTTTAGGTATCTTCGTATGCTTGTGGCAGTTAAATTATATTTCTTTATAAGCTTTGAGATGAATTCAGCATCATCATTGTTTAAAAGCTCCATAAGATTGTGCATAATCTTTTCGCGTTTTTCCTTGGTAAATGACATAAAAAACCTCCTCGTGATTAATGTTTCTGTAAAGAAACTATAAAATAAACAAAAACAACTTTATAATTTGTATTGTACAATTATAATGATGAAAAAGCAACTAAAATTATGACAAAATGTGACAAGAACTATTTTTGCGAAAACTATATTTTGTTATTCTGAAAATATATTCAAAAGGTTAAAAAACTGTGAAAAAAGGTGACAAATTGGCGATTATAGAGTAAAATTAAAGGGTTGAGAGTGTATATGTACACCCGTGATAAGCAAAATAAGTAGTATGCAGGAGGTGCTTATGGAGACTTATGAAAGATTTGGATTTGTTAAAGTTGCAGCAATTACACCTGATTTAGTGGTAGCAGATTGCGATTACAATAAAGATAAAATAAAGCAGGGAATAGATGAGGCGTTAGCTCAAAAGGTTAGAATTGCAGTGTTTCCTGAGCTTTGTATAACAGGTTATACATGTGGAGATTTGTTTTGGCAGAGTACACTTCTTAACTCTGCAAAGGATGCACTTGTTGATATAGCAGATTACACAGAGGGAAAGGACATCCTTGTGTTTGTCGGTCTTCCGCTTGTAGTTGGAGGAAAGCTGTACAACGTAGCAGCGGCTCTCTTTGATGGAGATATTTGCGGAATAATACCTAAGACAAATTTGCCAAATTATGCAGAGTTCTACGAGGCTAGAAATTTTGAGCCGGGACAGGCTATGGTTGATTTTGTGACTTTATATAACGCAGAAGGCTATGATGATGTTTACATCCCATTTGGAGCAAATCAGCTTTTTGAGTGTTATTTGCCGGGTTCTAATGTTCCGTTTAAGGTGGCAGCAGAAATTTGTGAAGATTTGTGGGTGCCACAGCCACCAAGCGTTTCACACGCCTTGGCTGGAGCGAATATTATAGTTAACTTGTCAGCAAGTGATGAAGCTACTGGCAAAATTCAGTATAGAAGAGAGCTTGTGAAGAGTCAGTCAGCCAGACTTGTATGTGGCTATGTGTATGCGTCAGCAGGAGAGGGCGAATCCACAACAGATTTAGTATTTTCAGGCCATAATATGATTGGTGAAAATGGTAGATTAGTCGCAGAGTCTGAAAGATTTAAAAATCAGATGACAGTAGGTTATATAGATGTTGATAAATTAAGTGCAGAGAGAAGAAAGATGACATCATTTGCCGGTGAATTAGCTTCTGGTGAAGATTACGAAGAGACACAAATTTTCTTTGGTGATGGCGAAACTAGTGAAGATATCGACTATAGTGACATTAAAAGATTTGATATGAATATTGATAATGCTCCATTTGTGCCATCTGAGGAAGCTGACAGAGAAGCGCGTTGCGAGGAGATTCTCATGATACAGGCAGCAGGTCTTAAGAAGAGACTTGTTCACACTAGGGCAAAGAGTGCTGTTGTAGGTATTTCGGGTGGACTTGATTCAACCTTAGCACTTTTAGTGACAGCTAAAGCTTTTGATATGGTTGGTTTGGACAGAAAGAACATTATAGCGGTGACAATGCCGGGATTTGGAACTACAGACAGAACATATACAAACGCAGTGGAGCTCATAAAGATAATGGGAGCTACATTTAAGGAAATAAGCATTAAAGATGCGGTGTTAGGTCATTTTAAGGATATTGGTCATGATGTTAACAACCGTGATGTAACATACGAGAATTCGCAGGCGAGACAGAGAACACTTATATTGATGGATCTTGCTAACGAATATAACGGTATGGTTATCGGTACAGGTGATTTATCAGAGCTTGCATTAGGTTGGGCGACATACAATGGAGACCATATGTCTATGTATGGTGTAAATGGCTCAGTACCAAAGACTCTTGTAAGACATTTGGTAAGATTTTATGCGGATACATGTAATGATGACGTGTTAAAGAATATTTTATATGACGTGTTGGATACACCTGTTAGTCCGGAGCTTCTTCCACCTGAGGAGGGTCAGATATCCCAGAAGACAGAAGATTTGGTGGGACCATATGAGTTACACGATTTCTATATGTATCAGATATTAAGATTTGGTTTTGAACCAAAGAAGGTCTATTTTATGGCGTTAAAGGCCTTCGATGGCATATACGATAAAAATACAATACTTAAATGGTTAAAGGTATTTTACAGACGCTTCTTTACACAGCAGTTTAAGCGTTCATGTCTGCCGGATGGTCCAAAGGTCGGCTCTGTGGCAGTATCACCTAGAGGTGACTTGAAGATGCCTAGTGATGCCAGCGCTCAAATCTGGCTTAAGGAACTGGAGGAAATTAACTAATGAGTGAAGTTACTAGAGTAAACATAAAAGATTATTACAGAAAATCAGCAGGCTTTATGTCGTTTATGAATCTGTTGTTTGTTACAGCCATAACATGTATTTCATTTTATATGGCTGAGGGTTTTACATCTATAGTGGCAGGGTCTGTTGAAGCTGGCAATAATGTAATGGGAATATACTCCTTGTTAGCCATTGTCGGCGTGTGCCTCCTGTTCTTTTTGGCAGTTGTGTCAATTGGAGGTATGAAAGGCAGCAGAGATGAAAATTTTAAAAGACAGAGACTCGGAGCTGTCTTTACAATTATTGCCGGTGTATTATATGTGATAAATACTTTGTTAGTGTTTGGGACTGAGGGTTACAGAGTGCCAGATTCAACAGATTTTGCCGTCCTTATCATAGGCATCGGCGTGTCTGTGGCAGCATGTATATATACAGTGTTTATTATATCCATGACATCAGAGGCTCTTAAATATTCGGACATAGGTCTTGAAGATATGAAGGCAAAGAATAAGAGGAAAAGAGCTAAAAAAGTAAGGATAACAAATCCAAGCAATAAAAATAAAAAGGGATTTTTGGCAAGGTTTAATAGAACAAAGAAGATTCCGGTGGCTAGTAATAACGTTCAAGATTTCAAAGTAGCTGACATTTCAGCTGGGCTTACTCAAACTACACTTAACAGAAGAAGAACTGCCGTAATACTCAGTGGCTTTTCTGTTCTAATGGCATGTGTATGGCTTCTCTGCTTCTATTTTGAGAGGGAAATAATAGCCTTTGATGCTTTTTTTGCAGAGGATAACAGCTTGGATAGTATGATTTTCAAGGTGATTTATATTGTGGGATTTGTTGCTGTAGCAGATGTAATAGTGTCAATGTACACACTGTTAATGGACAAGAGCGCATCATATGCAATGACAAAGCAGAGTATCATTTTTTCGATGGTAATTATGCTTATTTTTGTAGTGTTTAGCATAATTAAGCTGGGCAGTGCCTATGTTCAAACAGGGTACCCAGCTTTAGAGTATATTATATTTGCCTATGTACTTGTGGTGTTAGCAGCTTCAATTGGCGTATTTATTCATATTCATATGAATAAAAAACAGGCGTAGCATCTGTGTTTGTAGCCTCGCTATCTTTTTCTGAGTCAGGCGCGAACATAGAAACCATAACTATTATAAGTATAATTGTTAAAACAACAAAAATTGCAGTATAGATTAACTCTTTTAGCTGCATAACATAAATCTTTGGATTATAATCCTGATTCATAATAACTCTCCTGAAAATTATTGGCAGATTGCAGAAGCACTCAGCTGTTATTTATATATATTATTCAGGAGAGTTTTTGTTTATTCATATAAAATGATTTTTGATTAATGAGGTGAAAAAAGATGTCATTAAAGCTTGTATTGGGAAGCAGTGGAGCAGGGAAAACTAAATATTTGTATGATGATATTATCAAAAAATCCATAGATAATCCGTCTAAAAACTATATTCTTATAGTGCCTGAACAGTTTACAATGGAGACTCAAAAAGATATTGTGGAGCTTCATCCAAGACACGGTGTTATGAATATTGATATTCTAAGCTTTAACAGGCTGGCATTCCGTATATTCGAGGAGCTGGGGATAAATAGGCTATCTATACTCGATGATACGGGAAAGACATTTGTCCTTCGTCATGTTATTGAAGAAAATAAGGATAAGCTAGAGGTTTTTGAAGATAAAGTTAAGTATTTTGGTTTTGTCTCGCAGATGAAGTCATCTATATCTGAGCTCTATCAGTATGGCATCAGTCCGGATAAATTATCAGAGGTTATAGAAAAGTCGGGAACACATAAAAATACTTCTATGAAGCTTAAGGATATACAGCTAATTTACAGTGAATTTCAAAATTATGTAAACCGTATGAACGGTGCTGAGGGAGCATATATTACCAAGGAAGAAGTGCTTTCAAAGCTATGTGAAGTTATTGATAAATCAGAAATTATAAAAAATAGCGAAATATATTTGGACGGTTTCACAGGCTTTACACCTGTTCAGAACCGCCTCATAAAGCTGCTTATGAGATTGACAAATGTTGTAAACATTACATTAACCATATCAGAAGATGAGGCAAGAGGCATAACAAATACGGGATTTTTAAATATAAAGGACCATGAGCTTTTTGCTATGTCAAAGGAGACGGCAAATACTCTTATGGCAATGTGCGCAGATGAGCGAGTGCAGGTAGACAGCCCAGTTATTGTCGGTTTGTCAGAACAATCAAGACACGGGAAAAATCCTGTATTAGCCACTGTTGAGAAGAACTTATTTAGATATGATATTGACGAAAAGATGACACTTTCAGAAGAGGATAGTGTTTCTATTTATTGTGCGGATAATCCTATGTATGAGGCAAAGTTTGTGGCGGAATCCATAAGCCAGATGATAATGGAAAGCAAAGGTCAGCTTAAATACAGGGATATAGCTGTAGTGACAGGTGACCTGGAGGGGATGAAGAGAAATATCGAGAGAGCCTTTAATAACAGCGATATACCTCATTTTATGGATAACAAACGAAGCCTTATTAGAAATCCCTTTGTAAATGTCATAAGAAGCATACTGGAGATAGTTGACGATAATTTCAGCTATGAGAGTGTGTTTTCATATCTTAAAAATGATATGAGCGTCCTTTGTGTAGAGGAAACGGACGTACTTGAGAATTATGTATTAGGATGTGGCATTAAAGGAAAAAAGGCATATTCTAATCCATTTACAAAAAAATACAAGGGCTTACGTGATGATGAGTTTGATTTGTGCGAAAATATAAGAGCTAAGTTTATGGAGCAGGTAGGTGATTTCTTTAATGAGAATTTAAAGAAAATGTCAGTGCTTGAAATATCAAATGCCATACGAGCCTTTGTGGAGAAGCATCAGTTTGAGGAAATTCTTTCGAGAAGAGGCGAAGAATTCAAGGAGTTGGGCCTACATTCGCTTGCGGCAGAATATAGTCAGGCATATAAGCTTGTAATGGAGCTTTTGGAAAAATTAGACGGACTTTTGGGAGATGAGAAGCTTACCCTCAAGGAATATAGACGTTTACTTGATGATGGTTTTCAAGAGATAAAGGTAGGAATTATACCAATGGTTATTGACCAGGTAGTGGTTGGAGATATACAGAGAACGCGACTAAATCACGTCAAAGTACTCTTTGTTATGGGAGTTAACGATGGTATCATTCCATCCAGAGGAGGTAAACCAGGCCTTTTATCAGGAAATGATAGAACTGTCTTAAAGAATTTAGAGATGGAACTGTCTCCAGATATAAGAGAACAGGGCTTTATACAAAAGTTTTATCTCTATCTTAATCTGACAAAGCCAACGGATAAAATTATAATGACATACTCAAAAAGTGGGTCAGATGGAAATGGTCTAAGACCATCATATCTGATAGGAACTATTAGAGATATGTTTGAGAATTGTCAGGTAAAATCCGCATCTGAGGCATTGGAGACAAATATTATGTCAACCAAGTCTGCCTTTGATAAAGTTGTCTCAGAAATAAAGTATTACGGGGATGAAAGTCTTGATAAAATGTTTGCAGAGTTGTTTACATATTTTGCAAAGAATCCGGAATATAAGCAGGGTTTAGAGCGAGCTATTGAGGGAGCCTTTTATTTAAACGACCAGTCGGAGTTGGACAAGACAGTGGCTAAAGCTTTGTATGGTGAAAACCTAGGCAGCAGTATAACCAGATTAGAAAAATATGCAGCCTGCGCCTATGCACACTTTTTATCATATGGTCTAAAGCTCGTAGAGAGACCTGTATATGAGATAAAGGCGGCGGATATGGGTAATATATTCCACCAGGCTATAGAATTGTTTTCAAAAATCATTACAGAAAAGGGAATGAATTTCAGGGAGATAACAGAGGAACAGAGAAAGTCCATGGTGGACTTGGTTGTAGACCAGGTTACAAAAGAGTATGGTGGACAGGTATTTAGCAGCTCGGCGAGAAATAATTATCTTGTTGAAAAAGTAAGACGTGTAACAGATAGGTCAGCGTGGGCAATTTTAGAGCACATTAAGAGAGGTAGCTTTGAACCTACTGATTTTGAGCTTAAGCTTCGCGAGGGTAGAATTGACAGAGCAGACAAATTCTCTGATGAAAGTGATATATACGTAAAGATTATTGATTATAAGTCAGGCAGTACAGCCTTTGATCCGGTTCAGGTGGAAAATGGCTTACAGCTTCAGCTTATCTATTATATGGATTCGGTATTAAAGAGGGAGAGGGCAATCTATCCTGGAAAGAATGTTGAGCCAGGTGGAGCATTTTATTTTAATATTAAAGACCCGATGCTTGATTTTGAGGAAAGTCTTCTTGATGATGATGAGAGAGCCTCAAAGCTTTTGGCAGAATATAAAATGACGGGCGCACTAAATAGCAAGAAGCAGGTTGTGGAGGCTATTGATAATAATATTGCCGTTTCCGGAAAGGCGTCAGATATAGTTAAGGCGAAGTATTCAGATGCGGAAATTGACATGAAAATAGAGACTTCTTCTGGAATTATGTCAACCGAAAATTTTGAAAATTTAATAAGACGAGTTAAGGAAAAAGTGTCTGATATGACAGCAGAAATATTAGCTGGCAACATAGACATCAATCCGTATAAAAAGGGTCAGTATGCTCCTTGCAATTATTGTAAGTTTAAGCATATATGTGCCTTTGATAACAAGCAATTTGCCAACAAGTACAAAAAGCTTGGCGTATCAAGTGTTAAAGAGATTCAGGATAAATGGAATACAGCTGGAAAGGAGGACTAGGCTATGGCAGCTACAAAATGGACAGATGATCAGAAAAAAGTAATAGATATCAGAGATAAAAATGTCCTTGTATCTGCAGCAGCAGGTTCAGGAAAGACAGCAGTATTAGTAGAGCGAATTATATCTATAGTCACAGGTGACGGTGGAAATGAGCCGGTGGATATAGATAAGCTTCTGGTGGTGACATTTACCAGAGCTGCGGCTGGAGAGATGAGGGAGAGAGTTCTTAAGGCATTGGAGAGCAGAGCCATAAAGGAGCCACAAAATGAGCATATAAGACGACAGATGACCTATATACACAATGCAAAGATTACAACTATCGACAGCTTTTGTGCAGATGTAGTCAAGGAGCATTTCAGTGAGATAGACATAGACCCGGTTTTCAGAGTTGGAGATACAGGGGAGCTTACACTTTTGCGTCAGGATACTTTGGATGGGCTTTTAGAGCAATGCTATGAAAGTGGAGATGAGGGCTTTTTAAGATTTATAGACACATATTCTGAGAGCAAAAGCGATAGCAACATAGAGGAGATAATCACTCGTTTATATGATTTTTCCATGAGTTACCCAAATCCGGAGAAGTGGCTTAAAAGCTTGGCGAAAGCCTATGATGGTGAAGGTGGTAATGAATGGCTTTTGCTTGTATTAGGAGAAGTTAGAAATCAGCTTATGGAAGTGGAAAATCAGATGGAGCTGGCACTGGATTTTTGCAGCGAAAGCTTATTTGACGGGTATACTGCCGTAATAGAGGGAGAGCTTTCTAGATTTAAAGACATTTTAAAGGTTGATGAATTCGACCATATGGGGGAGCTTCTTAGGGAATTTAAGTTTGACAGAATGCCTACATTAAAGAATTTGTCAGAGGATGATGAGCTTCATAAAAAGCAGATAACAACCATTCGCGACGGTTATAAAAAGACTATAAAGAGCTTGGCTAATAAGTATTTTTCAAGAAAATACAAGGATATTATGGAGGACGTAGCAGCGTGCCATCCTGTAGTTGAGACACTGGTAAATCTTGTACTTAAATTTAAGGAAGCATATAGTGAAGCTAAAAGAGATAAGGATTTGGTCGATTTTAGTGATTTGGAGCACTTTGCGTTGGAGATATTGACAAGGTCGGATGAAGAGGGAAATGTTGTCCCTACTGATATTGCCAACCAGATGGCAGAGGATTTCTATGAAATAATGATAGATGAGTATCAGGACAGCAATCTGGTGCAGGAAATTATACTGAATGCAGTGGCTGGCAGAGGAAGTAATATTCCTAACGTGTTTATGGTAGGTGACGTAAAGCAGAGTATATACAAGTTTAGACTGGCAAGACCAGAGCTTTTTTTAGAGAAGTATGATACCTATGTTCCTGATAATATGGAGGGAGATTCTAAAAAGATTGTTTTATCAAAAAATTTTAGAAGCAGACATCAAGTGCTTGAGTTTTGTAACAATATTTTTAGTCAGATAATGCAAAAGGATTTAGGTGGAATAGCATATGATGAAAGTAATATGTTATATCCGGGAATGGATTATCCTACCGAGAATGGGAGCCGCTACAAAGCGGAGGTGATATTCATCGATACAGGAGCAGAAAAGCAGGATGAGGGTGATGATGAGCCAAAGACAAATGTAGAGCTGGAGGCGGCCCTTACGGCAACAAAAATAAAAGAGCTTCTGTATGGAAAGGATGGAGCTTTACCATTTCAGGTTTTTGATAAGGATACGGGAAAACTTAGAAATATAAAGTTTTCGGATATTGCCATACTGTTTAGAAGCACAACAGGATACGGAGAGGTTTACACAGAGGTATTACAAAATCAGGGAATACCGGTATTTACTCCACTTAAAGAGGGATATTTTGATACGTTCGAGATAGGAGCTATCCTTGACATGTTATCAGTTATTGATAACCCTAGACAGGATATAAAGCTGGCAGCAGTCCTAAGAAATGTATTCCGCCTTACTGAAAATCAGCTGGCAGACATAAGGATAGGCTTTGAAGGTAGCTTTTATGAGGCGTTTTACAATTATGATGGAGTGTACGGAGAAATAATTAAGGATATACGTAAGAAGCTTTCCGGTTATAGAAGACTCGTATCCATTATGACAATTTATGACCTTATATGCCACATTATAGAGGACACCTGCTTTAGGCAGTTTATTATGTCTGGAAATGCAGGCGATAAGAGAATTGCAAATATAGAAATGCTTTTGGAAAAGGCTAAGGCATACGAGGAAACAGCATACAGTGGTCTCTTTAACTTTGTAAGATATATTGAGAAGCTTAAAAAGTATAATGTCAGTCAAGGTGAGGCTAATATTTCAGGAGAGACTGATGATAGTGTAAAGATAATGACCATACACAAGAGTAAGGGACTTGAGTACCCTGTTGTCTTTGTGGCTGGTATGGGAAAGAAGCTTAATATGCGTGACACATCTGAAAAGATAGTTATACATCATGAGCTTGGCATAGGTATAAATCGCATAGATACGGAAAAAAGATTAAGATACAAGACTCTGATTAAGGAGGCTATAGGAGGACAAATACGCCTGGAAAATATAGCTGAGGAATTGCGTGTGCTCTATGTGGCGCTTACCAGAGCAAGGGAGAAACTTATAATCACCGGTGTTGGAAATGTTACATCAAAGCATGATAAATACGAAAGCTTAGAAAGACATAAAACAAAGGCATTTAACAGAGTAACTATCGGTAATGTAACATCATATATGGATTGGATTATTATGAGTCTTATTAGACCTTATGATAAGGATATATGCACATATATGAGGATTTCTCCAAATGATGTTATGCAGGCAAAAATAGAGGAAATAGTTTCCGGTGACAATAAGAAGAATGCCCTGTATGGATGGGATATGGAAAAGGTATACGATGCCGGCATTAGAGAGGCAATACTGTCAAGGTTTAACTATACGTATGAGCATTTAGAAGAGTGTGAGATAAAGTCAAAGATGAGCATTTCTGATATAAAGCATATGTATATGAAGTTTACTGATGATGAGGAGCGTCCGGAGGAGAAGCTTGACTATGGAAAGCATGAGGCATCCATAGATTCATCGGCAGGAGCTCTTAGAGGTACAGCATATCATCGAGTATTGGAGCTTTTTGATTATGATGTAGCCGTAGAGACAGTGGAAGATATTAAAAATATGATGGCTAAGATGATAAGTAAGGGTCTCATAGACGAAGCCTCTGTGGAGCTTGTTAATCCTCATAAGATAATGGCATTTTCAGATTCTAAGCTGGGTGCAAGAATGAGAAATGCCCACAAAGAAGGCAGACTCTATAGAGAAAAGCCTTTTGTTATGGGTATTAAAGCTAAGGATATATACCCTGACAAATATAAAAGCGAAGAGCTTGTAGTGGTACAGGGTATTGTGGATGCATGGTTTGTAGAGGATGGTAAGGTTGTGCTTGTTGATTACAAGACGGACAGCGTAGATAAGCTTACGGATTTAAAGGCTAGATATGAAAGTCAGCTGTTATATTACGGTCAGGCACTTAGCAATATAACAGGCATGGATGTAGCTGAAAGAATCATATACTCAGTAAAGTTCGAAGATACTCTGACAATATAGTATAAATTGGTAATATAAGGTTATACTTTCCTATGTATGAAAAATTCTCTATATAAAAAAGGGAAGTTTTGGTAATTAGGAGTATAAAATGAAAAAAGAAAAGAAAATCGATTTAACTAAAATCAAGCCGGAGGAGCAGCTTAAGTACGAAATAGCGGGAGAATTAGGGCTTTTGGATAAGGTGCTTGCGACGGGATGGAAATCATTGACAGCCAAGGAGACAGGAAAGATTGGCGGTCTGGTTACAAGAAGAAAAAGGGAGCTTGTTGCAAAGTCAGAGGACCTTTGATATAATACTTAGCGGTAAAATAATGCTACATGCAAAACCAAGGAGGAAAGTATGTTAGAATTAAAGAACATTTCTTTTTCCGTTGAAGAAAATGGTAAAACAAAAGAAATTTTAAAAGATATAAGCTTGGTTATAGATGACAAAAAATTTGTTGCTATAACAGGGCCAAACGGTGGTGGTAAATCAACACTTGCAAAGATTATTGTAGGTATTGAGAAGCCAACTAGCGGTCAGATTTTATTTAATGGTCAGGATATTACCGATATGAGCATTACAGATAGGGCAAAGCTTGGTATGAGCTATGCATTCCAGCAGCCTGTTCGCTTTAAGGGTATCCGTGTGAAGGACTTAATAAAGCTCGCGG
Organism: Lachnospiraceae bacterium; assembly: GCA_017440045.1. Classification (GTDB taxonomy): domain Bacteria; phylum Bacillota; class Clostridia; order Lachnospirales; family Lachnospiraceae; genus SVEL01. The sequence goes on from JAFSIA010000009.1 coordinate 21,433, forward strand.
CTGGCGACGGCGTAAGTGTTTCTGGTGCATGCGAATATCTTTCAGAGGTTGGACTTTGCGCTAGAGATTATATCAACAGAGAGGTTGATGGAAGCTTGTCCGGTGGTGAGTTAAAGAGAATTGAGATTGCAACTATAATGGCTAGAGATACAGAGCTTTCTGTTTTTGATGAGCCTGAGGCAGGAATTGATCTCTGGAGCTTTAAGAATCTTATTAAGGTTTTCGAGAAAATGCATGAGAAGGAAAAGACTATCATCATTATATCTCATCAGGAGAGAATTCTTAATATTGCTGACGAAATTATCGTAGTGGCAGCAGGACAGGTAACAGATATGGGAACTAAGGACGAGATACTTCCTAAAGTTCTTGAAGGCAATACATTAGATAGCTGTAAATATTATAAAGGCTAGGAGGGTGGAGACATGGATCAGATTCAGAAGACATTATTAGAAGAAATAGCCGGTCTTCACGAAGTTCCGGCTGGTGCATATAACATTCGTGCAAACGGCTCAATGGCAGGAAGAAATACTACTGCTAATATCGATATTGTAACAAAGGAAGATAAGCAGGGTATAGATATTATTATCAAGCCGGGTACAAAAAATGAAAGTGTCCACATTCCTGTTGTGTTAAGCCAGAGTGGTATAAGCGAGATGGTTTACAACGATTTTCATATAGGTGATGACTGTGATGTAACTATAGTTGCCGGTTGTGGTATACATAACGGTGGCGATAAGAAGTCGCAGCATGACGGTATTCACACATTTTATATTGGAAAAAACTGTAAGGTTAAATATGTGGAGAAGCACTACGGACAAGGCGAAGGAACAGGTGAACGTATAATGAATCCTGAGACTGTTATCAATATTGATGAAAACAGTTATATGGAGATGGAGACTGTTCAGATTAAGGGCGTTGACTCTACAGACAGAGTGACAAAGGCACGTCTTGCAGATAAAGCATCTATAAAGGTTATAGAGAAGCTTGTGACACATGGTAAGCAGTATGCAAAAACATATTTTGAGGTAGAGCTCGACGGAGAGGATTCAAGCGCAAACGTAATATCAAGAGCAGTGGCAAAAGATGATTCATATCAGGTGTTCTTGGCGAAGATAAATGGAAATAACAAGTGTGCAGGACATTCAGAGTGTGATGCTATTATTATGGATAATGCAAAGATAAGTGCAATTCCTGAGATAACAGCAAATAACTTAGATGCACAGCTTATACATGAAGCAGCTATCGGAAAGATTGCAGGAGAACAGATTGTAAAGCTTATGACATTAGGCCTTACAGAGGCAGAAGCAGAAGAACAGATTATAAACGGATTCTTAAAGTAGGAATTACCTTTTTACCAAGGAAATAGGCGGCAATTTTATTTGCCGCCTATTTCTTTATATGATTTATTCGTTTGTGAGGTCTTCGCCTGAAGGCTCTGTATCTGATGATTCTTCTGAGGTGTTTTCCTCTGTGGAGGATGTGACCTCTTCACTTGATGAGTTTTCTTCAGTGGAAGAAGTAGCTGTCTCATTAGTAGATGGGTCTTCTGACGAGCTACTCTCGTTAGTAGTAGTTTCATCACTGCTCGTAGTTTCATCTGTGGTAGTGGTTTCATCAGTACTTGATGTTTCTTCTTCGCTTGTAGTTTCCTCTTTATCCATAATAGTAACTACAAGTGTATTCTTTCCGGTAGCTCCTTTTCCGTCAGTAACTGTGTATGTGACTGTGTACGTTCCAAGGACTAAACCATTTGTAATGGCAGGACCCTGCTGGTTAGAGCCAGAGCTGTCAGATGATGAGTCTGAACTACTGTTATTAGAGCTTTCATTATTAGAGCTTTCAGTATCTGAACTGTCATCTGTAGGAGCAGTTGTCGTTGTTGTTTCATCATTCTTAGAGCTCTCATTGTTTGTTGAATCATTATATATGCCGTCTAATCCGGTGATGATAACAGTGTTTAAATCAAGAGCTTTTCCCTCATAATCAACAGCGGAGATTAGATTGTTTAAAACAGCTTCTTTAATATCTTCAAAGGTGTAATCCTGTCTTGCAAATACCAATGTATTATTCTTTAAATTGATAGTAGGGTTAGACCTTACTGTGAGTCTGGCGTCAGCACTTTTTGAAACACCGGTGAAATCTTTTATAGTGTATGTGATAGTGTAAACACCAGGTGTTTTAAATACCGCACTCTCTGAAACCAGATTTCCGTCTTTATCCTTTATTGCAGTAGTAACAGATGACGATACATCAAGTCCTGCTGTGTTAAAGGCTTTAACACCAGTCTTGTAGTCGACGGTTTCGCCTTCATTAATAGTGTAAGATGTAGCAGGTAAATTAAGTACAATTGCTGAAGATGGTACACCGCTTCCAGTATACGAGAAGAATGCAACATTTAAATCAACATCCCCCTGAATACCAGGAACTGTACCTGTGGAAGAGTACTGCCACATCTGGAATGGATAGCTGGTAGTTGGAAGCTTATCGCCTGCCTTATATTTTACACCAGTACCATTGTAGGCTTTGAAATAGTAAGCCATCCAAGTTTTATAATGAGATAATTTATTTGTATCAAAGTAATTCTTTATAGCTGAGTGATAGCTGTAGAGCATACCCTCGTAGCCATATCCCTCAACTGTCGATAAAAACTTTTCTGCAATGGCAGTAGCCTTAGCCTTTGAAAGCTTGGCAGCTCCAGCACGACTACCTGACACTGGCTCCCAGTCAAAACAAACCGGATATGTAATCTTGTAATCCTTTATCATTGACAAAAGGAATGATGCTTCCTCTAAAGCCTCCTGCTCAGTGATGGCCTGAGAGTAGAAGTAAACACCTACCTGAAGGCCGGCCGATAAGGCACCTTCAATGTGTGTTTTAAAATATTTATCTTCATAAATGAGGGCAGAAGTCTGTCCTCTGTATCCTGCACGAATAATTACGAATTCAACACCTGAATTCTTAACCTTATTCCAATCAATAGCAGCCTTTCCAGAAGAATTCCACTTTGAAACATCGATACCCTGAACTACACATGCATACTCGCTAACTGGCGGTTCTGTAGGAGGTTCAGTAGGTGGTTCTGTAGTTGTCTCAACTTCCGGTGGAGCTGTAGTAGGAGCTTCTGTAGTTGGAGGTACGGTAGTAGGAGGTTCAGTAGTAGGAGGCTCAGTTTCCTCCTCAAACTCATCTGCAATGTCACCTCTGTCTATGGATTCATCTTCCTCGTCATTATTTTTATCACCAGTAGATATTTCTTCTATAGCGATGGTAGGCGGAGGAGTCGTAGTCTCCGGTGGGGTCGTAGTCTCTGGTACGGTAGTAGTCTCCGTAGTTGGCGCCTCAGTAGTAGTAGGCGGTTCTGTAGTAGTCGGAGCCATGGTTGCTATGGTCGTAGTTTCTTCTGTAGTTGAATCAGAAGAGCTATGTATGTTTGTTGCGTTTACAGCATTAGTATCAGGCTCATCTTTAGTGACATTTGATATAACGGCTACGGATATAACAGCAGCGGAAGCCAGACCGACGACTGTGGTAATAGCAATAGCTGCATATGAAGCGGCAGTACCAGAAGTGTACAATGCCACAATTGCATTTTTTACTTTTTTTAATACTTCTAAAAATTTCATTTAGTATTCCCCTCGTAAAGTTCTTTTGAAATGTTTTTATATTATATACTTTTAGGCTCCAAAATTCAACATATTTTGGCAGATTATGGATATAAAATATGCTTGAAAGTACATGTAATTTATGGTAATATTTATGTAAAGTTGGAAACGGTACCGAAAACGTTTCCAAGAACGTGGAGGACAATTATATGAGAACAAGTGGTGTATTATTACCAATCACAAGCTTACCATCAGAGTATGGTATAGGATGTTTTGATGAGGAGGCGTATACTTTTGTAGATATCCTTAAAGAGGCTGGGCAAAAGTATTGGCAGGTGCTACCGTTTGGTCACACCAGCTATGGAGATTCGCCATATCAGTCATTTTCTACATTTGCAGGAAATCCGTATTTTGTATCTCTTAAGGAGCTTATAAAAAAGGGATATATAACAGAAGCTGATTGCGAGGCTGCTCAGATGGAGGGACATCCTGAGTATGTAGATTATGAGCGTATATATAAGGGACGATACAAGGTTTTAAGAAAAGCCTTTGAAAAGAGTAATATTAGAAATGAGTGGGAATATAGAAAGTTTGTCGATGAAAACAGAAGCTGGCTCATTGATTATGCTCTTTTTATGGCCATAAAGGATGCTAATGACGGTGACAGCTTTATAGAGTGGGATGACGATATTAAGCTTAGAAAACCGGAGGCTTTAAACCATTATCACGAAAAGTACAAAGAAGATGTGGAGTTTTATTGCTTTATTCAATATGAATTCTTCAGACAGTGGGAGAAGCTTAAAAAGTATGCAAATGATAATGGCATCAGTATAGTAGGAGATATACCTATCTATGTGGCATACGATAGTGCAGATGTATGGACACATCCGGAATTATTCCAGTTAGATGAAAAACTGGTTCCTATTAAAGTGGCAGGATGCCCACCGGATGCATTTTGTGAGGATGGACAGCTTTGGGGAAATCCATTGTATAAGTGGGATTACCATAAGAATACGGGCTTTAGATGGTGGAAGGACAGAATAAGAGCATGCAACAAGCTATATGATTTGGTAAGAATAGACCATTTTAGAGGCTTTGATGAGTATTATACAATTCCTTTTGAGGATGAAACAGCTAGAAATGGCTGTTGGGAGAAGGGACCGGGTATCGATTTATTTAACGAACTAAACAGAGAGTTTGGCAAGATGAATATTATCGCAGAGGATTTAGGTTTCCTTACAGATTCAGTTAGACAGTTATTGAAGGATACAGCTTTTCCTGGTATGAAGGTGTTGCAGTTTGCCATGTATGAAGGCTCAGACAATGAGTATCTACCATACAGATATCCAAATAACTGTGTTGTATACACTGGAACACACGACAATGATACGTTAGTAGGCTGGTACGACAAGCTTGATGAGAGCTCAAAGAAATTTATATCAGATTATCTTATGGTAGAAGATGAGAGTAAGATACATTTCCATTTCATAAAAGCAGCCTTGGAGAGTGTGGCAGATTATTGTATAATTCCGGCACAGGACTACTTAGGACTTGGCAGTGAGGCTAGAATCAATACACCATCCACAGTAGGTGATAACTGGAAATGGCGTATGAAAAAGGGAGCATTTGACGAAAAGCTGGTAGCTAAGATGAGACGTTTAGCAACTATTTATGGAAGAACAAGAGGTTAAAAGTGAGCGGATATACCATAAAAGATATAGCTAAAGAGTGCGGTGTAGGTGTAAGCACTGTCTCTAGAGCACTTAATAATCATCCGGATATTAACAAAGAGACAAAAAAGCGTATTATGGAAGTGGTGGAGGCGAGAAAGTTCTCGCCAAGCACCACGGCTAGAGATTTAAAACGAATTAGAAGCAATACCATAGCTGTCCTTGTAAAAGGGTTGGACAACCCTCTGTTTCACAAAATGATGGACATATTTCAACTGGAAATAGAATCAAAAAAATATGATTTTGTCTTTCAGCGAGTGGGAGCTAAGGATGATGAGATATCAGTAGCTTTGGATATGATTAAGGAGCGAAAGCTTAAAGGGATTATTTTCCTTGGTGGAAACTTTACACATTCAGAGGAACAGTTAGAGACTATATCTGTTCCGTTTGTGTTAGCGACTATCAGTCCGGGAAAGAATGTAAACACGGATATATATTCGTCGGTGTCGGTGGATGATGTAAAAGAAAGCTACAAGATAACAGATTATCTTTGCAGTATTGGTCATAAAAGAATTGCAATTTTATTGCCAGACAACGGGGATGAATCAGTAGGCAGCCTTCGTCTTGAGGGCTATAAGCAGGCACTTTCAAAGCATGGTATTACAGTGGAGGAGCAGCTTATCAGGTATTCTGTTGATGAGGGAGATTCATTTTCTATGGAAAATGGGTATAAGCTGATGAGACAGCTTTTGTCAGAAGATATTTATTTTACCGGAGTGTTTGCAGCATCGGACAAAATTGCTGTAGGCGCCATGAAGGCTCTTTTGGAAGCAGGTAAAAAAATACCGGAGGATGTCAGCGTATGTGGTTTTGACGGCCTCGATATAGCCAGATATTATCATCCGACTATAACAACCATAGTTCAGCCTATAGATGATATGGCTGGTAGAGTTATAACTCAATTATTTTCACTAATAGAGGAAACGGAAGCAAACAGTCAAATAACATTTGAGGGAAAACTTCTGGTAGGAGAGTCCACAGGTCCAGTTTAAAAATTGGGTCTGTGGATTCTTTACGAGGCGGATAAGATGTGGTAATATGAGGGGTGGAGTTATAGCAGATGATAAAAAACGTGGAGATAAGAGAGGTATTATAAATGGAAGATAAAGTTTATGAGGCTGGACTGGTTCTTGAAGGCGGTGGTATGAGAGGCCTTTATACAGCTGGAGTTTTAGATTATTTTATTAAAAAAGGCATGTATTTTAAAAATTGTTATGGCGTGTCAGCGGGAGCTACGCAGTGCTGCAGCTATCTGTCAAAACAGCCAGGCAGAGCAAAAGACATATATGTTAAGTATATGAAGGATAAAAGATACGCTTCAGTAGGCAATTTTATTAAAACAGGATATTATTTTGGCAAAGAGTTTTCATTAAAAACAATACCGGATAAGTTGGAGTTATATGATTATGAAACCTATAAAAATTGTGGATGCAATTTTTATGCGGTGGCTAGTGACGTGGAAACAGGAAAGCCGGCATATCTGAAAGTAGAAGATATGAGAAGAGATATAGATATGATATGGGCAAGCTGCTCATTGCCATTGATTTCGAAGGTGGTTGAAGTGAATGGTGGAAAGTATTTAGATGGTGGAGTGGCAGATTCAATACCTGTGAAAAAGGCTTTGGCAGATGGTAATGAGAAGGTAGTGCTTGTTCTTACCAGAGATGCAGAGTACAGGAAAAGTCCAAATAAGATGATGGCGGCTATAAAA
>JAFSIA010000066.1 GCA_017440045.1 Lachnospiraceae bacterium
AATACAGCGTATGATTTATTTATGCTCATTCTTTTCATCCTCGTCTTTCATAATAAATTATCCAATACTGATATTTTCGACAGGTTCTTTTATAATATTTTTGTTCTCTTTTGCCACGTTAAATGCTATTAACAGAGAAATCGGACCAACTCGTCCCAGATACATAGTCACAATTATAATCAATTTCCCCCATAGATTTAATATTGGGGTCAAATTTCTTGTAAGACCTACCGTTGCTGTTGCACTTACTGTTTCATAAGCAACGTCAAGAGCGCTCGCATTTGTCACTGCTGATAAAAGAAGTGTTGACAGAAACATAATCATAAATGACACACATACCACTGCAACTGCTTTGCTAACAGCCTGTTTAGGGATTGTCCTCTGAAAAAGTACCACGTCTTCTTTGTTCTTTATCGTACCAAATGCAGCAAAGATTAATACGACTATTGTAACCGTTTTAATTCCACCTGCCGTCCCCACTGGCGAACCTCCAATAAACATCAACAATAAGGCTACGATTGCTGATTCATTTGTAAGATTCTGTTGGGGTATTGTTGCAAACCCGGCAGTTCTCGTAGTCACAGATTGAAATAATGAAGCCTGTATTTTTTCAAATAAAGAATAATCTTTTATTGTAAGCGGATTATTATATTCAAAGATAAAAAATGCCACTGCCCCAACAACGATAAGTACTCCAGTAGCAGAAAGTGCTATTTTACTATGTAAAGTTAAATTTGAAAAACATTTTAGTTTTTTATATCGTATATCTTTTAATACTCTTATTACATCCCACCAAACAATGTATCCAATACCGCCTAAAATAATTAATACACTCGTTACACTGTTAATCATTGGATGCAATGCATAATCACATAAACTGTCTTCGGATATGATATCAATTCCGGCATTACAGAACGCTGATATGGAATTAAATATAGATATCCATATTCCTTTCACACCATACTCAGGCACAAAGACTGTCATATACAAAATTGCTCCAACACCTTCTACAACAAATGTGCCAATAAGCACTTTTTTTATAAACTTTACAATCCCTGATAATGTATTCAGATTAAACGCATCCTGAATTAACATTCTGTCTTTCATACCTATTTTCCGGTGCAAACTTATCAAGAGCCCTGACATAATCGTAATAATACCCAATCCACCGATTTGTATTAAAAACAATATAACAACTTGTCCAAAAAGACTCCATGTTGAAACCGTTGGAAGTGTTACAAGCCCTGTTACGCATATTGATGTTGTTGCTGTGAATAAGGCATCCAAATATGATACAGCCTTTCCATTAGCCGAACTGATTGGCAATGCAAGCAATACACTCCCTATAAGTATTGCAACTAAAAAGCTAAGCATAATCGTCTGCGTGGTAGACAATTTAAAATGTATCTTTTTCTTCATATCCAACTCTTTCTGTTCCCTTCAATTTATTTACGAGTTTCTTTTTTCTCATTCTATGTATCAGACAACTAATAATACACACTTTCATATTCAGTTTGAATACTAATATCACTCACTGCTACGTAGTATACCACATTATCCAAAACGCTTCCACTCAAAGTTTAGCTTTCTAAATGGCTTCTGCTCATATACAAAATCCTGTAGGCAGTTAATACCACCTACCAGACTTACATTTTCCATCTTTGCCCATAATTCTCTATTTTCCCGATATAACGACTCCATCAAAAGACATGTACGGTGTAACTCCCCATCCTTCACACACCAATTCTTTTGACACATCCTTTATATTTTTAAACATCTCAAACAGATTTCCACTTATCATAGTTTCTGTAATAGCGTTTGATATTTTACCATCCTCAATTAGAAATCCATTCTTTACAACGCCAGAAAAATCGCCGTTAACAGCAGGATATCCACCCGAAAATCCGTCTATTAAAATACCCTTTTTTATATTCTTAATCATATCCTGATAAGATACATCACCAGCCTTAATTATCATATCATTACCTAAATTTAAAGCCTTTTTATATCCTGTTTTCTCAGAAATATAATAATCAATCATATAGTTTTTCAAAACACCATTTTCAATTACATCATAAGCCTCAGACTTAAATCCATCAAACGTCAATGTCTCACCGCGAACAATTCTCTCATCATGAGGATCCAACCTTACAGACAGTTTTTCACTTGTTACCTGCTCGCCAATTTTATCAAGCCATACACTTGTCCCATCTAAGACATATGCCCCACTGGTACCTACACCTTTTAAATAATTGACAAACTGGTCTACAGCACCTGTATTCATCATAACTGTACCTGTAAACTTTCCTTCAAGCGCAACTGCGTCAAGCTGTTTTTCCATCTGTTCAAGCGCCAATCTAAAATCACTACAATCGATTATCGGTTTATCTAATGTATATGTACTGACTCCGCAGCTATTTAATGATGTTATTTTTTCGCCATCCTTACCTGCAAATTGCATTCCGACATAATAAGACCCTGCCTGCTCTTTACATAATGTTCCACTTGTATTCTTGTATACCATATCTCTCTTTGAATATGTAGCATCAATATTTCCTACAGATATAAGTGGATATTCCTTTTCAACTGTAGCTCTAAGTTCTTCCATTCGTTCAAATAATTTATCTAAATCCGGCTCTAACACACCCATTGTTTTCTCTATCAAGCCTTGATTAGGTGCTATCTTATTTGCTTCGTCCACTTCTGCTGCTTCCATTGCCTCCGTGGCAGTTTTTACAGCCTCCAGTGCTGCTTCCTTATTTGCTTTATTAAGAAAATGCGCACCTTTTTTATGGTCTTTCATCACAATCACGTTAATATCATTTTGAAAAGCTGTACTACACGTATTATATTCACCATTTTTATAAGCGATTTCCACAACCTCGCTTTCTGTAATAAATACCTGTCCTTCATCATTTCCAGCCTTTAATAATTCCTCAACTGTAAACTCAGCCAGCTCAACTAATTTCTCATTTACCATTTTAATTTCCCCCTAACATAATCTTACATCTGATTTCCGGTCCACCCATAGCGACCATCATTGCCTGACCTTTTCCACACATACCACTTGTGCACCAATACACTTTATCAGAAATCATATCAACCGTCTTTAACATATCAAATGCCATACCTGAAACTGTTGTATCCAAAATAGCTCTGCCAAGCTTCCCTTTTTTAATCTCATATCCAAAGGTAACACCAAACATAAACTCCCCTGTTAAATCCGCCTGTCCATTATTTGTCTCAAGAAGATAATATCCGTCGTCAACAGAAGCTATCATTTCCTCCAATTTATCCTGTCCCGGGAGTATAGTTGTGTTTCTCATTCTGATTATCGGATCATGCATATATTCCCAACCTCTGGCATTACCAGTAGGTTCCATATCGTAATATGCAGCCAACTCTTTATTATTCATATAACCGACTAATTTTCCATCCTTTATGATTACTGCATCCTTCGCCTCAACACCTTCATCATCAAGGTATACTGGTAATGGTGCAGTTTCACCATTAAATGTATGCGCGAAATCAACCAGATTAACCATCTCAGATGCCACCATCTTTCCAAGGCTAGGTCCTGCTACTGAACCATTTTTTACTAAATCTGCTTCTACTGTATGTCCAACAGCTTCGTGAGAAAGCATACCGCCTAAAATTCCGCCTAAAATAACTGTCTTATATCCAGCCTCTGCACGTACTCCCTCACTTTTTGCCATAACCTTTATGTACAGCTCATCAACCTTTTTATACACTTCATCAAGCTTTGAATAATAATCATCAAAGCAGCCATATCCGCCTGTGTTCACACCAAGCTCGACTGGTGTTCCATCTTTAGTTTCAGCTGTCATTCCAACATATAGATTGCATCTTGGAACTGTAGTATGTCCACTCTTTCCCTCAGACACCAAAAGCTCCTTTTCCATACTCTCCTCGTTGTATCCTACATATCTGCTCTTTAAATTAGGATAGTTTTTTACGATATATTCATCTACCTGTCTACATACATCTATAATCTTTTTCTGCTCTGTGTCAATTATAGGCCTATTAAGGGCTATAGTACCATTTGGAACAACTATCGACTTATAATCGTTTCTCTTGGCATGTCTGTCCATAAACAATGCATTATTTGATGCAGCCTTTAGTACTTCTTTAACCTTTTCCTCTGAACATTCTGACGTGGCTGCCGAACCATACATACCATTTTTACATACTCTGGCATACACACCAGATACTTCAGAACGATTGTTGTAAACCAAATTTCCACAATTAAAATTTACATTTCTATATCTGTTTTCCTGCCACTTTAACTCTGTTTTTAAGCTTGTATCAAACAAGCTATCCATTCCCACCAATAACTTATTCATTTGCATCTATTACCTTTCCTTTTTATATCACTAACTAAAATGAACCCTATCATCTGCAATTATCAAAGACGTAACCCATTCAACTATTTTTCAATTTACATCAATAACTATAAATGGCGAGGTCGGAATTTATCCGCCTCGCCCCAGCGCAGTCCGTAAACATACGCCTCAATCCTTATGTATAATATACCTTAATCCAAAGAAATATTCAAGAATATCTTGTCACTTTCTTATCATCAATTTAACTTACAATAAAGTTGATTTTTAACGTCGCATCGGTGTCCCTACTTCAATTAGATTTCCATCAAAATCATAAAAACGAATCACCTTTTGCCCCCAACTATGCACCATTAACCTATTAACATATCGAATTGACGGATATAATTTTTTTAATTTCTCAACAAAGGCTTCTATATCGTTTTCTTCAAAATACAATTCGCAGGAATTGTTTTCTGGAATAATATCTTTCCCCAGAAATTCCTTCCAAATTTTCTCATCTTGAAGCACAAGACCTTCTGTTAAAATCATATTGCCATAATTGTCAAGTACCATATCCAACCCAAACATGTCATGATAAAACTGTTTTGATTTTTCAATATCTTTAACAACAATCAAAATATTTTTTAGTTTCATTGTCTTTTATTCACCGCCAAATTCAAAGTTGTAAATATCATTATATTGCTCAAAATGCAACAGATAGCACCATAATAAAATTACCAAAACCATGCAACAGGATACTCGGGATAATTGAACCATTAAATAATTTTTCACTAAGATAGCCTAAAAGCCACCCACCTGCTGCCGTGCTGGTAAATATAATCGCGTATGCCATCAGATTTCTACTGTCTGAAATCGAAAACAACACATGAATCGAACCAAAAAAAGCTGCTTGTATTATATTTCCCACAAATAGCCCAGTTCTCGATATCAGACGTTTCATAATAAATCCACGGAATAATATTTCCTCTGCCGTAGCCTGTTGGATAAATGATACAAGAAGAGCTGGTATGACTGCCATCAACCCCAGACCCTTAAAACTATCCGCAGAAGGCTGCGTTATTTTAGATATTGCAGTGAAATGCACTATCCCATAAATCACCACGTATATTATCGTAAAAATAATAAACATTCTTACAGAAGTTGCCTTTTGTGGAGCATACATTCCAATATATTTAAAAAAAGAACTCTTTTTTCTCGCTCGTATCAACCAATAAATAAATGGGATAAGGCAAAAAACAATAAGCTGAAGCAATACACTTCTTATTATAAATCCATAATCCATAATTGGAGTCCTCCTATCTTTTACTGTGTGCTAATACATTCTCATTACACTCCATTTATATCCAACTCAAAAACCATATCAACAGGTTAAGCAGATTTTCATTCATATTTTTCACCGTCACCTCTAAGATAAGTAAATGCCTGCTTTGCAATCACTTCCTTTTCCCTTGAGTGCGATAAAGCAACGTGTTATCGTAATAGAAAAGATCGACCTTGGAATAATCCAAGGTCGGTCCGTGGTTATTCACCCCTTAACCAAGCTGTGCAAGTCTTTCCTCTACCTGTGCCATCATCTGCTCATACTTAGCTTTCTTTTCCTTTTCCTCGTTAAGTTTAGCCTCTGGTGCTTTGTTTACGAAATTTGGATTTGCAAGCATTCCGTTTACACGAGCAAGCTCCTTTGTGAGCTTCTCCTTCTCTTTTGTAAGACGCTCGATTTCTTTCTCGATGTCTACAAGCTCTGCAAATGGCATATATATAACTGCCTGTGGAATAACTGCTGAAACTGCGTCATCTGCAATACCTGTCTTATCAGCCTGTACCTCAACCTCACTTGCATAACCAAGTGTTGCGAAGAATACCTTTCCATCTTCAAAGATATTTCTTATGTCTGCACTTTCAGATACAACGTAAACCTTAGCCTTCTTGCTAGGTGGAACATTCATCTCTGCACGTACATTTCTGATATTTCTAACAGCTTCCTTTATGATTTCGATAGCCTGCTCCTCCTTTGCGAAGTTAAACTCCTCACTGTATACCGGCCACTCTGATACCATAATTGATTCTTCCTCGTCCTGAAGTGTGCAGAAGATTTCTTCTGTAACGAATGGCATATATGGATGAAGAAGCTTAAGCGATGTGATAAGCACCTTCTTAAGTGTCCATAGAGCTGCTGCCTTTGTAGTGTTATCTTCGCTGTAAAGTCTTGGCTTAACCATCTCAATGTACCAGTCACAGAACTCTTCCCAAATAAATGAGTTAAGCTTATCAGCTGCGATACCCATCTCGTACTTATCAAGGTTTTCTGTTACATCCTTTATAAGCTGATTACACTTAGAAAGAATCCACTTATCTGCATCTGTAAGGTCTGATACCGGAACATCCTTTATTCCTTCCTCTGGGAAGTTCATCATAATGAATCTTGAAGCATTCCATACCTTATTTGCAAAGTTTCTTGAAGCTTCTACTCTCTCCCAATAGAATCTCATATCATTTCCAGGAGCATTACCTGTGATAAGTGTAAATCTAAGTGCGTCTGCACCATATTTTTCTATAACCTCAAGTGGATCAATACCATTTCCAAGAGACTTGCTCATCTTTCTACCCTGAGAATCTCTAACTAAACCGTGGAAAAGAACCTTACCAAAAGGCTTCTTACCCATATGCTCATAGCCCGAGAATACCATACGGATTACCCAGAAGAAGATGATGTCGTAGCCAGTTACAAGTACATCTGTTGGATAGAAATAATCTAAATCCTCTGTCTTTTCAGGCCAACCAAGTGTTGAGAATGGCCATAATGCTGATGAGAACCATGTGTCAAGTGTATCAGGGTCCTGCTCCATATGGTCGCATCCGCACTTTGGACATGTGCATGGAGCTTCACTGGCTCTTGCAACTATCATCTCTCCACACTTTGGACAATAATATGCTGGTATTCTGTGTCCCCACCAGAGCTGTCTTGATATACACCAATCACGAATGTTATCTGTCCAGTTGAAATATGTCTTGTCCATGCTCTTTGGCATAAGCTCGATTTCACCTGTCTTAATAGCCTCTACTGCCGGCTTAATAAGCTCATCCATCTTTACAAACCACTGCTGCTTTACAAATGGCTCTACTGTTGTATGACATCTATCATGAATACCTACATTGTGGCTGTGGTCTTCAACCTTTACTAAAAGTCCCAAAGCATCAAGGTCTGCTACCATAGTCTTTCTAGCCTCGTAGCGATCCATACCTTCATACTTACCACCCTTTTCGTTAATAGTAGCATCATCATTCATAACATTGATTTCTGGAAGGTTATGTCTCTTACCAACCTCAAAGTCATTAGGGTCATGAGCTGGTGTAATCTTTACTACACCTGTACCAAATTCCATATCTACATACGAATCTGCAACTACTGGAATTGTCTTATTTACAAGTGGAAGGATAACATTCTTGCCGATTAAATCCTTGTATCTGTCATCATCTGGATTAACTGCTACTGCACTATCTCCGAGAAGTGTCTCCGGTCTTGTTGTAGCTATCTCTACAAACTTGCCTGGAACTGCATTTCCATTATCGTCAGCAACAGGATAGTTAATATGCCAGAAATGTCCTGCCTGCTCCTCATGCTCAACCTCTGCATCTGATATAGAAGTCTTACAAACCGGACACCAGTTAACTATTCTAGAGCCTTTGTAAATAAGCCCCTTATCATACATCTTTACGAATACTTCTTCAACTGCCTTTGAGCAGCCTTCATCCATTGTAAATCTTTCTCTATCCCAATCAGCAGATGAACCAAGCTTCTTTAACTGATTAATAATTCTTCCACCGTATTCCTTCTTCCAATCCCAAGCCTTCTCAAGGAAGCCCTCTCTACCAAGGTCTGCCTTGTCTATTCCCTGCTCCTTAAGGCTCTCGATAACCTTTACCTCTGTAGCAATACTTGCATGGTCTGTACCTGGCTGCCAAAGAGCATTGTAACCCTGCATTCTTTTGTATCTAATGAGAATATCCTGCATAGTATTGTCAAGAGCATGTCCCATGTGAAGCTGACCTGTAATATTTGGTGGTGGCATCACGATAGTAAATGGCTTCTTGCTTCTGTCTACCTCTGCGTGGAAATATTTCTTATCCATCCACTTGTCATATAATCTTGTTTCAATGTCGGCTGGATTATAATTTTTTTCTAATTCCTTTTTCATAATTTTCTCTCCTTTTCTGTTTTAATCTATCAACAAATTCTCTAATCAGTTATCGGCGTGACAACTGGCTTTCCATCTGCATCTAAGAGAGGGGTCAAGCCACCTGTAACTCCACTCATATGAGTCTCATAATGATACAGATAATTAACGCCTGTCATTCTATCGACCCATATTTCAGATACATTTTTCTTCCCCTCTGCAAAGACTCGTTTAAATCTTCTAGCTTCCTCTGCCATGCTATTCCCTCCTGAACTTTCCTAAGATGAGAACAAAGTGGACAAGTCCACTTCAACTCCCTAAATCCCTCACTCATGAGGGGCTTGCTCCACTTTGGTGCGAAACGCATGTCACGAAGTGACAATTACCCTATGCGTTTCTGCGCATCCTCGCGGAGCGTTTTTTTATGATATAGGAAAGTTTTGAGAACTTTCCTATATCATAAAAAAAACACCCTCTGTACATGAATTTCATGTACAAAGGGCGCATCTTAACGGTACGCGGTACCACCTTCATTTTATCTTATCATATCCTATAACGTGGACGAATCCGTCATAACCTACTAGCATCTATACATAACAAACACGTTGGGCTATGCTGTTCAGAAGCTACCTTCAAAACCTGTTTCCTTAAGCAACCTTTCAGCCGGTGAGTCGCTCTCTCTTTCAGGGCGTAATTTTTACTCCTCTTCATCACTACATTTAAAATATTTTCTTATGCTTAATTATAATAAATAAATCTTCAAAGTTTGTCAACACCATATTTCCCCTGCTATCACACTATATGATACTTTATCATAATATTTTTTAACTTTTGATACTTTTCATCATCCAAAGGCACTAGAGGTAACCTTAAGATATTTTCGCATAAACCCTTAAGCTCCATAGCCGCCTTTACCGGTATAGGATTAACGTCCATGAACATTGCATTAATAAGCTTAAGGTAGTGTAGCATCTCATTAGTTGCCACCTCATGATTTCCGCCAAGATACTGCTTACATATATTAGCCATCGGAAATGGAATCACGTTTGACGCTACAGATATGACACCCTTTCCTCCCACTGACAGTATTGGTAATGTCAAATCATCATTTCCCGAATATACATCAATGTCCTTTCCATAATCAGCCACTATTTTAGCTGCCTTACTTACATCACCTGAAGCCTCCTTTACCGCCACTATATTATCTATCTGTATCAGCTTTTCGTAATAATCAACCTTAATGTCCAATCCTGTTCGAGATGGTACATTATAAGCTATAATTGGCAATGTATCCTCTGTAGCCCTGCTACACATTTTGTAGTATTCAATAAGTCCTGATAAATTTGTCTTGTTATAATACGGTGTCACAACCAGCAATCCATCTGCTCCTGCAATCTTACTGTTTTTGCAAAGAATTCTTGCATGCTCTGCCGCATTGCTGCCTGCACCTGCGATAACAGGCACTCTTCCTGCCACAGTTTCCACCGCATACTTTATTAAGTTGTAATGCTCCTCTTTTGTCAGTGTTGGCGACTCTCCTGTCGTACCTGCCACTACAATAGCATTTATTCCATTGTTAATCTGGTTTTCTATAATATTTTCAAAAGCTTTATAATCAATACTTAAATCCTGTTTAAAAGGTGTGACCACTGCAGTAGCCACACCTTCAAATAATGTCTTTTTCAAATGCTTACTCCAGTTCTTCTCTTATTACTATTATATTGTCATAAAAGATGGAGTGTGCATATTTTCTTTATTAAACTGCCACTTCTGTATCAAGCTGTTTTTTATCAGTCTTGTTATACAAAAGCTTTAACAAAATTGGTGTTGCGATTGATGACACCACAATAAGCAAAATAACTGCTGTAAAATATTCTGATGATATCAGATTAGCGCTTAGACCCTTCTGTGCCACAATAAGCGCCACCTCTCCTCTAGTCATCATTCCTACACCGATTTTCAATGTATCATATCCTCTAAATCCAAGTATTCGTGACATAAGTCCGCAACCAACTATCTTTGTTATAAGAGCCACCAATACAAACCCTATACAGAACCATACAAGGCTAGATGAAAACTCTGCTATATCTGTCTTTAATCCAATACTTGTAAAGAATACCGGTCCAAAAAGCATATATGAGTTTATATCCATCTTCTCTGCGATATACTCTGAATCCTTCAAGCTGCAAAGAATGATACCTGCCAGGTATGCACCTGTGATATCTGCTATGCCAAAGTAAACCTCTGCAACATATGCCATAGCAAAGCAAAGTGCCAAACCTAAAATAGGTATTCGTCTTGTGTGAGGATGACTTGCATCATACTTCTTAAATATAAAATAAATTACTGCTCCAACAACTACTGCCAAAACAAAGAATAACACAGTGTTAATAACTACTGTCATAGGTTTTGTTGAAGAATCTGTCATACCTATTACAAATGTAAGTACAACAATACCTATTACATCATCTATGATGGCTGCACTTAAAATTGTTGTTCCAACCTCGCCCTTAAGCTTACCCATATCTCTAAGGGTCTGTACTGTTATACTAACTGATGTAGCAGTCATTATAACTCCGATAAATACAGCTTTATAAAATTCCAATGAGCCTATTGGTGATGTTCCATACATAGCCATATAAAGGAGCGTTCCACCAACAAGCGGCACAAACACACCGGCGCATGCAATAGCTAATGCCTTAAGACCCGTTTTCATAAGGTCTCTTAAGTTTGTCTCAAGGCCTGCGGAAAACATTAGAAGTAATACACCTATTTCTGCCATCTGCAGTATAAAATTCGACTGTTCAACCAAGCCTAATACGCTGGGACCAATTATTAAACCTGCAACAATTTGACCTACTACCTGTGGGGCCTTTAAAAATCTTGCACCTATTCCAAATACTTTGGCAAATACAATAATCACTGCCAAGTCCAAAAGAATTCTATAATCCATTTTCATTCCTCTTTTCAACTTTATTATAATTCTCAACCTTATCTGTTTTACACCTTTACTTCACAACTGTCAACCTAATATGTAACTTCCTTTTTATTAAAGTTCTTCTCTATGAAAAATATATAAAAATAAGTCATAAAAACACTTTCTTTTATAAAAAATAGAGATTTTTTTCTTAAATACTTGAAAAAAAGAAGTTTTTATCCTATTATACATATCGTGATATACAAATAAGCATTAATATCAGGAGGTATAAAATGGCTACAACAAAGACAACAAAAGCTGCTGCTACTAAAGTTGAGGCACCTAAGGCTGATGTAAAGGCTACAAAGGATGCTGTTAAGACAACAACAAAGGCTGCTGCTAAGACAGAAAATACAACAGAAACTAAGACAGAGGTAAAGGCTGAGGCAAAGAAGGCTACTACAGCAAAGAAAGCTGCTACAGCTACAAAGAAGACAGCTACAACAAAGAATGCTGCTGAGAAGAAGAATGAGATTTTCATCCAGTTTGCTGGTTTCGAGTTCTCACATGATGAGTTACTTGAGAAGGTTAAGGCTGATTACATAGCTCAGACAGGTAAGAAGACTATCACATCTACAAAGCTTTATGTTAAGCCAGAAGATATGAAGGTATATTACGTTATCAACGACAAGTTCATGGGTGACGTTGTATTAGCTTAGTCTAAGATTTTAGTCAACGATTATAAACAAAAGATGCGATTGATAATTTATTTCAATCGCATCTTTTTTTCATACATTTATTACTTTATATAATTTTTCATTTTCTCGTAGTAATCTACCTGTATAAGCTTTCCTGAAGCATTCCACATATTTTTTATAAGAGAATTTATCTGATCAATGTACTCCTTAGGGACAGTGACTCCTGCCGTCTCCTTCACCTCTCCAGTACTTGAATTGTATATACAGTAATCCGTCATAAATCCCATATCATTAAACACGATAAGTCCAGGTGAATCAGAGAGTATATCCTTTCCGGAATATAATCTTGAATCGTAATCTATTCCAAGTAGATTGAGCAATGTCGGTATAACGTCAACACTTGAACATACTTTATCAATGTAAACAGGCTCCGTCATGGAAGCACTCCACAATATAAGATTGCTATCCTGTAAACCATACCATTTATTTGCTTCTGCACCAATCTCTGCCACCAAATCATCCTTCATTCCATATGGATAATGATCTGCTGCCAGAGCTATAACAGTCTTGTCCGCAATTCCCTTCTCTTCGAGCCTTTTTATAAGATACTCCAATGCTCTGTCAAGCTCTATACTACATGCCATATATCCCTTCATATTCTCAGTGGCATCCATATCTGCTACAAGACTCTTATTCTTGTGAGCCATTGAATTGCCTGTCCATGTGTAATTTTATGTGCACTGACAGTCATATAATATGCATGGAAATGCTCTTCATTAATGAAATCGTCAATAGATTTCTCCATCATCTGAAGGTCAGATGCCGGCCATACATAATCGATTTCCAGACCTCCGCCCTCGCCTTTTCCTTTATATATATATCCCATATTTGGATGTGTTTCATCTCTGTTGTAATAAGTATATGTATGATTGTGATAAGCATATGTTGGGTATCCGAGATTTTTCATAATATTTCCCATACACATACCCATATATTTGTCTATGGTTTTATCAAATGGCGCTACGCTGTCTCTACCATTTGGTAACAGACCTGTACAAAGCATATACTCACCTATAGTTGTTGCAGTATAACCATGCATATAAAAATTGTTAAATACAAAACCGGAATTAACAAGCTTATACAATGTCGGTGTATACTTCTCACTAACCGCCCATGAAGAAAATGATTCTGCTGTTATAAGAATGACATTATATCCTTCAAACATACCTGTATATTTATTCTTCATAGTAGGTTCACATGCTTCAATATAATTATTTAACCATGTTAGATTATCGTCGCCATATGCAGCTGACATTGCATCTAAATCAATATTCAAAACATTTGGCTCGTAGACAACAGGCTCATCTATTATAGGTTCTCCTGTTGTAGGTTCTTCACCTATATTTTCAGTGCCATCCTCCGTGTCATCCACTCCAATAGAAGACTCATTTTCTGTAGGCTTTTCAGTTGTATCCTTCTCACCTAACAAATCTGGTATCTCCTGCTTATCAGTTATCTCATCAAGGTCCTCTGATACACCGAAAATAAAAGTCTTTAAGTCAAGCTTTGTAGATGTAATTACTCCAAGCTTATCAAAGCTTAAATCCATAATAAATCTATCATAATATATTGTTTTGGATGTATATCCGTTTTCACCTGATATAAGCAGTCCAAATAAACCTGCAATATGTATAACTATAGCTACTACTGTAAGCCAAATAATATTCCACTTTGTGGCCTTTTCAAATATCTTAAGCTTAATACTTGCCAACACAAGAAGCGGAATTGGCAGCAGCGCAAGTATAATCCACAAAAGATTTGATACTATGGCAGTAAGGGTAATATCTGCAAATTCTGTTATGGCATTAACACCTTCTGCTCCACCAAATGCAATTGACACAGAAAATGGTGATGTAAATGTGTCCCTGTAAACAATTTGTACACAGAATATAATACATACTATAGAAGTAATACCAAATCCTATTATCTTATTTATAACACTTTTCTTTGTCAGTGATGACAATAAATTCACAATGACACCTAATGTTATGGCACTTATACATGCATATATAAAATCCAAAGAAAACGGACTTTTCACACTAATCTTATATATCAATTCCAAATATATAAATATAAGTGGAAAAATAGCATACTTAATATATTTTATGTATTTTTTTAGTTTCTCCATTTGTAACCTCCACCCTTTTAGGCTTCTACCAACTGTAAATCATAGAGTTTCTTGTACATACCACCTTTAGCTAAAAGTTCCTGATGGTTTCCACTCTCTTTTATCTGACCTTTATGCATAACCATAATCTTATCGGCATGTTGGATTGTTGATAATCTGTGGGCTACCATAATTGTAGTTCTGCCCTTCATAAGAACCTCTAATGCCTTTGTGATAAGGCTTTCTGTCTCAGTATCAATATTGGCCGTCGCCTCATCAAGAACAAGAATCGTTGGATTATAAGCAAGGGTTCTTGCAAATGAAATCAACTGTCTCTGTCCTGCTGATAGGGTACTTCCTCTCTCTGTAACCGGTTCATCAAAACCATTGTGTAGTTTGTCAATAAAATTATCTGCTCCTACAATATGCGCCGATTCTTTCACCTTGTCAATGGTAATTTCTTCATTATTTAAGGATATGTTACTTTTTATGTCACCAGTAAAAATAAATACATCCTGCTGAACCTGTCCGATGGCACTTCTAAGCACATCCGTATCTATCTCTCTTATATCTACGCCATCTATGAGTATCTGGCCTTTCTGAATGTCAAAATATCTACCTATAAGATTTAATATAGAGGTCTTTCCTGCACCTGTAGCTCCTACAAATGCTACCTTTTCACCCGGCTCTATAACAAAGCTTACATCCTTTAAAATGTAATCATCCTTCTCATAAGCAAACCATACATTCCTGAACTCAATACGACCTCTTATATCTATATCTGCCGACTCTTTAGGACTTACAATCTCCGGCTTTTCATCTAATATAGTAAACATTTTTTCTGCAGATGCAAGTGAGGACTGCAATGTGCCAAACTGCTCCGCCAGCTCCTGTATAGGCTCAAAAAACGAACTAATATAGCTTATAAAAATGTAAAGTGTTCCCATTGAAATTGTACCTGACAACACAAGGTTGCCACCTGAACCTATTATTACAACCATCGCAACCACTGAAAGCATATATATTGATGGTCTAAATATGGCAAAAGTCATAACCTCTCGCCAGTTTGCCTTAAAAAGTTCATAGGACTTATTTTCAAACTCCCTATATTTTTCCTTCTCTCTTGCAAATATCTGTATAAGCTTCATTCCTGATATGTGCTCTGAAAGAAATGTATTTAATTCTGTTATTTTATTTCTAGTTATTCTATATGCCTTTCTAGACATATATCTGAAGAAAAATGTTAATGCTGCCACAAATGGTAGCAATGCAAATGAATACAACGCCATCGTCACGTTTTTAGACAGCATTACAACTGCAAAGCCAATTATTTTTATGATATTTTTAAACAGCTTTACAAGTATTGTTGAAAACAGTTCATTTACCGCCTCTGTATCATTAGAAACTCGCGTCACAAGTGTTCCTACAGGTGTTGTATTAAAGAAATTTAATGACAGCTTATGTATATGGGCAAAGATTTCTTCACGCATACGATATATGATGTTCTGTCCCATCTTTTGAAGCATCCATGTATTAAGTACATTCAATACAAATCCTGCAAGAAGCACCAGCATGTAAAAGCCTGCCGCCTGCAAAATACCAGTAAAATCGTAGCTTCTAAGCTCTTTCATCTCTGCAGTCGTAAGCTTGTTTGCACCATCATTAACATATATTGATAGTTCTTCCTCTCCTGCATCCTTTAAAATATCACACTGCTGTTTTGTAATATCAGCCACCATATAATACTCATCCTTGTAGAGAATTATCTGGTAATAGCTGTCATATTCTTTTTCCTTATCAATCTCTCTTGTAAGATAAATATTTTCATACTCTACAGCGCCTAATCCATCAACAGTCGTTTCTACATATGGGTGATAATAACCATTTATGTAATCATCAATTGCATCTCCTATGATAATTGGCTTGTAGAGCTCTACAACAATGATTCCAAGCACTAATAAGGATACTACAGCCATTGTAAGCTTGTGGGGCTTTAAGTATTTAAGCAATCTCTTCATTACGCAAGCCCTCCTTCCAACTGCGCTCTCTGTTCTCCAATCTGAGCCTCCAGCTGTTGTTTATCAAACATATCCTTGTATATTTTTCCAATCTCCATTAACTCACTGTGATTTCCAATCTCTACAGCCTCACCATCCTCAAGAACCATAATGACATCTGCATTCTGTATAGTAGAGATACGATGAGCGATAATGATAGTCGTTTTCCCTTCTCTATTTTCTTTTAAATTCTTAAGAATCCTTTCCTCTGTATCTGTATCTACAGCCGATAATGAATCGTCTAGTATAAGTATTGGCGAATCCTTCATAAGTGCTCTGGCTATTGAGCTTCGCTGCTTTTGACCACCTGATAGCGTGACTCCTCGCTCCCCTACAATTGTTTCATAGCCATCCGGAAATGCCACAATATTATCGTGGATGCAGGCTGCTCTTGTTGCCTTTTCAATGTCTATCATATTGTCTTCTGAACCAAATGCTATATTTGACCTTAATGTGTCAGAAAACAAGAAATTGTCTTGAGGTACATATGCAATATTTTCTCTTAATGTCTTAAGAGGAATCGTATTAATATCTCGACCATCAAGAAGTATCATTCCCGGTTTTGTATTATATAAATGCAATAACAAATTCACCAATGTTGTTTTTCCATTGCCCGTTCTACCAATAACTGCCAATGTTGTTCCTGCCTTTATGGACAGATTAATATCCCTAAGCGTTGGCTCCAAGCTTCCTCTATGTGCAAAGGTCAGATTTCTAAATTCTATATCTCCTTTTAATGCGTCTATATTTTCTACATTTTCACCATCAAAAATCTCCGGCTTTTCCTGAAAAATATCCTGAATACGCTTGATAGAAGCGCCACCCTGTGAAAACATTGTTATGGCATCTCCGCATGCAAGCATAGGCCAAACAAGCATACTAATATACTGGTTAAATGCTATAAATCTACCCAGCGTAATCTCTCCTGTAAGCGCAAGGTATCCTCCATATATGAGAGTAGCCAAGCTGCTAATGCCTATAATCACATCTAACAGTGGCATTACAAATGTCTGTATCTTTATTACTTTCAGGTTCTTATCTTTAGCATTGGCGTTTCTCTTTGCAAAGGCTCTAAGCTCTGCTCGTTCTCTTACAAATGCCTTAATAACTCTAACGCCTGACACGCTCTCCTGTACATAATCTGTCAGGTCAGATACCGCCTCCTGGCGTGCCTTATATCTACTCTTTATAATTTTTCCATAATAGAGCTCTCCCACAGTTATAAGTATCATAGGAACAACTGCCACAAGGGTAAGCTTTACATTTACATATATAAGCATTTGACAGATAACCATAATAAGCATAACTGTAGCGTCAAATGCAGATATTACTGCCGGGCCTATTGCCATACGTACAGAATTCAAATCACTTGTAAACCTTGTCATCAGGTCACCGGTTTTATGTTCATTATAGTATTCCACACTCATAGCTTCCAGGTGTTCAAACATTTCGTTTCTTATCTCTTTTTCAATAGAGCGTGCTGCCCCAAATAGGAAAAATCTCCAGAAAAATCTACCAATAGCAAGGACTGCACCGACACCTAAAATACATACTATGTAAAACATAATTCCATCCATATCTATGGAATGTGCTGTCAACCCGTCTGTTATAGTTCCAGTCAATCTAGGTATTAAAAGATTTGCAAAATCAACTATAAACAAAGTTATGATACCACCTAAATATCTCCATTTATGTCGCATTATATATTGTAATATAAACTTAAAACTGCTCATATTCGCCTCCCAAATCATAGGTCCATCATTCAAAGCCTACCTTTTATTGTAGCACACCTGAAAAATAGTGACAATATCTCCCTTTATTAGACATAAATATATCTTGCATAAAAATCATTCCGGTTATAAACTAATCGTTATACAGATTTATTATTTTTCGGAGGTTAATATGACACTTTCAAATTTATTAAAGAATGCCAAAGGTCATTTTTCTACTATAAATGCTCATAAATTTCTCGTTATGAAGCACTGCTTTAAAGTAGGACTTTACAAGCAGGGTCTTCTACATGATTTATCAAAGTACTCACCTATCGAATTTATCCCTGGTGTAATATATTTTCAAGGCGACAGAAGCCCCAATAATGCCCAGCGTGAAATAGAAGGCTACTCGTCTGCATGGCTTCATCATAAAGGACGCAACAAACATCACTTTGAATACTGGATTGATTATTCTACAGACAAGTCCAAAGGACTTCTAGGTATGAAAATGCCTGTAAACTATGTTGTAGAAATGTTCTGCGACAGAGTTGCTGCAAGCAAAATCTATTATAAGGATGATTATACTGATCGTTCATCTCTTGACTATTACAACAAAGGATGCCATCGCTATGTAATACATCCAGAATGCAACGCCTTACTTTTCAAACTTCTTACCATGTTAGCCGAAAAAGGTGAAGATTATACATTCAAATACATACGTCACAAGGTACTTAAAAACGCAAAATAAATTATTATAAGTATATATCAAACAAGCCCCACATCCTTACTTCCAAGGATGTGGGGCTTTTAACCTACATTTTCAAATATTAGAGCTGTATAGTTACAAAGATGTCATAGATTGCCTTGATAGCAGCCTCAAAATCTTTATTCTGTACACCAATGATAATGTTAAGCTCACTAGAACCCTGATCAATCATCTTTACGTTTACATTTGCATGAGCAAGTGCTGCAAAGATTCTTCCAGCTGTACCCTTAACTGCCTTCATACCACGTCCAACTACTGCAATAAGTGCAAGGTCAGATTCTATATCTATATGATCTGGCTGTGTAAGTCTGTGAATATCAGCAAGTACCTGCTGCTCCTTACCCTCAAACTCTGGCTGGTGAACAAATACTGTAAGTGTATCGATACCTGAAGGCATATGCTCGAAAGAAATGTTATGTCTCTCAAATGCTTCGAGAACCTTTCTACCGAATCCGATTTCTGAGTTCATCATATCCTTCTCAATATTTAATGATACGAAGCCCTTCTTACCTGCAATACCTGTAATTGTATATGCAGACTGCTTACATGTGCTCTCTACGATCATTGTACCTGCATCTTCTGGCTTATTTGTATTCTTAATGTTGATTGGAATTCCTGCCTTTCTTACTGGGAAAATAGCGTCCTCGTGAAGAACTGATGCTCCCATGTAAGCAAGCTCTCTAAGCTCTTTATAAGTAATAGTTGTAATAACTGCCGGGTCTTTAATTATTCTTGGATCTGCTACAAGGAATCCTGAAACATCAGTCCAGTTCTCGTAAAGATCAGCTGATACTGCCCTTGCCACGATAGAACCTGTTACATCAGAGCCACCTCTTGAAAATGTCTTAACTCTTCCGTCCGGTCTGGCACCATAGAAACCTGGAATAACTGCTCTTTCAATATTTGCAAGCTTTGCGCTTAAAATTTCCTGAGTTGTCTCTGCATCAAACTCTCCATCTTTATTAAAGAAGATAACTGTCGCAGCATCGATAAACTCATAGCCAAGATAGTTTGCCATAATGATACCGTTTAAGTACTCACCTCTTGAAGCAGCATAATCGCTACCAGCCTTAGCCTTAAACTGATTTTCGATAGTAACAAACTCCTCATCTAATGAAAGCTCTAACTTTAATCCCTTTATAATCTCATTATAACGTTCTTTAATCTGCTTTAATGTTGCACTAAAATCTGTTCCTGCTTCCGCCTCATTGTAGCACTTGTAAAGCATATCTGTAACCTTTGTATCTGCTGAAAATCTCTTTCCTGGTGCAGATGGTACAACATATTTTCTATCCTCATCAGACTTTATAATCTTGCCTACCTTCTTAAACTGCTCTGCACTTGCTAATGAACTACCGCCAAATTTTACAACCTTTTTCATATTATCACCTTTCAAAAATTTCTTTAATAAATATAATTTTTTCAGTAAATATGGGTATATAAAAGCCCAATAATAAGAAAACCATACTTTCCCATTTTTTTCAAGTATTTTTTTTACCAAATTTTCATTTATTTTGCACTAGTCAACAAAAAGTAGACACTTTTTTTAGTTTTTTATACAGTCACTAAAGGGCATAATACTCCCTGTACTGTTTTGGTGTCAGGTAATTCAAAGAATACGCAGGCCGTTCTTCGTTAAAGAACATAATGTAATC
>JAFSIA010000067.1 GCA_017440045.1 Lachnospiraceae bacterium
ATTCCTTATGGATGAGCCTTTATCAAACCTTGATGCTAAGTTAAGAGTACAGATGCGTGTTGAGATTTCTAAGTTACATCAGAGACTTGAGACAACAATCATCTACGTAACACACGACCAGACAGAGGCTATGACACTTGGTACAAGAATCGTAGTTATGAAGGACGGTGTTATCCAGCAGTGTGATTCTCCAATCAACTTATATAACTACCCAACAAACCTCTTCGTTGCAGGTTTCATGGGTTCTCCAGCTATGAACTTCATCGATGCTGTAGTTAGCCAGGAAGGCTCAGATGTTAAGTTAACATTTGGTGAGATGAAGATTAAGGTTCCAGAGGCTAAGGCTAAGGCATTAGTTGATGGTGGCTATGTAGGAAAGACAGTAGTTATGGGTATCAGACCAGAAGATATTCATGATGATGAAGTTATGGTTAACAATTCAGGCGATAGCGCTGTAGAGACAACAATTAAGTTATACGAGTTACTTGGTGCAGAAGTTTACTTATACTTCGACCTTGCAGGAACATCTTGCACAGCAAGAGTAAATCCTCGTACAACAGCAAGAGTTGGCGACACAGTTAAGTTTGCATTCGACCTTAACAAGCTCCACGTATTCGATAAGGAAACAGAGCAGGTAATCACAAACTAACGTGATAGTAATGAGTCTAGCACTCATGTGAAATAGAAAAGGAAAGTCCTAGTGACAAATTTATTTGTCATATGGGGCTTTTCTTTTCTGTTTCGTACGCGAGTATTCGACGAATACTCGCGTGCTTCTTGAGATGCGAAGCATATCAAGAAGACATGAGGCGATTTCATAAGACAGTTGCGAAGTTATATGTTATACTAATGTTAATTCATATTAAAAAGGGGGATTACCATGAATTTTCCAGCGGGATTTGAAGAGTTTGATAACTCGGGCTATTTTGACAGATTTGATACAGGAATGTCAATTTTTATGATATTATTTATCATAATGTTTGTACTTATTTTAGGTGTATTTATTTTTATTTTCGTGAGAAGCATTTCTAAATGGAATAAAAATAACAATTCACCACGACTGACAGTATATGCAACTGTTATATCAAAGCGTACCGATGTAAGACATAGACATCACAGCAGCGATACAATGCATGGTCGTTACTGGACGTACTATTATGTGGCTTTTCAAGTGGAAAGTGGTGATAGGATGGAACTTGAAGTGGACGGAAATGAATATGGAATATTAATAGAGGGAGATAGAGGATATTTATCCTTTCAGGGAACAAGATTCCTCGGCTTTCAGAGAGTGTAGGAAAAGAACTATCGCAGATTATGTTATGCGATAGTTCTTTTGGCATAATAAAAGGTGCGTTGTAATTACATTTTCATACGTGCTAATGCTTATCAATTCTTGCGTTACGCAATAATATGTGCTATTATAAAATGAGTGTATTATATCATTTTACAGGAGGCGTGTAGCACGATGATATCAAATCAGATTCTTCAAAATACAATAGATGGCATTCATGTAATTGCACGTGTTGATCTCTGTGTATATGACACAGAAGGCAAAGCATTGGCTACTACATTTCAAGAGACGGAAGAGTATGAAAAAGCCGTGCTCGCATTTAATGAATCGCCTGCAGATAATCAGGAAGTGGCTGGCTGTCAGTTTTTTAAGGTATCGGACGACAATCAGACAGAATATATTATATTAGCTAAAGGAAGCAGCAATGATGTGTATATGGTTGGCAAGATGGCAGCCTTCCAAATTCAGGGCTTGCTGGTTGCATATAAGGAGAGATTTGACAAAGATAACTTTATAAAGAATCTTCTCTTAGACAACCTGCTTCTTGTAGACATCTATAATAGAGCTAAAAAGCTTCATGTAGATACAGCTGTTAAACGTGTAGTTATGATAGTTGAGACAAAGCATGAGAAGGATAATAATGCTTTAGAGACGGTTCGTACTCTCTTTGCTACAAAGACTAAGGATTTCATTACAGCAGTTGACGAGAAGAATATTATTATCGTTAAGGAAGTTCGTCCAAATGAGACATATGACGATTTGGAAAAGCTTGCAAGAACTGTTTTAGATACGCTTAATATGGAGGCAATGTCTAAGGTACATATAGCTCTTGGTACTATTGTAAATGAGATAAAGGAAGTTTCAAAGTCATACAAAGAGGCAAAGCTTGCATTAGATGTTGGAAAGATTTTCTACAGTGAAAAGAATGTTGTGGCTTACAACAATTTAGGTATTGGACGACTCATTTATCAGCTTCCATTACCACTTTGTAAGATGTTTATAAAGGAAATATTTAACGGGAAGTCATTGGATGATTTTGACGAGGAGACATTGTCTACTATCAACAAATTCTTTGAGAATAATTTAAATGTGTCAGAGACATCAAGACAGTTATATATCCATAGAAATACGCTGGTTTACAGGTTGGACAAGCTTCAGAAAAGCACTAATTTGGACCTGCGAGTATTTGAGGATGCCATTACATTTAAGATTGCACTTATGGTCGTAAAATATATGAAATATATGGAAACACTGGAATATTAGAGTGTTTTAATGTAACATATAGAGCGAGCATAAGGGTGGAAGGGACAAAAAATGATTGATTTAGAAAACGTAAGCAAAACATATGCGGCAGGTACACCTGCTGTAAACAATATTAATCTTCACATTGATAAGGGAGAGTTTGTATTTATTGTAGGTGATTCAGGTGCTGGAAAGTCTACATTGATTAAACTTCTGTTGAAGGAGTTAGAGCCGACAGAGGGCAAGATTGTTATCAACGGAAAGAATCTTGGAAGAATGAGAAGAAAGAAAATCCCTATGCTCCGCCGTGATATAGGTGTTGTATTTCAGGACTTCCGTCTCTTAAAGGATAGAAATGTATATGATAACATTGCCTTTGCTCAGAGAGTTGTTGAGACTCCAACAAAGGTTATCAGAAGAAAGGTTCCGGCTATGCTTTCTATGGTGGGATTAGCTGAGAAGTATAAGTCATTTCCAAAGGAACTGTCAGGTGGTGAGCAGCAGAGAGTTGCCATTGCCAGAGCATTAGTTAATAATCCACCTATTTTGTTGGCAGACGAGCCTACAGGAAACTTAGACCCTAACAATTCATGGGAGATAATGAAGCTTCTTGAGGAGATTAACAAAAGAGGAACTACAGTTATCGTCGTAACACATAATAAGGAAGTGGTAGACGCTATGCAGAAGCGTGTTATTACTATCAAAAAAGGTGTTATCGTCAGCGACGAGAGAAAAGGTGGTTATATATATGAAGGTTAGTACAATTTTTTATAGTTTAAAGCAAGGTTTTATAAACATAAAGAGAAATAAGCTTTTCTCCCTTGCATCAGTAGGAACAATAGCGGCATGTATCTTTCTTATGGGTCTCTTTTATGCAGTCCTTACAAATCTTCAGCATATAGTTGAAACGGCTGAAGAAACTGTGTCTATTGTAATCTTCTTTGACGAGGAGGCAACTGACGAACAGATAGAGGCTATTGGTGAGAACATAAAAAAGAGAGCTGAATTTGGAACAATAGAGTATATCAGCCCTGAACAGGCATGGGAGGAGTATAAGCAGGAATACTTCGGTGACAATCAGGAGCTGGCAGAAGGCTTTAAGGATGACAATCCGTTGGCGAATTCAGATTCATACAGAGTAACATTAAATGATTTGTCTATGCAGGACGCATTTGTTACATTTGTAGAGAATCTTGAGGGTGTTAGAAAGGTTAACTACTCAGATTCAACTGCTGATACTCTTAATGAATTCGGAAGAATGATAGGTTACATATCTATGGCAATTATCATTATTCTTTTGGCTGTAGGTATATTCCTTATAAGCAATACAATTATGATAGGTATTACAGTTCGTAAGGAAGAGATTGGTATTATGAAGCTTATGGGTGCCAAGGATTTCTTTATACGAGCGCCGTTTATGGTTGAAGGTATTATGATTGGATTGGTGGGAGCACTGATTCCTATATTGATTCTTTACATTATTTACAAGAGAGTAATTGTATTTATATTAGAGCAGTTTAATTCAATAGAGTCTGTGGTATCACTTTTATCTACAGGCGAAGTATTTGCGGTACTTATACCGGCTGCACTTATTATTGGTGGAGGCATAGGTGTTATCGGTAGTATGATTACAATGCGTAAGCACTTAAAGGTATAAGCATTTTCAGAGGAGAGAACTAATGAAAAGGAAATTATGGTTTGCATTTAGAATAATTACTGTGTGCTTCCTGATGGGATGTCTGACAGGGTCGATAATTGATACAAACTATGCTGCCAATCTGGAAGACGAGAAGGAAAAACAGAAGGAAATACAGCAGCAGCTTAAGGATACAAAGTCACATTTAAAGGAGCTTGAAAGTCTGAAGGGTGATGCAGAGGCTTATATTGTGGCGATGGACCAGAAGTTAAATGATCTGGCAAACAGTATTTTGGAAATTGATAAGAGTATCATTGAAACTCAGGCTCAGATAGAGGAAACTAAGGTGCAGGTAGCAGATGCACAGGCTGAGATTGAAAAGCAGTATGAAGCAATGAAGCTTAGAATACAATATATGTATGAGAATGGCGAAAGCTCATATCTCTCAATGATTCTTGATTCAGAGTCCATGGCTGAATTTTTAAACAAAGCGGAATATTTAAGCCAGATAACTGAGTATGATAGACAACAGCTGGAAAGATTTGAGGTTGCAAAGGCTGACCTTGATTCTAAGCAGGCAAAGCTGGAGGCAAAGGAAGCTGAGTTGGCAGCATCTTTGGCGGAGATTAAGGCAGAGATAGTAGCATCTGAGGAGCTTTTGGCAGCGAAAAAGCAGGTTGTAGCTGTTTACAAAGAAGACATAAATGAGACTGAGAAGGATGTAAAAAACTTAGCAGAAGATTTAGAGACTCAGAAGGCTATTGTGGCAGAGCTTGAAGAAATCGAGCGTAAGCGTAAAGAAGAGCAGAATAAGAATAATTTAAATAAGCTTAATTATGATGGAGGTACGATGCTTTGGCCTATCTCAGGTCGTTCGTACATATCATCATATTTTGGAACAAGACCTGATCCATTTGGCAAGCCAACACAGGAATTCCATTCAGGTATTGATATTCCCGCACCATATGGTACAGAGATATTAGCAGCTTATGATGGTCAGGTGGCATGGTCATATTACAGCAGCTCGGCAGGAAACTGGGTAGGAATCGACCATGGTAACGGAATCTATACAGTTTATATGCATATGTCTAAACGACTTGTAAGTGAAGGTGACTGGGTAAAGAAGGGACAGGTAATCGGTAAGGTCGGTTCAACCGGACGTTCTACAGGAAATCACCTCCATTTTGGAGTTAGAAAAAATGGAACATATGAAAACCCATTGAAGTGGGTAGCGCCATAGGCATAGTAAGATAGGAGACTTTTTAATGGATAACAATCAAAATAATCAGTGGAATAATGACTACAACAATATGTGGGGACAGGAGCAGAAGATAAAGAATCAGAACAATTTCTTTAAGGGATTGGCTGTGGGTATAACTGTAACAATTGTCTTTTTGGTTATAATACTTGTCGCTAATAAGCTTATCAGCAAGGATTATATTGAGACAGATGACACTGATAAGATGCTTGAAAATTCAGGTCTCTATGATGATGAAAATGAGACAAATGATTCAAATGATTCAGATGACTCAGATGATTCAGATAACTCGGATGACAATAATGATTCAGATGATGCGTCGAATTCTCTTAATAGCTTGGAAGAGTTATTAGAAGCCTTTGAGAAAGCTCAGATGATTCAGGAGCTTATTGAAGAGTATTTCTATTATGAAGACAATATGGATAATATAGCAGAAGGCATTTATGCAGGTATGCTTGAGTCCTTGAATGATCCATATTCTGTATATTATGATAAGGAGTCTTTTGAGGCACTTATGGAAAGTACATCAGGCACATATTGTGGTATAGGTGTAGCCGTAGTGCAGGACCCTGAAACTATGATAATCACTGTTGTGACACCATATGAGAATTGTCCTGGATATGATGCAGGTATAAGACCTGGGGATATCTTTATGGGAGCAGATGACGTCGATTTTACAGGAATGGATGTAAGTGAAGCTGTTTCTTATATTAAGGGTGAGGAAGGTACAACGGTAGATGTTCATATTTTGAGAAATGGTGAGAAATTGACATTTACAGTTGAGAGAAAAATGATTGACTTACCTACAGTAGAGTATGAAGTGGTTGATGGCAATATTGCTCATATATATATATCAAGCTTTGATGATAAGACATATAAGCAGTTCAAAGAGGCTATGGAGAAGGCTGAAAATGATGGCGTAGTAGGCTACATCTTTGATGTCCGCGATAACGGTGGTGGACTTTACGATAGAGTAGTTGAAATGCTTGATTATATTTTGCCAGAGGGAAAGATTGTCTATACAGAAGATAAGTACGGCAATAGAGAAACTGAGTATTCTGATGCAAAATGTCTTGATGCTCCAATGGCAGTCCTTATAAACGGCAACAGTGCCAGCGCATCAGAAATTTTTGCAGGTGCCATTCAGGATTACGGAGTAGGTAAGTTATTTGGAACTACTACATTCGGAAAAGGAATTGTACAGAGTATTATACCTTTGAGTGATGGTACTGCCGTAAAGCTTACAATTTCATCTTACTTTACACCAAATGGAAGAAATATTCATGGAGAGGGAATAACTCCTGATGTGGAGGTTAAGCTTCCGCAGGTGGAGGATGCCTATGATGAAACAGGTTATCTCAAGGATGAATATGATACACAGCTTCAAGAAGCAATCAAATATATTCAAAGTCAAGTTAAATAATTTTAAAAAATGTATTTTAAAATAAAGGGGAGCAGGTCGTTTAGTATAGGGACCTGCTCCGTTTTGGTGAAAACGACCTGCGTCGTATCTAATCACATTTTTTTAATATATCAATTGTATGTGCTGCAGCACCCATCAAGTCCATACGTTCGCATGTGGCAAGATGGTTTTCAATAAAGTGCTTAAAGCCCTCCTCATCTAGGGCATTGAGTGATTGACGTATGTAACTTGCAGCTCCGTCAGCAGATACGATTTGTATTCTGGAAAGACCTGCTGCTTCATTTAAGGCATCCATATCATCAATACGGGCTGAATGGTAAATGTCACCCTCTTTGGAGATACAGTTAAAATCATCAGTAAAACGTTCCTCTGCAACACACTTATTGATGGCATTCTCCATAAAAGCATAGCTTATAATCGTGTAATCATTCATAATGTAAGCAACTATAATTACACCGTCATCCTTTAGAACGCGCTTGGCTTCGGA
Organism: Lachnospiraceae bacterium; assembly: GCA_017440045.1. Classification (GTDB taxonomy): domain Bacteria; phylum Bacillota; class Clostridia; order Lachnospirales; family Lachnospiraceae; genus SVEL01. The sequence goes on from JAFSIA010000067.1 coordinate 7,338, forward strand.
TAAGGCTTTTAGGCGCTCTTCAAATGTTCCGAGATGATACATAGGACCAAATATCATAACAAGGTCGAAGCTTTTGTCCTCAAATCGCTTCAGATTCATAGCATTTCCTTTAAATGCTTTCACGGAGCTTCCCTTTTTCTTTAAAATTCCCAAATTATATTGAACAAGCTCGACAGCAGTCACATCATACCCCTCATTGGCCAAAGCCACGGAGTAGCGACCTGTTCCGGCGCCTACATCGAGGATTTTAGGGTTTGATTTGCCCTCTAAATATTTGTGAATATATTTCATGGACGTGATAAATTCAACCTGACCATAACGGGAGTTGAGACGCTTATCCTCATTAAACTTATTATAAAATTTTTCAATTGGCGACATTTCCTTCATAATTATTCTCCGGATAAATAGTGTTGCATGGTTTATTTCTTCTGCGATATTTTACCATAAATCACAAAAGATAGAAACTGAACATTTGTTCTGTACATTTAAAAAAATATCTGTTATAATAGAATATACTCAAAGTGGAAACTAATTAAAAGGTGAGAGGTCTTTATTATGGATAAATTTATATTACATTCAGAATACAAGCCTACAGGCGACCAGCCACAGGCCATAGAGGATTTGGTAAGAGGATTTAAGGAGGGGAATCAGTTTCAGACCCTTCTCGGTGTAACTGGCTCTGGTAAGACATTTACTATGGCTAATGTTATCGAAAAGTTAAACAAGCCTACCCTTATTATCTCACATAATAAGACATTGGCTGCGCAGCTTTACAGTGAGTTTAAAGAGTTTTTCCCAGAGAATGCAGTGGAGTATTTTGTTTCATATTACGATTATTATCAGCCAGAGGCGTATGTACCTTCCACTGACACATATATAGAGAAGGATTCCTCTATTAATGATGAGATAGATAAGCTTAGACTGTCGGCTACAGCAGCACTTGCAGAGCGCAAGGATGTTATTATAGTTTCCAGTGTCTCTTGTATTTATGGACTTGGTAGCCCCGTTGATTATAAGGATATGATGATTTCGCTTCGTCCTGGTATGCAGAAGGATAGGGATGAGGTTATACGTAAACTGATTGATATTCAATATGATAGAAATGAGATGGATTTTAAGCGTGGTACCTTTAGAGTACGCGGTGATGTTGTTGAAATTATTCCTGCAAACTATAGTGATAGAGCTATCAGAGTTGAGTTTTTTGGAGACGAAATTGACAGGATTACAGAGGTTGATGTGCTCACTGGTGAGATAAAAAGCCGATTGGAGCATATTGCAATTTTTCCTGCATCACACTATGTGGTGCCGCAAGAAAAAATAGAGATTGCGGCGAAAAATATCGAAGCCGAGCTTAAGGAACGTGTTGAATACTTTAAGAGTGAAGATAAGCTGTTGGAGGCACAGAGAATTTCCGAGAGAACAAACTTTGATGTGGAAATGATGCGTGAGACAGGCTTTTGTTCAGGTATTGAGAATTATTCCAGACATCTGGCTGGTCTTGAACCGGGTGCCACTCCACACACACTTATGGATTATTTTGATGATGAGTTTTTAATCATTGTTGATGAGTCTCACATTACCATACCGCAGGTCAGAGGTATGTATGCAGGTGATCAGTCTAGGAAAAGTACATTGGTGGACTACGGCTTCAGATTGCCTTCTGCAAAGGATAATAGACCACTAAATTTTGATGAGTTTGAAAGTAAGATTGACCAGATGTTGTTTGTTTCAGCTACTCCAAATGTGTATGAAGCAGAGCATGAGCTTTTAAGAACTGAGCAGATTATCAGACCTACAGGTCTTTTGGATCCACTTATTGACGTGCGCCCTGTGGCAGGACAGATTGACGATCTGATTAGTGAAATTAGAAAAGAGACAGAAAAGAAGAATAAAGTTCTTGTGACAACTCTTACAAAGCGTATGGCTGAGGATTTAACTGAATATATGAAGGATGTGGGAATCCGTGTAAGATATCTGCACGCTGATGTAGATACGTTGGAGAGGACACAGATTATAAGAGATATGCGTCTTGATGTATTTGATGTACTGGTGGGTATCAACTTACTTCGAGAAGGTCTTGATATACCGGAGATTTCTCTGGTGGCAATCATTGATGCAGACAAGGAAGGTTTTCTTCGTAGTGAGACTTCTCTTATACAGACTATTGGCCGTGCTGCCAGAAATGCAGAGGGACATGTTATTATGTATGCTGATACAATAACAGATTCTATGAGGGCAGCTATAGATGAAACTAATAGAAGAAGAGCTATACAGGAGCAGTACAATAAAGACCATGGCATTACGCCTACCACCATTAAGAAGGCTGTCCGTGATTTGATAAGTATAACAAAGGCAGCGGAGCAGACTGTTGACAAGCTGGAGAAGGATCCTGAATCAATGAGTAAGGAAGAGCTTACAAAGCTTATTGGCAAGATTCAAAAACAGATGCAAAAGGCGGCAGCAGATTTGAATTTCGAGGCGGCAGCAGAGCTTCGTGATAAGATGATTGAGCTTAAAAAGATGCTTGGTCAGTAATGAAACGTCAACTTAATAATAAGCTGACGAAAACAGGTATAAACATGTTTAGGCATATGGATAACAATATGTATGCAGATGAGTAACGGAGAGTATTATGGAATCGAAAAATAACAAAGAAAAGGGCGAATTTATAAAGATTAGAGGTGGCTCTGAGCACAATTTAAAGGGTATAAACTTAAATATTCCAAGAAACAAGTTTGTAGTTTTGACAGGCTTATCCGGTTCAGGAAAGTCATCCTTGGCATTTGATACTATTTATGCTGAGGGTCAGAGAAGATATATGGAATCGTTGTCCTCTTACGCAAGACAATTCTTAGGACAGATGGAAAAGCCTAATGTAGATAGTATAGAGGGACTTTCACCGGCTATATCTATTGACCAGAAATCTACCAACAGGAATCCTCGTTCAACAGTAGGAACTGTTACGGAGATTTATGATTATTTTAGACTTTTATATGCAAGAATCGGTATACCTCATTGTCCAGAGTGTGGCAAGGAGATAAAAAAGCAAACGGTTGACCAGATGGTTGACAGTGTTATGGAACTGCCGGAGGGCACAAAGATTCAGCTTTTGGCGCCGGTGGTTAGAGGTAAAAAGGGTAGACATGAGAAGGTATTAGACCAGGCGAAAAAGGCCGGATATGTAAGAGTTGTCGTAGACGGAAATCTCTATGAGCTCAGCGAGGAGATTACTCTTGATAAGAACATTAAGCACAACATAGAAGTGGTTGTAGACCGTCTTGTTGTAAAGCAGGGTATGGAGAAAAGACTTACTGACTCTATTGAGAATGTACTCCATCTTGCAGAGGGGCTTATGATTGTAGACGTAATAGGTGGAGAACCTATTAACTTTTCCATGAGTTTTGCCTGCCCTGATTGTGGTGTCAGTATAAGTGAGGTGGAGCCTAGAAGTTTTTCATTTAACAACCCATTTGGAGCCTGCCCTGTCTGTATAGGACTTGGATATAAAATGGAGTTTGCGCCAGAGCTTATGATACCGGACAGAAGTCTTAGCTTAAATCAGGGTGCCATATCATGCATGGGCTGGCAGTCATCCAATGATAAGGGAAGCTTTACTCATGCTGTGTTAGAGGCTATGGCAAAAGAATATGATTTCAGCCTTGATACCCCATTCGAGGACTTAGGAGAGAAGATAGAAGATATTATCATTAATGGAACAAAGGGTCACATTCTTAAGGTTCACTACAAAGGTCAGCGAGGTGAAGGTGTTTACGACGTTCCATTCGAGGGTCTTATAAAGAATATGGAGCGAAGATATAGAGAGACATCATCTGAGCTTATGAAGTCAGAGTACGAGGAGTATATGAATATTACCCCTTGTACAGAGTGCGGTGGTCAGAGACTTAAAAAGGAGTCATTGGCGGTTACTGTTTCTGATAAGAATATTTATGAGATTACCTCTATGTCTGTAAGAGATTTAAAGGTGTATCTTGAGGAAATGAATCTTTCAGCCAGACAGGAATATATCGGAGCTCAGGTTATTAAGGAGATAAAGGCCAGAGTTGGCTTCCTAAATGATGTTGGTTTGGACTATCTTACACTTACAAGAGCTACTGCATCTCTATCAGGTGGTGAGGCACAGCGTATCAGACTTGCCACACAGATTGGTTCAGGTTTAGTAGGTGTAACATACATTTTAGACGAGCCTAGTATAGGTCTTCATCAAAGAGATAATGATAAGCTTTTAAAGACATTAAATCATTTGAGAGACCTCGGAAATACACTTATTGTAGTTGAGCATGATGAGGATACAATGTTTGCAGCGGACCACATTGTAGATATAGGTCCGGGTGCGGGAGAGCATGGCGGAGAGGTAGTCGCAGAGGGTACAGCAGAGGAGATTATGAAAAATCCTAAGTCTATAACAGGTGCGTACCTTAGTGGAAAGATGAAGATACCGGTGCCATCGGAGCGTAGAAAACCTACAGGCTATATAAAGGTCATAGGAGCAAAACAGAACAATCTAAAGAATATCGATGTGGAGATTCCTCTTGGTATTATGACATGCGTAACAGGCGTGTCAGGCTCTGGAAAGAGCTCTCTTGTAAATGAGATATTATATAAGAAGCTTGCTAAAAAGCTTAACAGGGCTAAGACTATACCAGGTGAGCATAAGACTATAGAAGGTGTAGAACAGCTTGATAAGGTAATAGATATAGATCAGTCGCCAATAGGGCGTACTCCTAGATCAAACCCTGCCACATATACAGGCGTGTTTGACCAAATTAGAGATTTGTTTGCAGCAACTCCAGAGGCAAAGGCAAGAGGATATAAAAAGGGCAGATTCAGTTTCAATGCAAAGGGTGGTCGCTGTGAAGCTTGTGCCGGAGACGGCATTATAAAGATAGAGATGCATTTCCTTCCTGATGTATATGTTCCTTGCGAAGTATGTCAGGGAAAGCGCTATAATAGAGAGACATTGGAAGTGAAATATAAGGGCAAGAGTATATTTGATATCCTAGATATGACAGTTGAAGAAGCAACGCTGTTCTTCAAAAATCAGCAGTCAATCTATAGAAAGATATCTACACTAAATGATGTAGGCTTGTCATATATAAAGCTTGGTCAGCCATCTACGACTCTTTCAGGTGGAGAGGCGCAGCGAGTAAAACTTGCTACAGAGCTTAGTAAACGTGATACTGGAAAGACTATCTACATCTTAGATGAGCCTACAACAGGACTTCATTTTGCTGATGTCCACAAGCTGGTAGAGATACTAAGACGATTATCAGATGGTGGAAATACAGTTGTGGTCATCGAACATAACTTAGATGTAATAAAAGTGGCTGATTACATTATAGACATAGGACCAGAAGGCGGCGACAAGGGTGGTACAGTTATCGCCAAAGGTACACCGGAGGAAGTTGCCAAGTGCAAGAAGTCATATACAGGTCAGTATGTGAAGAAGTATTTGAAGTAAACAGAGGGTGGCTAAGAATAGTTAAAGTATATAGAGTAGAGCTTCTGACTGAGATGTCAGAAGCTTTAACTATGTGATGAAGGTGAGAATATGTACATAGAATTAAAAACTGAAAGATTAATATTGAGACCTTTAAGTGTGAAGGATATAGAAGAGGTATATGAATATGTCAGTGATAAAGAAGATATAAAGTATATGGTTTATTTACCTAAGAAGGATAAGCAAGAAACAAAGGAATTCTTAAGAGAGGTAGAAACTCAGTGGGCAAAGACAGAGCCGGAATACTACGAATTTGGTATTGTTTTAGATGAAAGAGTTATAGGAACAGTTACCCTGTATATGGAGGATAATCGCACCAAAGCAGAGTTGGGCTGGATAATAAACAAAAAGTTTCGCGGCATGGGATATGCTACAGAGGCATCCAAGGCAGCAATGGATTTTGCTATAGATAAGCTTGGTGTAAAAGAGGTATTTGCTCATTGTGATACAAGAAATAAAGCTTCTGAAAATGTTATGAAAAGACTTGGGATGAGATATGAGCACGAAGGTCCAAGGCATTATGATAGAACAGGGGAGGATGCGCGAGAATATAAGTATGTGTATGGAGTGGAATAAGTGAGGTTTATGATGCTAATTATACGTTTTGGCGGCTAAAGAAGAGCATATGAAATATTTTATGACTATATTTAGGGTCTATATAATCAATAAATCTTTCTGGATACATTTTTAGATATTTTATTATTAAAAATAGGCCATAAATTATCTATATAGACGGAAATGCCTCCCAGATACGGATATTTTGTAAAATAGGTATCTCAGAGAAAAAAAGAATTATATAGATAAATATAAAGGTGTTTTAGGATAAAATTTAGCTTAAAATGTATCTTTATTAAGAAAAAAATAGTATGGACCCACCAAAGAAGAAAGGAGTGAAAATATTTGGAGCTAGAATTACGCTTCATACTTATCATAAGCCATGCATTCATTCGGATTGCGCTACGCTTCATCCTCATGTGGGGCATTCGCCCCATTCGTCACAAAATATAAGAGACTGAGAGCAGTCATAACACTCATCTTCTTGACTCGCTTCGCTTCATCAAGAAGCCGAATGTTATGCCTTCAAATAGCCAGAAAAATAGAAGAGCAGTTGGTCGAGTACACAAGTGTCCTCGACCAACTGCTCTTCTATTTTTCTGACTGCTCTCAGTCCATTTCCTATTCAAACTCTATTGTTGCCACTGGCTTTTTTGTTATCTCATAAACTACACGATTGATGCTTGGAACTTCTGCTGTTATTCTATCAGCAATCTTCTCCAAGATATCATAATCGATTCTCTCAATTGTTGCTGTCATAGCATCGATTGTGTTTACTGCTCTGATAACGCACATGTAGCCCATGCTTCTTGCGTTGTCTCTTACACCTACAGCCTTGAAATCAGGTATTACTGTGAAGTACTGCCATACCTTCTTATCTAAGCCGGCCTTTGCAAACTCATCACGAAGGATTGCATCTGACTCACGAAGTGCTTCAAGACGTTCTCTTGTGATTGCTCCAAGGCAACGAACTCCAAGTCCTGGACCTGGGAATGGCTGACGATATACCATCTCAGCTGGAAGACCAAGCTCTACACCACAAGCTCTTACTTCATCCTTGAAGAGCTGTGCAAGTGGCTCTACAAGCTGGAACTGAAGATCCTCTGGAAGACCGCCTACATTGTGATGTGATTTTACGCACTTAGCTGTCTTTGTACCGCTTTCGATAATGTCTGGATAAATTGTACCCTGACCTAAGAAATCAATACCTTCAAGCTTTCTAGCTTCCTCTTCGAATACACGGATAAATTCACCGCCGATAATCTTTCTCTTCTGCTCTGGGTCTGCTACATTCTCTAGCTTTCCTAAGAAACGCTCTGTAGCATCTACATATATAAGATTCGCGTTTAACTGATTTCTAAATACTTCAACAACGCTCTCTGACTCATTCTTACGCATAAGACCATGGTTAACATGTACACATACTAACTGCTGGCCAATTGCCTTTAAGAGTAATGCTGCAACAACTGATGAATCAACACCACCTGAAAGAGCAAGGAGCACCTTCTTATCGCCTACCTGACGACGAACAAGCTCTACCTGATCCTCGATGAAATTCTTCATATTCCAGTTTGCCTCAGCCTTGCATGTATCAAATAAGAATGTCTTTAATGTAGCCTCGTCTGGTAACTCTGCAAGCTTTGTATCACACTTTGCTGGCTCATGGTCAATGGCTATCACTGGGTAACCACAATCATAAATTGCTGGGTTTACATCAATAGCTACGCCATCTACAACTCTGTTTTCGCCACCATTTAAAATGATACCTTTTACATTATCAAGTGCCTTAAGCTCGTCCGGTGTGATGTCATGTGGGTGAATCTCACTATATACACCGAGATCACGAATCTGTCTGGCAATTGTTGTGTTTTCTGTACTACCTAAATCAAGTATTACGATCATATCCTGTTTCATCGCGTTTGCTCCTTTTATACTAGTGTGTGTTGCACTCTCCGTAACCATCACATTATATTAATGGTATGGTAGAATGTCAAACTAATAACATTATAACTACATTTTTATAACATGTAAAATAATTTTTGTAAATAATTGCATTTTTTTCTTATAATCATAAATTTGCTGTCGAAATCTGTCGGGAAAATTTTAAGTTTTTGTTGCATTTTCAGGATTTAATTGACATTGAAACTCATGCTATTTATAATTAAGAACGAAAAATTTTTAAGCATCCTAAATGAAAAGAGGAAAGGTCATGGATAAGGAAATGATTATAGTCTTAGACTTTGGCGGTCAGTACAATCAGCTTATTGCCAGACGTGTAAGAGAATGTAATGTTTACTGTGAAGTTCATCCTTATAACTTAAGTCTTGAGCAGATAAGGGAAATGAATCCAAAGGGTATCATCTTCACAGGCGGTCCAAATAGTGTATATAAGGAAGAGTCACCTCATTGTCCTAAGGAAATTTTTGAGATGGGCATTCCTATCCTTGGTATTTGTTATGGTTCACAGCTTATGTCATATATGCTTGGTGGCTCGGTTGCAACTGCTCCAGTCAGCGAATATGGCAAGACTGAGGTAAATATAGATAATTCATCTGCATTATTTGATGGCATCACAGACAAAACAATTTGTTGGATGAGCCACACAGATTATATTGAGCGTACACCAGCGGGCTTTACAATTTCAGCCCACACACCTGTATGTCCTGTGGCAGCAATGGAGAATCCGGCAAAGAAACTTTATGCAGTACAGTTCCATCCAGAGGTAATGCATACAAAAGAAGGCAAAAAGATGCTTTCAAACTTCGTTTACAATGTATGTAATTGCACAGGCACATGGAAAATGTCATCCTTTGTTGAAACAACTATTAATGAAATACGTGAGAAGGTTGGAAATGGTAAGGTACTTCTTGCTTTGTCTGGTGGAGTTGATTCATCAGTTGCTGCAGTCCTTATGTCTAAAGCCGTTGGAAAGCAGCTTACCTGCGTGTTTGTAGACCATGGTCTACTTCGTAAAAATGAGGGTGACGAGGTAGAAGCCATATTCGGACCAAACGGAAATTATGACCTTAACTTTATCCGTGTTAATGCGCAAGATAGATATTATAGTAAATTAGCAGGCGTGACAGAGCCTGAGGAAAAAAGAAAGATAATCGGCGAAGAATTTATCCGAGTATTTGAAGAGGAAGCTAAGAAAATCGGCGCTGTAGACTTCCTTGTTCAGGGCACAATTTATCCTGATGTCATTGAAAGTGGACTAGGTAAATCAGCAGTTATAAAAAGTCACCACAATGTAGGCGGTCTGCCATCATGTGTTGATTTCAAAGAAATAATTGAACCACTACGCCTATTATTTAAGGATGAGGTGCGTAAGGCAGGACTTGAATTAGGCCTTCCTGAATATTTAGTTTTTAGACAACCATTCCCAGGACCAGGCTTAGGAGTTCGTATCGTCGGTGAAGTAACAGCAGATAAGGTTCGTATGGTACAGGACGCAGACTTCATATATAGAGAAGAGTTAGCTAAAGCAGGCGTCGACGCTGACTTAGGCCAATACTTTGCAGCTCTGACAAATATGCGCTCTGTGGGAGTTATGGGCGATGAGAGAACATATGACTACGCTGTAGCACTACGAGCAGTAACCACATCAGACTTCATGACCGCCGAAGCGGCAGATATCCCTTGGAATGTGTTACAGACATGTATGACAAGAATAATAAATGAGGTCAAGGGCGTAAATAGAGTAATGTACGACTTGACAAGTAAACCACCTGGAACAATAGAGTTTGAGTAATACAAATGAGCCAAGAAATGCTGAATTTACAGTGTTTCTTGGCTCTTGCTTTTTGTTGCGACAATCGAATGACAATAATTTTTATCTTATGCTGTTAATATAAGAGATATTATTGCAATAATTAAAGCAATTACGGCAAGAAGTATATTGCTTTTTGTATAGTTAATATTGGATAAAGCAGTTAAGTAGGAATAGGTATTTGCATAGATTTCTTTGTAGTCGATATTGGAGCGAGCCATTTCTTTGTTAAAGTTCTTTTTAGTGCAACCATAGTATAATTCCCAATTTTGATTAAATTCTTTAAAAATATCTGCTTTAGAAGTATGTCTTGTATCAAGCAGGCTTTGTGTTTTATTTAGCATTGAAATAAATGATTTGTCGTACTTGATTCTTTTGCGTCCAGTAGAATATTTTGAAAAATTAGCTTCTAAAAATTTTAATTCTCGATATCCGAAGAACATATAGTAAAAATTGTTGCCATATTTTGAGATATAGTAGGTAAGGTTAAAGTGAGGAATATGATTACTTCCAGCCAGAAGGTAATAGCTGCTGTGTATGCTGTCTGTAATTATATATTTTTCCTTTTTGTTATAATATGAAACACCCAAATATTCTAGGTTAATGGTATTTATATTTAGAACTTCTGGTCTTGTCATATGAACCATACTTACCATTTTGCTTGTACGACCTTGTTCGCTATAAAACAAGCTAGTAATGTAATGTTGAAAAATCAATTCAAAATAGTCATTATTCATTTGCTCCATTGCAAGCATATCAATCTTTTCTTTTTCATTAATATTGTAGTAAAGCAAAAGATCCTTAGAATTTAATAAATCTATGTTGTCGCAAACAAATTGGGTACATTCTTCTTGGCTTAAACATTTTTTTAGCGAAAATTTGTATTCTAGTAGGGCATAAAAACTATTTATTTGAGCCCAAGATATATTAATAGAATCGATATACTTATCGTCTATAAATTTTATTTCTGCAAATCTTCCATGAAATGAATGAGAGTAAAGTAACTGTACATAGTCATATTTTTTGAATATTGTTGGCTTTTTATAATAGATATCTTTTTTATATTTCTTGCTTGAAAGTGCATATAGTTTTTGTAATATTTTGGTTACTCCATCGTTTGATAAAACATCGCAAATTGTAATGTGAGTTACACTATAAGTGTCATAAGCATCTGTACGGTTACTTAATTCTGGCTTGTTCTTTAAAAATTCCTCAACATCTTGTTTGCGTGATGCTTCATAGGATAACTTTTCTTGCTTATATGTTTCGCTATTGATATGTTTTAAAAAGTATTTTTTGCTTTTATTAAAGCGTTTCTTTATGTTCATATAAATACCTCAAATATCTCAATCTTTCTTCGGTTTCCTTTTTCTCTTCACATAAGAGAAATCCGGAAACAAGTCTTTTAACAATTTGTACTGGTCAAGCTTTTTTGTAACACTTTGTTCGGAAAATATCTAATTAAAGCGTGCCTCCATCGGTGTTAAATAATCATTGTACGAATGTGGTCGAACATAATTATACCAGTTAACATATTCCTTTGTCATTTCATCTAACATCTCTACGCTCTCAAAAGTAAATCTGTAATAGAAACAACGTTTGAAAGTGTTATAGAATCTTTCCATAGGTGCATTATCATAAGGACAACCAGATCTACTCATGCTCTGAGTAATGCTGTTTTTCTTGCAAAACATTACGAAATCCCATGAAGCAAACTGTCCACCTTGATCAGAATGCAATATCAGGTTCTTAGGATACTTTTCTTGTTCTAAAGCTTTGGTTAATGTTTTTATAGCTAAATCGCTATTAATGAAATCACTATTTACAGAAGCTATGGCAGAACGATCATATAAGTCGATTATTGTGCAGTTGTATCTAAATCTGCCATTAGGTTGGCGCATATATGTAAAATCTGTGCACCATATTTTATTTTTATCATCAACAGTAAAATTTTGTTTAAGAAGGTTATCAAATATTTTATGTTTTTTTCCTGCACTATATCCAGGCTTTTTACGCATAATTACAGCAGCTAAATTAAGAACTTTATTCATATATTTATGAACTGTTGTTTTGCTTAGATGTATACCATAGCGAGATAGAAACACTCGCATAGGTCTATGACCTATGGTTCTATTATTGTTATAGAAAATATATTTAATTCTTTCATAGATTGCATCACGTTGCTCATAATACTCTCTTTTATTGTTTTCAAGATAATTGTAATAACCATTGGGACTTATGCCGAATTTACGGTCAAGCCATCTTAAACAAAAATATTCCTTGTTATTATCGATGAAACGATATACCACTAATCGATTTCTTTCGCGAAGAATGCCGCTGCTTTTTTTAGGAACTCAATTTCCTTGTCCTTTTCCTTGAGCATTTGTTTTAGTCTGCGAATCTCAGCTGCAGAATCACTTTCAATATTTTTTGTAGTGGTATGTTTGTATTGGCATTCTTAACCATATTTCTTTGCCCAATCTGAGATTGTGCTTTTAGCAACATTATAATCGGCTGATAACCGTACAAGTGACCTATCACCAGCCATATAAGCTTTGACAACTTCTTTTTTGAAGTCCTCGTTGTAACGTACTGACATTTGCTTGTCCTCCTTGGATAATAAAATATTATATCATATTATCCGAACGGGTTGTTACAAATTTAGTATACCAGTACAATTTATGAGGAAGGAATGCTAGAGAAGAAGATCGAGCGAGGTAGGAATAGTCGATAGGGTTAATGATTTGGGTGTTATGGCTTGGGTTGTAGCACCTAAATTGTTTTGTGAAGGTTTCAATTTGGTATTGTTAGTTGAGAAACAATCGCAAGAAATTGCGAAAGTTCATTGAAAAAGAACATGTATTGTGGTATCCTAAAGAAGGTGGAGTTTAGGCATTTTGTTGTGGAGGTACAGAGATATGAATTTGGAACAATATAAAATAATTCATTTACCAAAAGAACGATGGAAAAATGTTCCTATTCCAATGAGATATACTACAGAGCAATATTATGATGTAAAAATTCAAAGGGATAGTGATTGTGTTCATATAGATTTGATAAAGGAAAAATTAAAGGAACCCATTTCTCATTGTCCGGAAGAATATGATTATCCGGATAAGTTGTATCAAGAACATTGGGAAAAGGCTTATGCATGGGGAATTGTAGAGGAAATTGAAGGTAAACAGGAATTGGTTGCCTGTATTGAAACTTGCCCGGAAGATTGGTCTAACCGACTTATGGTCACAGAACTATGGGTGCATGAGAAGTTAAGGAGAAAAGGTATTGGACATGCGTTGATGGAAATTGCAAAACAACAGGCGAATTTAGAACATAGGCGAGCGATTATTTTGGAAACACAATCTTGTAATGTTCCAGCGATTAGTTTTTATTTGAAAGAAGGATTTGAGTTAATTGGTTTTGACAGTTGTTGCTACTCCAACAGGGATATCGATAGAAAAGAAGTACGACTTGATATGGGCTATTTTACTAGAAAAAACAAGGTAGATAAGAATGAGATTGTTATTCGGGAAGAGACACAAGAAGAATATCATACGGTGGAAGAAGTTGCTTTGCGAGCTTTTTGGAATAAGCATCATTTAGGATGCAATGAACACTTATTGGTTCACAAAATAAGAAATAGTGATGCATACGTGCCACAGATATCAAGGGTTGCAGAGGTTGATGGTCAAATTGTGGGTGCGATTTTTTATACAAGGGCACATTTACAAAATGGTAACATGGAAAAAGAAATATTAACATTTGGACCATTGTGTGTGTTGCCGGAGTGGCAAGGCTGTGGTATTGGTGGAGTGTTACTAGAAAAGACGCTGGAATTAGCGAGACAGCAAGGATTTGAAGGTGTCGTACTTTTTGGCGAACCGGATTATTATCCGATACATGGTTTTAAGACTTGTGATCATTTTGGAATTACAACAATAGATGGTAAAAATTTTGATGCATTCCTTGGTATTGAATTGGTAGAAGGTGGACTTGCAGAATTTGGCGGTAAGTTTATAGAGCCAAAAGTGTTTGAGGAATTATCAGAAGAAGAAAATGAAGAACTGACTAAGAGATTTCGTACACCGGCAAAGCAAAAGTTTCCATGCCAGTGGGATTAAATGAAAGGTGAAAAAATGACGTTTGAACAAATATATGAACCTCAGATGAAAGAAACTATTGTGCGAAAAATATTAGAGGCATTGCCAGATTGGTTTGCAATGGAAGAAGGC
>JAFSIA010000068.1 GCA_017440045.1 Lachnospiraceae bacterium
AAGAAAAAGTGAAAAGGTGGGGTGAGGTCAAGAGAGCCCACCCGACTGAAAGCAAGAAAAAGTGAAAAAGGTGGGGTGGAGTTGAAAAGGCCCACCCGACTGAAAGTAAGAAAAAGTGAAAAGGTGGGGTGAGGTCAAGAGAGCCCACCCGACTGAAAGCAAGAAAAAGTGAAAAAGGTGGGGTGGAGTTGAAAAGGTCCACCCGACTGAAAGCAGGAAAAAGCAGAAAAGGTGGGGTGGAGTTGAAAAGGGCCACCCGACTGAAAGCAAGAAAAAGCGAAAAGGTGGGGTGGAGTTGAAAAAGCCCACCCGACTGAAAGCAAGAAAAAGTGAAAAAGGTGGGATGGAGTTGAAAAGGGCCACCCGACTGAAAGCAAGAAAAAGTGAAAAAGGTGGGGTGGAGTTGAAAAAGCCCACCCGACTAAAAGTAAGAAAAAGTGAAAAGGTGGGGTGGAGTTGAAAAGGCCCACCCGACTGAAAGCAAGAAAAAGCGAAAAAAGTCGGAAGTGACAAGAATAATTCCACCCACTACCTACCAAATTCCATATGAAGAAATAATTCAACCAGCAAAAAAAGTAAGAAACATTCGATAGAGATAAAAGGAGACATAACATGATTATTTTAATTGGTGGCAGCTCGCACACAGGCAAGACAAATCTATCACAAAAGCTTTTAGAAAAATACAAATATCCCTACATATCTATAGACCACATAAAGATGGGATTAATAAGAAGTGGTATGACTGATGTCAGTGTTGAAGATGATGATAGATTGACAGAACTTCTTTGGCCTATCGTCCGCGAGATGATAAAGACAATGATAGAGAATGATCAGAATGGGATAATTGAAGGTTGCTACATTCCATATGATTGGAAGGACAGCTTTGATGAAGAATATTTGGAGGATATAGAAGGCTTGTATCTGGTTATGACTCCTGAATACATCAATAATCATTTTGAGCAAATTCGAGAATATGGAAGTGTAATTGAAAATCGTGGAGATGATGAGTACTGCGTAAAGGATGAATTGCTGAGAGACAACGTCCAATGCCTTGAAATGTGTAAGGAGTATGGATGTAAATATGTTTTGATAGATGGTGAATATGATATAGAAAAAATAATGAGTAATATTGTTATTTAGATACAAAAAATATTGAGAATTCGCCATTTATGAGAAATGTATGCAGATATTCATGTGATATACTATTGTATTATGTTTGAGATGATATATTGACGGATTTAAAGGTTAAAGTGGGGTGAGCCACTTTGTTGTCCAGGCAAGCGGAGGATATGACAATGGATACAAAAGTTATAGGAAAATTTTTAAAAGAGCTTAGAAGAGAAAGAAAAATGACTCAGGAGGAGTTAGGAGAGATGGTTGGAGTTACCAATAAGACTATATCGAAGTGGGAAAATGGAAACTACATGCCACCGATTGATGTCTTGATGCTGTTATGTGAGATTTATGATGTGACCATAAATGAAATCTTAAATGGCAGAAGATTAGAAGATGCATAAAATGCAAATAACCGCGTATCCCCGATAGGAAGTCTCACGTTCCTGTTAGGCTTACATAGAAGAATTCAAGGTTGGACAGAAGAATTCTAGATTGGATAGAAGAATTCAGGGTTGGACAGAAGAATTCTAGATTAGACAGAAGAATTAGACGGGAGGAAGAAAATGTTACAGATAATTAAGAAAGCATTTCCTTATTATGGGAAGATTTATGGCGTTTTAATATTGTGTATCATGCTGGGCCTTGTTCAAGGTGTAGTTGCACTGGTTGAGCCACAGATTATAACGCTTATGGTAGATAGAGTTATAAATCCTGCTTTAGGAAAAGAAGCAGAGTACGGAAGTAGTATCTTTACATTTGCCATAGAGAATGTGCCGGCTGATGACTACTGGACAATGATGTTTATACTGGCAGGCTTGTTCTTTGGATTTATGGCATTGTATTTTGTTACATTCTATATAAGATGGAATATCGCGCACTACTTTTCTATAAAGAGTGATAACCAGATGAGATTGGATGTAATGCGTAAGGTGAATTCATTTGGACCAAGCTTGCTTAAGGACTACAGCTCAGGAGATTTAATTACAATTGTAAACTCGGATTCATCAAAGATAAGAGATTTCCATGTGGCGACCATACCATTTATGATTGATAGTATATTTTACATAGTGGTTGCAGCAGTATTTCTTTTGAGAATAAGCCCATGGCTTATGATAATTCCACTTATTACACTGGCGGTGTTTACAGTTATCACAAAGGGATTTCTTAAGCTTTTTGAAACTCTCTACGGAAAGATATGGGAGAAGAATTCGGAGCTTAACACAGAGACACAGGAGAGCATATACGGTATTCGTACTATTAAGGCCTATGGCAGAGAGGATATGCGTAAGGAGCGCTTCAATAAGAGAAGTGAGGATGTAAGAGATTTCTCTACAATGTTTGCAATAAAGAGACAGAGATACTTCCTTGCATTTGATACAACAGATCAGTTTGTTATGCTTATAAGTATGGCAATAAGTATTTATCTGTCACTTCAGTTTGAGATGACATCAGGAGAGTACACATCCTTCCTTGTATATTTGCTGTCTATCTGTGGAAGCTTTGTAGATATTATTTTCCTTGCTTCAGATGTGCAGGATCAGAAGGTAAGTACAAAGAGAATGTTTGGCCTTTTAGATAAGAAGGATGAGATATTGGAAAAGTACGGCGATAAGAAGGTTTCAAAGAAGCCACACATTACTATTACAAATCTGTCTGTGTATGCAGATGGAGATGAGACAAAGCCGCTTGTAGACAATGTTTCCATCGATATTCCATATGGAAAGAAGGTGGGCATTATGGGAAAAACAGGCTGCGGAAAGTCAGTTATCCTAAAGACAATGCAGGCATTTAGGGAATATGATGCAGGAAGCCTCACATTTGATGGAGTGGATGCTAAAGAATATGACAGAGGCGAGATTGCAAGAGCCTTTGGATATGCCATGCAGGATGTATTCTTGTTCTCAAACTCTATTGAGGCAAACATAGCATATTATGACCCGGATGCATCAGAGGAAGAGGTAAGAAGATGCGGAAAAATAGCAGAGGTAGATGAGTTTGCTCTTGCATTTCCGGATGGCTACAAAACACTTATCGGAGAGAAGGGCTTTGGACTCTCGGGAGGACAAAAGCAGAGAGTCGCCATTGCCAGAGCCCTTCTTAAAAATGCACCGGTTACAGTGCTTGACGACTGTACCAGTGCATTGGATATTGAAACAGAGAGTAAGATATTTAAAAATCTTTCAGAAAACTTCCAGGATAAGACACTTATCATGGCTACTCATAGAGCTATGGCCTTAAAAGATTTTGATGAGATTATATTTATGGATGAAGGAAAGATTATAGAGCGTGGTACATTTGATGAGATGATGGCTCTTAATGGTCGCTACGCAGAAATTTACAGACAGCAAATGGATAAGGAGGTGTTTGTAAGTGAGTAGAAATCTTTATTTTGAGGACGAGTTAAGTAAGGAAAAATTTAATGGTTTCATGCTAAAAAGGCTCATAAAATATGCAGGTACATACAAGTCTACATACATAAAAGTTATGGTTATGCTTATAGGAACAAGCTTCCTGTCACTGATACCTGCGGCGATAAATATGTATATTATCGAAAATATTCTGCCACAGAACGGAGTGGTTAAGGATAATGTTTTGACACAGTCGATAATAATGCTTTCCCTTTGGATTTCTTTAAGTGTGGGTGCACAGATTGCCGGATACATTACTGCAAAGCTGTCATCAAAGCTTGGAAATGCCATAGTGTGCAATTTGAGAGAGGACTTGTTTAAGAAGCTTATGGAATTGAGCTTTGATTACTACGACAACAGACCTACAGGAAAAATTCTTGTAAGGGTAACAAATTACACAGATGAGATAGCAGGCTTCTTTATAAATGATATGACACGAGTTGTTGAGAATGTGTTTATTATGATTATCACCATTGTGTGTATATTGTTTATTGAACCTAGAATGGGCATTGTTACTATAGTAGTCAGCCTGCCACTGGGATTTCTTATGTGGTTTATTGCAAAGAAGCTTCACGAGAGAGTTCGAAATGACAGAAATAAGTCAAGTAACAGAACGGCATTTGTGGCAGAAGATATAAATGGTCTGGAGGTTATTAAGGCATTTAACAGAGAGGTGCTTAATGACGAGATATTCGTAGAGCTGTCAGACAAGTACCATAAAGCATTTATGCAGACAACAAGATATAGAGAGATATTCTTCCCACTGTCTCACGGTATTATAAGAATAATGTGTACAGTTATTTTATATGTAACAGCATTATTTATAACAACTCACAATGTGGGAGCAGGCATTACATTGGGAGCCCTGGTTACAATTACAACGTATATGCAAAGGTTCTCAAATGCAGTATTTGTTGTATGTCAGAGGCTGCAGTCCATCACAAATATTACAGCTAATGTGGAGAGGATTTTTGAGGTTCTTGATACACCAGCGAAAATCTATAACAGTGCCAATGCAGAAGATATCAAGGATGTCAAAGGCGAGATAAAGTTTAATGATGTAACATTTTCTTACGTGGACGGAATTCCTGTATTGGAAAATGTTAATCTCACAGTGGAACCGGGTCAGATGATAGCTTTGGTAGGTCCTACCGGAGCAGGAAAGACTACAATTGTCAGCCTGATAAGCAGATTCTATGATGTTGACAATGGCTCAGTTACCATAGATGGCAAAGACGTTAGAGATATTACCATCGAATCCTTAAGAGAGAATGTTGGTGTAATGATGCAGGATACATTCCTTTTTAGAGGAACGATTATGGATAACATTAGATTTTCTAAGCCGGACGCAACTGATGAGGAGTGTATAGAGGCAGCAAAGAAGGTTTGCGCCCATGACTTTATTATGAATAAGGCAGAAGGATATAACACTGTTATATCAAGTCAGGGAAGCGAATTGTCAGCAGGCGAGAAACAGCTGGTTTCATTTGCAAGACTTATATTGGGAGACCCAAAGGTGATTATCCTCGATGAGGCTACAAGTAATATTGATTCTGAGACAGAGAAGCTTGTGCAGGAGATGTTTAAAACAGTGCTTAAAGGCAGAACAAGCTTTGTAATCGCTCATAGACTTTCGACTATTAGAAATGCAGATAGAATCCTTTATATTGATCATAAGAGCATACTTGAAGATGGCAGTCATGAGCAGCTTGTCAAGGAGCAGGGATATTATTACAGACTTGTAAATCATTAACATTTATATTCAAAATTTTTACAAAATATTTAAATCTTTTTTGGACCTACAGGGTGTGCTTGTAGGTCCATTTTTATTGTGATATAATGACGCTAATTGTGGATGTTTACTAGTTTTTTATTTACGTCAAAGTTGGTTTACAACTGCGATTAATAGGAAAGGGAGAAGCAAAAATGAAAAAAACAAAGTTAACGAAGGCTTTGGCTGGTTTGCTATTGGGGGCAATGATAGCCAGTGTTTGGCCTGCTACACCTGTATTTGCTGCGCGAAATCCAGGACAAAGTGGCAACAGTGGAAAACCTACTCACGGTACATCAGCTGAGTGGATAACAGAGGATATGCTCAATAACACACCGCCGGCTGATTATGTTGTAAATGATGCAACACAGGGTAAGGCAGAGGATGCATTATACAATGCATATTTTCTTAAGGACAAGGTTCAGACAGTATCTATCGAGATAGACGAGAATAATTTGAACTACTTGTTGCAGAATGCAGTCGATGAGCCATATGTTATGGCTGACAGTGTTACAATCGGAGACACAAAGGTTCAGTATTGTGGATTTAAGACAAAGGGTGCATATACACTATTGCATTCATATACAGACAATCCAAACAGTGACAGATTTTCTTTTACAGTTAATTTCGGAAAATACATAAAGAAAAAGGATTATGGTCAGAAGCAGGACTTTTATGGTTGTAATAAGATAAGCTTTAACAATTTTTTCTTCGACAAGTCTATGATGAAAGAGTTTTGCGCTCTTATGCTTATGGAAGAGATGGGATTGCCTACACCACAGTTTGGTATTGCAAAGCTTTACATCAACGATAAATATTATGGCGTATATGCTATGGTAGAGGCATTTGATGAATCAATCTTAGAGCAGTATTACGGCGTGGATGATGATGATCTTAGCAGTTATTTAACAAAGCCTGAGAATACAAACTTTATCTATGAGGAGCTCTTGGAAGATGATTCTCCACTTTGGGAGGAAGACGAAGATACATATGCTGATGTGGAAGATATGCTTCCAACAGTTATGGATTGGGTGAAGAAGCTTAATCTCTTAAGCGAAGGTAAAGATTTTGAAGGCAATAAAATAGACGTAAACAGTGATGAATACGTAGAACTTCTTGGCCAGATATATGATTTGGATGAGGTTTTGAAATATTTTGCAGCGCACAGCTGGTTATGCCAGATTGATAATATGTTTGATGGTCAGAAGAACTTCGGACTCTATGTGGACCAGGCCGGCAAAGCTATGATAATGCCATGGGATTATGACTTGAGTTTTGGTTGTTATTATCCAACAAGTGGAGAGTGGACTGCAAACTTTAATATTGATGCTATGTATAAGCTGGCAAACTGGGGACAGGATATAAGAAACAGAAGAGTTCCTGATGATGCATATGAAGATTTTCCATTGTTCAATGTAATATTCCAGAACAAAGAGCTTATGGAAAGATATTATGGATATATGAAGGACTGCTCTAAGATTGCCGCTTTAGGTGGAACAGTTGAGTGGAGTGGAAAGACATATGAAGCAGGATATATTGAGTCATACATAACAGGTATGGAGGACAGCTTGATGGAGGCTGCTTCAGAGAAGCTTGGTGACAATGTATATTATATGAATGGCTCATTCCAGCCATACAATATGGAGGATGCACTTCCAAACCTTGCAAATATTATTGCTATGCGTGCACTTGGTGTATATGTTCAGGTTGAAAATATCAATACATATGTAAGCGCAAATGGATGTGACTTAGGTACTTTAGGAAATGCCAATATGGGCTTTTTTGAAAATACAGGTACACTTTCGTCTATAGATTCTGCTACAGGAATTTATATAACAGCAAATTATCAAGGTGGACGAAGAGACAGTGCGCCTCTTCTTACAGTAAAAGAAATTGATGAGAAGCATGAATTTTATAAGGATATCAAAACGGCTGTAGGCTATGAGGAGGGAGATACGCTCATTATCTACAATATGAAAGATATGGGTAAAGTTGTATCTGATTATCAGATAAGTATTCCTGTTTCTCAGGAAATGCTTGATGCTGGCGGAGATATTCAGTTTTACGAGTATGACAACGGTGCTAAGAAGATTAGCATGGAGTTAAATGATAATCGTTACTCTGGAGAAGTTGACACTATAACTTTTATAGCAGTACTCCAGAAGGGCACAACTGTTGCAGAAGTGCTTATTCCAATACTTATTGGTGTTGCAGCTGTTGTTGTCGTATTAGTTATTGTTCTTATCATAGTAAAGAAAAGTAAAAAGAAGCAAAAAGCAGTAACAAATGCACAGGTTACAGAGACAGCTACAAACGGGGCAGACGATGTAGCTGAAAATTTGGAGACTACAGATTCTAATGAGACTGTTGGGACTTCCGAAGAGACTGTTGGGACTTCCGAAGAGACTGTTGGGACTTCCGAAGAGACTGTGGCGGCAGATGATACTGTTGACATACAATAATTCGAATAGTGATTAAAGCGAGTCCGCAGAGATAAGAGATTATTTCTGCGGATTTTCGTGTTTAGTAGAAGGCAAATATTGTAAGGTATAATTAAAGAAAGTTATGGTGGTATTTTGGCTGTTGTATGGTGGACATGAGAGATATGTTGGGGGCTCTCTACCTAATGAGATGGAAAAATGTCAAAAGGTAAGAGAGGACTAGAGGAAGAAATAGGAAGTCTCTACCTAAATAAGACAAAAAGTGTCAAATGGTAAGAGAGAATTAAAAGAAGAAATAGGAAGTCTCTACCTAAATAGGACAAAAAGTGTCAAATGGTAAGAGGGAATTAAAAGAAGAAATAGAAAGTCTCTAGCTAAATAAGACAAAAAGTGTCAAATGGTAAGAGAGGATTGAAAAAAGAAGTAGAAAGTCTCTACCTAAATAGGATAAAAAGTGTCAAATGGTAAGAGAAAGTCTAAAAAGACTAATAGGAGTCTCTACCTAAATAAGAGAAAAAATGCCAAAAGGTAAGAGAGAACCAAAAATAATAGAAAGAAGTCTCTGCCTAATAAGATAAAAAGTAAGTAAAAGGTAAGAAAAACCTACAAAACACAGCTTGCTTTTAAGTTACATATGGAGTTTAATATATATAGATATAAGTAAGGAAGGTATTTTCATATGAGTAGTATGAGAGGAATTGACACTCCTGTTAGACAGAGGAGAAGAAGAGTTTTTAAGGAAGTTGCCAATCTGGCATACAATTCTACAAATTTAAAGGATGATATGGAGGCGCTTCCATACAAAATCGTTGACTATGATGAGTCAATATTTTGGGAGAGTGTGTACAGGGACCGCTCTATTGTTCGTGAGCGTATTCGACTGGCTATGGGTATGAGCTTAAGACCAGAGAATAGAGAACGACCAGGTCACTTGACACAGGGACTTGAGGAAAGTGATATTGATGAAAAATATTATGAGCCACCACTTATGCAGGTTATACCATCGGCATGTAATGCTTGTCCGGAAAACGAGTACGAGATAACTGATTCGTGTATGGGATGTGTTGCACATCCATGTCAAAGTGTTTGCCCTGTCGGAGCCATTACTATGGTTAAGGGAAGGTCTGTTATAGATAAGGAAAAATGCATAAAATGTGGCAAGTGCAAGTCAGTTTGTCCATATGATGCAATATGCCACAAGGAGCGTCCTTGCAAGGCTGCATGTGGTATCAATGCCATAAAATCAGACAGACTTGGACGAGCAGTTATTGACAATGATATGTGTGTATCCTGTGGTCAGTGTATGGTTAGCTGTCCATTTGGAGCTATTGCAGATAAGTCACAAATATTCCAGTTGATTCGAGCGATGCAGTCAGGAAGAAAGGTTATAGCCCAGGTTGCGCCGGCCTTTGTAGGTCAGTTTGGACCGAAGGTTACACCGGATATATTTAAGACTGCCCTTAAAGAATTGGGATTTGCAGATGTATATGAGACAGCTATAGGTGCGGATATGGGATGTATGGCAGAGGCGGAGCATTATGTCAACGAAGTTGCTACAGGAAAGCAGGCGTTTGCCCTTACATCATGTTGTCCATCATGGTCTGTTATGGCAAAAAATTTGTTCCCGGAAACAATTGATAAGATAAGTAATGAGCTGACACCTATGGTGGCTACAGCTCGTATAATAAAGAAGGAGCATCCAGATGCGTCAGTAGTATTTATTGGACCATGTGCATCAAAGAAGCTTGAGGCAAGCAGAAGAACAGTTCGTTCAGATGTAGATTTTGTTATTACATTTGAAGAACTTACAGGTATGTTTGAGGCGAAGGGAATTCTTCTTGAAGAGATAGAGGCTATGGACACTATGCAGGATGCAACAGCTGCAGGTAGAGGATATGGTGTGGCAGGTGGTGTTGCCAAAGCTATAGAAGAGTGTATAGAGAAATATTATCCTGGAACACCAGTGTATATCGAGCATGCAGAAAGCCTGTCAGAATGTAAGAAAGTACTGTTAAAGGCCAAGGCAGGTAAGATGAATGGCTGTCTTATAGAAGGAATGGCATGTCCAGGCGGATGTATTGCGGGAGCAGGAACGAATATTGCTATACCACAGGCTGTAAAAGAAGTAGAGAAGTTTAAGAATGTGGCAGATAAGAAAGTTCCTGATGAAGGCGTCGGCCAGCATTTTGACTAGAATTTGTATATAAAAGAAAATAAAACAGCCATCCTCGTATAGAGGGTGGCTCTGTTGTTTAATCTAAGCTGCTTTGAACTAAGGATTTGATGGAGGATAAATATGAACCTACTTACTATAAAAAACTTTTCAAAGTCAATCACAGATAAGGTGCTCTTTGAAAATACTGATTTTTCCATAAATGAAGGTGAAAAGATTGGAGTTATAGGTGTAAACGGAACAGGAAAGTCGACACTTCTTAAGATTATTTCAGGTATTATGGAAACAGATGAAGGAGATGTAATAAAGGCTAACAGAGTGAAGATAAAGTATCTTCCTCAGAATCCGGAATTTCCGGAAGGCATCACTATATATGACTATGTTATATCTTTAAATAAAAATGAGCATAACAGTTGGAATGTGGAGGGTGAAGCAAAAAATATCTTGAATATTTTAGGCTTTACAGACTATGAGCAGGTGGTAGATAAGCTTTCAGGTGGACAAAAGAAGAGAGTTGCATTGGCAGCTACACTTTTAAGCGACTGTGACATACTTGTGCTTGATGAGCCAACAAACCATCTTGATAGCTATATGTCAGCGTGGCTTGAGGAGTATCTTAAGAAATTAAAAGCGGCATTAGTTATGGTTACACATGATAGATATTTTTTGGACAGAGTGTGCAATGGCATTGCAGAGATAGATGGAGGAAAGATTTATAGATATACAGGTGGATATGAAAAATTCTTAGAGGAAAAGACCTTAAGAGAGGAAATAGCTATATCATCTGAGAGAAAACGCCAGAGTATACTTCGTGTGGAGCTTGAATGGATACAGCGAGGGGCGAGAGCCAGAAGCACAAAACAAAAGGCTCATATACAAAGATATGAAGCACTTAAAAATATGGAAGGACTAAAGGAAGCAGAGAAACTTCAGATGAGCTCTGCCAGCAGCAGACTTGGAAACAAAACTATTGAGCTTAAAGATATTTGTAAATCATTTGGCGACAAAGCTCTTATAAAGGATTTTAATTATATATTTTTAAGTGATGACAGAATCGGAATCGTTGGAGAAAATGGTTGTGGCAAGTCGACACTTGTAAAGATAATCACAGGTGAACTGGCTCCGGATAAAGGTACTGTGGATGTTGGACAGACAGTTAAGATTGGATATTTCTCCCAGGAAAATGAACACCTTCCAGAGGATATGAAGGTCATAGATTATATTAGAGATACGGCGGAATTCGTTCAGACTGAGGAAGGGACGATATCGGCTACAAAAATGCTTGAAAGATTTTTGTTTAATTCCACATTACAATACCAGATGATAGGAAGACTTTCAGGTGGAGAAAAGAGAAGACTTTATCTGCTGAAGATTCTGATGGAAGCCCCTAATGTACTCATATTAGATGAGCCTACGAATGATTTGGATATATCGACAATGATGATACTGGAAGATTATCTTGATTCGTTTAATGGTATCGTTATATCGGTATCTCATGACAGATATTTCTTAAACAGAATAGTGAACAGAATATTTGCTTATGAGACAGACGAGGAAACGGGAGGGCAAAATATTGTCCAGTATGAGGGAAACTATAACGATTATATAGAGAAAAGTGGAATTGACCCATACAATACTGTCCTGAAAAAGAGAGATACAAATAAATTAGACCTTAAGCAGGAAGGTAAAACTACAGATACAAGTGTAAAGCCAAAGAGCACAAAGCTTAAGATGTCTTACAACGAACAGAGAGAGTTTGAACACATTGACGAAGATATAGCAGCCCTTGAAGAAAAGATAGAAAAGCTTGAGAGAGATATAGCGTCAAATGCAACAAACTTTGTAAAACTTAATGAATTGACAAAGGAAAAGGAAGAGGCGGAGAGGCTTCTTTCGGAAAAAATGGACAGATGGGTATATCTTAACGATTTGAATGATAAAATTAATAATGGATAAGAGCATAGACACATAAAGAAAAACGCCAGTGAAATCTGAGGTGACCCCAAAAAGTTAGACTTTTTAGCGTAGCAGTTTTAAAGGCTGCTACGCTATTTTTATGCAGCCAAGGCAGAGAGCCTGTATTCTACAGGACTCATCCATCCAAGTTTCTCTTTAATACGTTTTTCATTGTAATACAAAATGTATTTTTCAATAGCGTCTTTCAGTTCATCAAAACTGTAGTATGTAACTCCATAATACATTTCTTGTTTTAAAAGTCCAAAGAAATTTTCCATAACAGAATTATCATAACAATTACCTTTTCGAGACATACTCTGAAAAACTTTATTTTCTTTTAATTCATTCGAATACGCAGGCATTTGATACGCCCATCCTCTGTCAGAATGAAAAGTTCTTCTATAAGGACAATCAGAAGTGATTTCGATAGCCTTCTTTTGAGCAGATAATACACTTATCGCAGATGGTGTTTTACTAATCCCATAGCTTAATATTTCACCGTTAAACATATCTAGGAATGGATCCAAATATAGTTTTTTGATTATAATACGTCCTTTTTCATCAATCTCGTAATACTTAAATTCTGTAGTATCAGTAGTAATTTTCTGATGTGGAATGGTAGTATGAAATCGTCTATGGATTCTATTTGGTGCAATTCTTCCGACATTCCCTTTATACGAATTATAGCGTCGACTCTTACGTGTGTATGATGTTACTTGCAAACCAAGTTTCTGCATAATTCTTTGAACTTTCTTTTTGTTTACATTGATTCCTTCTTTTCGAAGAACAGCCTGCATTCGGCGATATCCATAATCCTTGTGTTCATTATGTATAGCAAGAATCTTTTCTTCTAACTCCTTATTAGGGTCGACTCTATCAAAGCGTTTTTGCCAATACATATATGTTGCCTTAGGAAAGCCAACTACCGCGAGAACATCTTTCAGTTTGAATTCTCCTCGGAGGCTGTGGATGATTCTCGCTGTCTTTTCAGAAGAGCTTCCTCCTCTAAACGCAGCCTCCTCCGTTCTTTTAAATAAGCATTCTCTATTCTAAGTTTTAATAATTCGTCTTCCAACTGTTTAACATGTTCTGCACTAGTATCTACAATATTATCTGCTAACGATGAAGTTTTAGTTTCTGATTTTTTTGATATGTCCACCCTTTTAGTCCTTCCCTTCTTTCGAGGACGTAAAGCATCAGGACCCGCAATTCTGAAATCATTTACCCACTTAGTAATAAGCCCTGGATTATTGATGTTTTCTTGGAATGCTAAATCTTGATATGAAACCTCGCTTGATAGATATAACTCTACCATAGAAAGTTTGTATTCAAAAGAGTATTTTTTGTTTTTTCTAGATCGTAGCAACGCCGAATCTCCATTTTTCTCGTAACCATGTACCCAATTTTTAATTGATGTGTAAGGTATTGAATATTTTTTTGCCAAAAATTCAAATCCGCCTTCTCCCGAGAAATATTCTTTGATTATTTGTTTCTTGAATTCAAAACTATATTTTGCCATGAAAAAACCGACCTCCCAATCGTTAGATTTATAGGTCTAACTTTTGGGGGTCGGTTCAATCATATTAGACTTCGCTGGCGTTTAAACTTAGTCAGTTAAATTACTTTATAAATGTCAAAATAGCAAGTACGATACCAACAACCTCGTAAATCCATATAAGTGCACTTACAATACCTACGATGATGTTAACGATAGCAATACCTGAAAGTATTCCTAAAACAACACCTAAAACTGCAGCAACTACAACGTAAATAACGATTGCAATTACAAGACTAACAACGTTATCCTTCTTAACCATACTGTTAAGAGGAAATAATGGTAATAACTTTTCCATTTTGTGGTCCTCCTTTTGGATATGTAAAAAATCTTTCGAAAAAATATTAGCACCATTGTCGAAACTTGTCAAATGTTTACATTATTGTCTCATAAAAAAACCTTGGTAAAAGTTGACTTTTTGTAGTAAAAATGGTACTTTAATAGTTAGACGGTTTAGCACATTAAAGTGCTTGTTGAATTGAAAAAATAATGTTTGGGAAGGAATTACCGATATGCCAGTAATGGAATACTTAGAGAGAAATGCAAAGCTTTATCCGGATGAGGTGGCTCTTGTTGAGTTGAATCCTGATGAGAAGGATAACAGAAGAACTACATGGAAGGAATATGAGCTTATTGAGCCGGATAGATTTACGCCATATAGAAGAGAGATTACATGGAGCGTATTTAACGAGAAGGCAAACAGATTTGCAAATATGCTTATAAGCAGAGGTATAAAGAAGGGCGACAAGGTAGCTATCATTATGTACAACTGCTTGGAGTGGTTGCCTATATATTTTGGTGTATTAAAGAGTGGAGCTATAGCAGTACCATTTAACTTCAGATATGATGCTGATGAGATTCTCTACTGTGCCGAGCTTGCAGAGGTTGATATGATTGTGTTTGGCCCTGCATTTATAGGACGTATAGAGGCTAATGCAGAGCGCTTAAGCAAGGGAAGACTCCTTATATATGTGGGAGATAACTGTCCGAGCTTCGCAGA
Organism: Lachnospiraceae bacterium; assembly: GCA_017440045.1. Lineage (GTDB taxonomy): Bacteria > Bacillota > Clostridia > Lachnospirales > Lachnospiraceae > SVEL01. Next base: position 14,421 of record JAFSIA010000068.1, read on the forward strand.
GAGCTATCATGAGCTGGTAGCTGACTGTTCAAGTAAGACACCTGAGAGAGACATAACAGATGAAGACTATGGCGCAATCTATTTTTCATCGGGAACAACAGGATTTCCAAAGGCTATTTTACATAAACATTTAAGCTTGACACAGGCAGCAGAGATGGAGCAGAAGCACCACGAGACAGGTAGAGAGGATACATTCCTTTGTATACCTCCGCTTTATCATACAGGTGCAAAGTTCCACTGGATGGGAAGCCTTGTAGCAGGAAGTAAGGCGGTTCTTTTAAAGGGAACCAGACCGGAGACGATTCTCAATGCGGTTTCAACGGAAGCGTGTACAATAGTGTGGCTTCTTGTTCCTTGGGCACAGGATATTTTAGATGCGCTAGACAGAGGAGATATAAAGTTAGAAGATTATCAGTTAAAGCAGTGGAGACTTATGCATATTGGTGCACAGCCGGTTCCACCTTCGCTTATTAAGAGATGGAAGGAATACTTCCCAGAGCACGATTACGATACAAATTATGGACTTTCAGAGTCTACAGGCCCTGGTTGTGTTCATCTTGGTATGGGCAACATTCACAAGGTCGGTGCTATTGGTGTGCCGGGCTACAGATGGCAGTGTAAGATTGTAGATGAGGCAGGAAATGAAGTAAAGCAGGGAGATGTAGGAGAGCTTTGTGTTTACGGTCCCGGCGTCATGACATGCTACTATAACAATCCAGAGGCTACAGCTGAGACAATCAAGGACGGCTGGCTTTACACAGGTGATATGGCTATGATAGATGAAGATGGCTTTATATTCCTTGTCGATAGAAAGAAGGATGTTATCGTAAGTGGTGGAGAAAATATCTATCCTGTACAGATTGAGGACTTTATAAGAAAGTTTAATAAGGTTAAGGATGTGGCTGTTATCGGTCTTTCGGACAGACGTTTAGGAGAGAAGACAGCAGCTATTATAGAGATAAAGGATGGTATGGAATGTACTGTGGAGGAGATTGAGGAGTTCTGCCTTGACCTTCCAAGATACAAACGTCCAAAGGAAATTATCTTTGCAGAAATACCTAGAAATGCAACAGGAAAGATTGAGAAGCCAAGACTTAGAAAGATGTATGGTGCAGATAACCTTGTTGCAAAGGAAAATATGGCATAAAAATAATATGATTTAGTAGTGAGATTAAATGGTTAATAGAAATGAGGCAGAGTATGTACGATTATTTAGTAGTTGGATCAGGATTATATGGAGCTGTGTTTGCTCATGAGGCAAAGGCAGCAGGGAAAAGTGTACTTGTTATAGATAAGAGACCTAATATAGCAGGAAATGTTTATACAGAGGAAATCGAAGGCATAAATGTACATAAATATGGAGCACATATATTCCACACTAACAATAAAAAGGTTTGGGATTATGTTACAAAGTTTGCTGAGTTCAACAGATTTACCAATTCACCTGTAGCAAATTACAATGGTGAACTGTATTCATTGCCATTTAATATGTACACATTTAATAAGATGTGGGGCGTTGTTACACCGGAGGAAGCTGCAGAGAAAATCGAGGAGCAAAAAAAAGCAGCTGGCATAACAGAGCCAAAGAATCTGGAGGAACAGGCCATAAGCTTAGTTGGTACAGATATATATGAGAAGCTTGTAAAGGGCTACACTGAGAAGCAGTGGGGAAGACCTTGCAATGAGCTTCCTGCATTTATCATAAAGAGATTGCCTGTTAGATTTACGTTTGATAACAACTATTTCAATGCGTTGTATCAGGGTATACCTATGGGCGGCTACACAAAGATGGTAGCAAATATGTTAGAGGGAATTGAAGTAAGACTAGGAGTTGATTATCTTGAGAATAAGGCAGAGCTTGATTCTTTGGCTGACAAGGTAGTCTATACGGGTGCGATTGATGCTTACTTTAATTATACATTAGGCGAATTGCAGTACCGTTCTGTCAGATTTGAGACAGAGGTATTAGATAAGCCTAATTTCCAGGGAAATGCAGCTGTAAACTATACAGACGCTAAGACACCTTGGACAAGAATTATCGAGCACAAGTGGTTCGAATTTGGCACTCAGCCAAAGACAGTAATTAGTCGTGAATACAGTTCAGAGTGGAAGCTAGGGGATGAGCCATACTATCCTGTAAACGATGAGAAGAACGGAAAACTGTACGAGGAATACAAAAAGCTTGCAGAGAAGGAAGATAAGACCATATTTGGGGGTAGACTTGGTGAGTACAAGTATTATGATATGGACGCTGTTATCGCATCTGCATTGGAGCTTTGCGAGAGAGAGTTGCGCTAACTTCCTTTAGCGCGGAGGTGAGGTAATGGATAATGAATTAGAGCAAAAGGGAGAGGGGGTACAGTATATTCGTCTGGGCTACACAGAGTTGAATCCTATGACTAGACTGTACGACAGTAGAATTTTCCTTAGAAGGGCAGACGAGTTGCTCTCTAAAGCGGACAAGAGTAATTATGTTATGTTGGCGATGGACTTTGTTCACTTTAGACTCTACAACAAAATCTATGGCAGAGAAGAAGGAGACAAGGTATTAGTTAATACTGCCAAGATTTTAAAAGACATACAGGATAAGTACGCAGGAGTTGCTGGTTATTTTGGTGCGGACAACTTCTGTATTGTTGTGCCTGATGATGAGAAGATTTTTAAAGAAATCGAGGATGCGGTTAAGGGCTGCTTTGAAGTGAACAACAGAGCAGTGTGCTTTTACCCGGTTTTTGGTGTGTGCGCCAAGGAGGGTGATGTATCGGCAGCAGTTATGTACGACCATGCAACCATAGCGCTTTCAAAGGCTATCGGTACATTTAGAAACAGAATCTGCAGATATGACTCTTCTATGGAGGAAAAGCTGGAGGAAGAGCTGGAACTGTTAGTGGAGATTCAGGATGCCCTTGACAGAGATGAGTTTACATTCTTTGCTCAGCCGCAGTGTGATATCTCTACAGGAAAGATTGTAGGTGCGGAATCACTTGTACGTTGGATACATGGTGAAAAGGGAATGATATCTCCTGGAGTTTTTATTCCGGCACTTGAAAAGAACGGACTTATATCTGAGCTTGACAGACATGTGTGGAAAAAGGTATGTCAGTGGCTTAGAAGCTGGATAGATAGAGGATATCATCCGGTGCCTATCTCAGTAAATGTATCACGAATGGATATATTTGCAATGGATGTTCCAAAGTATTTAAAAGAGCTTCTAGAGGAGTTTGACCTTCCAGCGAAGCTGTTAAAGATTGAGATAACAGAAGGTGCTTATGCTGAGCATGCTGTTGACATAAATAAGACAGTGAAGGAGCTTCGTGATTTAGGCTTCTTAGTTATGATGGATGACTTTGGTAGCGGATACTCGTCTCTTAATATGTTAAAGGATGTGGCAGTTGATGTGCTTAAGCTTGATATGCGATTCCTTGACATAGAAGAGTCTGAGGAGGATAAGGGCATAAGCATTATTGAATCAGTTGTAAATATGGCGAGGGTAATGGGACTTCCTATTATCGTGGAGGGTGTTGAAAACCAGAAGCAGGAGAAATATCTTATGCGTATGGGTTGTAGATACACTCAAGGTTATTATTATTACAAGCCATTGCCAATTGACAAGTTTGAAGAGCTTTTGTCAGATGAGAGAAAGCTTGATTTCGAAGGCCTTAAGTGCAGACAGGTGGAGGCTGTTCGTATGCGAGAGCTTCTCGATGATAATATGTTCAATGACAGCATGCTTAATAACATGCTTGGAGCTACAGCATTTTATGATGTATATGACAACTGGATTGAGATAACAAGAGTAAATGAGCAGTATTATCAGCTTACAGGAATATCCGGAAATGCTTCAGATGTTCAGGACAGACGAATAGGAAGCCATGTAAGAGATGATGATAAGCAAAGACTCCTGGCTATGTTTGAGGAGGCATATCAGAATCCTGAGGAAGGCGCTACAGGACACGTTCATTTTATGAGAACTGACGGTGAGGTTCTGTGGGTTTATATGAGAGTATTCTTCTTAAATGAGAAGGATGGTCACAGAATGTACTACGGTTCACTGGTTGATATGACAGAGGAACATGCACATCAGAATAAGTGCTCAATAATGGTTGAGGATGCAGGAGAATTCGAAGAACAATTGGAAGACATGCATAAATTCTACGGTGAAATGCCATATGGATATTCTGTGGGAAGACTTGTTCTTGATGATGAAAATGACCCTATAGATTATGAGATAGTGTATGCAAACCATCAGATGGAAAATATGAGTGGCGGTAGTATGACTATGCTTAGAAGTCTCATAGCAAGAGTTTTTGAGAAGAATCCGTCAGAGCTGCTGGCAAAAGCTTATGCAGCTGCTTATATGGATGAGGTGGCTGAGTATTTCTTCTATAGTGATGTGACAAACAGATACATTCAGCTGACCTTCCATCAGTACAAGTATGGATATGCAGGCTGCATTATGAGAGATGTGACCCATCTACACATATATGAGGAAGCTTTGAATGGTATTATGTCTTCTTATAAAGAGGTATATCATTTGAATATTCAGAACAATTATATAAGAATGATTTACCCTGATGAGTCTGATATGTTAGAGCGTGGCGATTATGAGGAAGCTGTAAATCGTCACTTCGGTATGGGTAAGATTCTGCCATATAATGAAAAGAATATTAGAAAATTCCTCTCGTTGGGAAATATACGTGAGGAGCTTAGGACTAAGGATTCTATTGAACTTCGTTACAGAAGAAGCTCGGCGGAGAGTCCTGATGAATGGTGCCTTACAACCATAAAAGTGACAGAGAGGGAGAATGGTGTTCCTAAGACAGCTGTAATGCTCGTTATGAGCATTGAAAATCTTCTTAAAGAGGAAGAGGAGAAGCGACGTCAAAATATGGCGGGAACATTGGCAAGTATGTCGGAGGGCTTCTTTATCTACAAGGCTAATGGCGATGAGGAAATATTATACGCAAATCCTAAGGTGTTAGAAATATATGGATGTAAAACTATGGAAGAGTTTACAAAGCTTGTAAATAATTCGTTTAAGGGAATGGTTCATCCTGGAGACCTGGCAAGAATAGAGTGGGAAATCCATGATCAGGTGAAGAGCTCCGAGGGACAGATGGATTACATCAGATATCGTATAAAGAGAAAAGATGGAGAAATCAGATGGCTGGATGACTGTGGACATTTGGTACCTGCGGACAATAAGGAAGACGAGCTTTTTTATGTGTTTATCTCTGATATAACAGATGAGATAACAATACAGCAGCAGGACAAGCTACTTAATCAAAATAAATTTTACTAAATATAGAAGAATGAGAAACAAAAAACGGAGGATGAGAGATGGACATTGTATTACAGGCAGGTCTGGGATTACTTGTTGCAACAGTAGTTATCTGGCTGCTTATCATTAAACGAAAGGCTAAAGGAATAGGCACATTTCTGTATGGCGGAGTTGTGTCGGCGGCATGCGCAGTAGCTTTAGTTATGGGAATAATAGGTCAGTTTAGTGATGATGGGGCTGACAAGATTTTGCCAAAGGAAGATATGCTGGCATTTGCCGGAAGTCTTGCTTCGGCAGGTGCTTTTGAGCAGGCAGAGGATGTCATAGATGACTACAGTGAAGAATATGGATATGACGAGGAATGTAGTCTTTTGACAGCGCGTATCTATGCTCTTCAGGGAATGTATGATAAAGCAGATGGCATTTATAGCAGATTGGCAGAAAATGAAGATTATGCTGAGCTTATTAAAGAAGAGCAGACATTGGTTGCAGAGTATGCAAATCCTTCAGAAGAATCGTCAGCTCCAGATGTAGAAAAGCTTATGGAGGCTGTCAATAAATCATTTGAGAAGATGGAAGGTGCAGATCCAAATTTCTCAAAGTATGCAGAAAATATTAAGAGCAGTTTGAATGCTTACGCAAAGTATGCCCAGTCAGATTTTGATAATTTGAGTGAAGAGGAAAAAAAGGAGATTGAGAATCTTCATACAAGCCTTATTACTATGCGTAATGAAAATCCGGAAGCCTTTAATGTGTCGGCAGCAAGAGATGCATTTTTACAGCTTAATCTTTTAAAAGAGGATTATAAGACTATAGCTAAGGTTATGGATGAAAATGCTACAGAAAATGAGATGGCAATTGCCTCTGAATTGTACATAAACGGCATTATTAACACTACAGATTTCCCTGATGAGTTCGCTGAGGAATTTGCAGATAATGCAGAGGTAGTTGGTGAACATTTAGCAGAGGAAATGGATGTTATTAAAGAGGATATGAGTAGTAAAGAGGCTACTCAGCTTGAGTCAACTGTGGAATCATGGGAGGTTCAGACTAGACATCCAGAGCTTGCAACTATGAAGAATGAGTTGACAGAAATAGTTGAGGCAGGAAATACAAATGTTGATAGCTCTAAAGTGAACCTTGAGATAGCGAAGGTTGAGCATTATCTTGAGGATGAGGCAAAGAGAGATGAACATATTTATCAGGCTATTTTAGATAGTCCTGACAGTGATGACCCTGAGTACTCACAGCCTATGATGGAAGTGTTGCAGGTTATCAACAAGGATTCAAGTGAAAATAATAGTGGAACAAATATTACAAATGTATCTACATATGTAGACCAGGCACTTAATAATTCTCTTCCTATGGGAGCAGATGAGTTGGTGCCAGAAAAAGTGCAGTCAGATAGCTCGTCAGACGGTTCCGGTGGTGGATTTTTGACAGGTGATATTCAGGTTGAGATGGAGAAGGAGTTCTCCCAGGCAGTTACAGAGTGTGTAAGTAAGGTTATCAGTTCGATTACAATTGGAAATATAAACAAAGATAAATTTGAGGAAATATCTGCAAGAATTATAGTTTCAACGAACTATGCAAGTACAGCAGAGGAGCTTAAGGACCTTATCACAGTATATGATTGTGGTCTTGAGATTAAAGATTTCACAATTGAAAAGGTGACATACAATCAGGTTAAGACTATACTTATCTGTGACAATTCAGGAAGTATGGGTGGAAGTATAGATGACCTTAAGAATGCTATTATGTCATATGCTAATGAGAAGAATCCTAAAGAAAAAATAGGTGTTGTTAAATTTACATCAGGCATAGAAGGACAGGTAGGTTTTGGCGCATCTGCATCAGAGTTTAAAGCATTTGTAGACGGAATGGAAGCAAATGGCGGAACAGCTATCTATGATTCTCTTATTGGAACAATCAATGGCTTTAGTACATCAGGACTTGATAATAATGTTATCATTGTTATGACTGATGGTCAGGATGGCTCAGCAGCCAGCGATGAGACAATCAATACAGAGCTGGCAGAGCTTGCTAAGACTAAGAATATTACTGTTTATACATTAGGACTTGGTGATGTAGATACTGCATATTTGAATTCTATTGCAAGTGCTGGTAATGGAAATTTTGTGTATGCCTCTGATAGTGTGAGTTTGCAGGCGTTTTATGAATTGCTTCACAGTCAGGTAGACAATCAGTATATTGTTAAGTATAAGGCGAAGGACACCCTTACTCAGAGCAATCGTACTCTTGAGGTGAAGATTGAGAGCGAGAATCTTAGGGATATGAAGTACTACTCGCTCGTAAATGGTGGTGGTTCAGATGATGGCAGCCAGAATGGCTCGGGTTTACCTGTTGGAACAGTGAATGTAAATGGCTTATCGGTTCGTACAGCTTATAAGTCAAATGTTGATATTAATAATACACTTACAGGTAGTGGCTTTAGTAAGGATGCTGCTGCATCTATTAAGCTTAACGGAAACCTTGATTATGATATATCTCTTACATATAAAAATGAAAATTCATATGCAATGACAATTCCTTCGACAATAGCTGTGGGAACATATGACGTGGAGGTTAGTATCGATGGTAAGAGGTGTATAATAAAGGATGGTTTCACTGTATGTGAGAACGGAAGTGAGACGTCTACGGTATTTGGACCATATGTATTTACCTCTCTAAAGAAAACAACAGAGGGAAATAAGATAATATTAAGTGGCGATGTTACAATGAATGGCTGGCTTAAGTTTAAAGGCAATGTAACATTAACAGGTGACCTGTCTAATGATTATGAGATAACAGTTGTAGATGAGAGTGGTTCATATGTAATGTTTGACCCGGATACAGCAGAGGGGCTTGGAAAGGTGTTTGCTGAGAAAAATATTGCTATAGACTTGCCAGCACTGGAAACTTTCTCTCTTTATAATGATTATGATAATCGCTTAGATTATGAGAATTATGCCGTTGATAAGATACAGGTTGGAATACTTAAAGTGTTCCAGGTAATGTATATTAACACACCTGGTATTAAGTTGTATCCAAATGAGATAAAGCTAGAGTTTGGTTCGACAACATCTGCACTTCCATTCCAAGAGCTGATTTTTAATCCGAATGATTCTGATTCATCGTTTACCATTGAAAATGAGTGCACAGCGTCGTTAACAGATAGAAATATAGGAGTGAAAATCGATATAGGTGGAGAAAGCGAAAAAGACTATGATAATATTAAGGATTATCATCAGTGGAATATGTTTAATTCTCCAGTTTATCTTGATATGAGTGCTCTTAAAATTAGTATTGATACAATAGCGCATGAGTATACATTTGGTGGAATGATACAGTTTAAAAATCTTTTTGGAGGTGTTGGAATCGGTGCGGAGGTAACATTTGACGGATTTACCCCGGATAAATTTAGTCTTACATTAGACAAAGATATGACATTTAAGATTGGACCGGTTCCTCTTACGTTAGGCAACTTTACGCTTGGTGCAGAAGAGATAGCAGCAGCGTTAGAGGAGAGAGATTTTACAAAGCTTATTTTAAGAGGAGCATTGGATATAAGTGCGTTTAAAGTGTCGGAAATATTCCCAGCTCTGGAGGAATTTGTTGGAGATGTATCATTGCTGAAAATGCCAGAGACAGAGTTTAAGGTTGGAGTTAATCCATTTAGCTTTGAAGCATCGGCGTCTCTTTATCTGCTTGAAGAAATAAAGCTGGCTAATGCGACTGTGCAGCTTGGAACATTTGATTATAGTAGCGAGATACTTGACCTTGATAATGTGGAGGTTAATGGAATTAATGCGACTTTGGAAGCTGGTATCATGTGGGATATTTTAAACTGTACTCTTGAGATAACTGGTGAAGGCGAATTGAGTATGCATAGCAGATTTACTGGAATAGAGCTAGAGGGAACAGTTCTTGTGGATATTGATTGGTGGTTATTCAATACTACTATTGATGAGAAGGCAACTGTTCTTTTGGGTGTATATTACACTGAATCAGGATCACCACAGTTTACACTTGCATTAGCATATAGAGATGGAAGTAAGACAAAGAGACTTTATTACTATATTGATGAGAATGGTAATACAGGTGACAAGAATGGAACTGTGTAATCAGGGAGTGTAAGGAGCGTTTATGAAAAGTATAAAAAACATAATTAGATTGACTCTTGTAGCATTTATGGTGTTTGCGGTTGCTTTGATGCAACCTGCAGACGTAAAGGCTGATGTGGAGGAAAAAGATTTTATATACCATGAAGAAGCAGGTGATTTAGCTGTTATTTTTAGATATGAGGGTGAGCAACCAGATATAACATTTGTTTCTCCCAGTGGTAAGGAGTACACGGTAGGCGTGAATCCGGATACGGAGATTGTGGCCGAACATGGTGAAGGATTTAGTAGTTATAAGGTGTTTGGTGCAGAAGCTGGACAGTGGAGAATAAAAATTGATCGAAAAGATAACGGAGACATAAAATATTCTATAATTGATTCTGTGGATGGTATAGCTATACAATCCTTTGAGATAGTGGAGATAGTGGAAGATACTGCTAAAGTAAGATTTGAAGTGTCAAAGGGCGAAGCAGAGATAGTTAGATTTGATTATGTTATCTCTGTTATAGCCGGTGAAAATGAGAGTGCTAAAAAGGTGCTTTCCAGCGGTAGTGCAGATACAGGTCTTCCTGTCGATTTGGATGTGTTTATGAACATTTCGTCGTATGGTGATTATAGACTGTTGCTTGAAGTAACCTATGTAGAAGGTCTCGAGATGTTTGATTCTATGACAACTGACAGCTTCAAGTATACAAATCCTAACACACCGGAGGCTATGGAAGATTTTGTGGCATATGTTTATGCTGATAAAAACATGGTCAGATTAGACTGGGAAGACTATGCACCAAGATGTGACGAGTTTAATGTGATTGTAATCGGTGATGGAGATGACGATGAACCAGTATTCACAGGAACTGTTACAGACAGATTTACAAGCTTTTATTACAAAAAGGATGTAAAGGAGCTTGAAATCACAATATACTACAAGGATGATGGTGTTTTATCTGAGCCGGTTTCAAAGAAGATAGACCTTGCAGATGGAGAGAGTCTTAATGTATTAACAGATGAGGTGACAGGTGACTCACAGGTTAAGCTCTCCTATGCTACAGAGGATGAGACAACACTTAATGTTAAGTTAAATGAAGAAGAAGGACAGTACACTATTAAAGATTCTGATGAGATATTATTTGGTTTATCTCAGGGTGTAAATAATATTGAAGCATCATTTCTTGGTGAAGATAATATTTACTATTGTGTAAAAGAGGAAATTTATTATAGTACAATTTCTCCTACAATCACATTCTACGAGGATTTTAATGGCAAGACATTTAAAGATGATGAAGTTACTATCTATGGTAAGGTTGAGAATGGAAAAGTGCTCTACATCAATGATGAAGAGGTGAAGCTTGACGAGTCAGGTGAATTCTCTTATGTTGTTGAATTGGAAGAAGGCGACAACTCGGTAGTTGTCACAGCTACAAGTGAGACAGACATTAGTACAACAAAGAGTATGAATATCATATTGAAAGAGACAGGTGTTGTCTCTACAGAGGGAGGAAGTATATTTCCTACTGTGATAATTGTTATTGCAGTGCTTGTGCTTATTATTCTCTCGTTTATGCTTATAGGTAAGAAGGCTTCGGCTAATGCTGAGGGTCAGAAGAACCTTATGTCACTTACATTGGGAACAGTGGCAAGTGGTATATTTATGGTTGGCTCAGTGATTCTCTATATTATACTTTATAATTACAATAGAAGTGCAGAATATGTAGCGCTTGTAGGTAAGGATATTGCAAAGGCTGCAGATTACCTCTTCTATGAGGATGTGCTCTTTGTAGTTATGATAGCGATGGCTGTTATATTTGTTGTAGCTCTAATTGCAAGAATGCTTAAGGGTGCGGCTAGAAAGAGCAGAGTTAAAAAAGAGTCAAAGAAGGTAGTGCAGGCAGCCCAGCCAGTACAGCAAATGCCGGTAGCCCAGCAAGTGCAACAAATGCCAATACAGCAGATGCCGGTAGAGCAACCAGTACAGCAGATGCCGGTAGCACAGCCAGTGCAGCAGATGCCGGTAGAGCAACCGGTGCAGCAGGTGCCAGTGCAGCAAGTGCCAGTAGAACAGCAGGTTCAGCAGGTTCAACAGGCTCCATGGGACAACAATAATCAACAGCAATAGACATTTTTGTGGATTGATTTAACAAAAATAAAATAATTTTGTGGATAAAGGTCGATTTTTCTTGAAAAATCGACCTTTATATGTTACGATATTGTTAACTGAACATATTTTGATGATGTAAATATGGTAAATAAATTTTTCATGTAACTAGGGGGAAGAGTTCATGGCAGGATTTAGAAAGAAAGTGCGTATCGGTGACGCACTTGTTAATGCCGGTCTTATTAAGGTAGAACAGCTTGAAAAAGCGTTAGAATTACAGAAAAGCAAACCTAAGGGAACACTTATTGGAGAGACTCTTGTAGAGTTAGGTTACGTACAGGAGGATGAAATGGCGAAAGCCCTCCAGGAGCACCTTCAGGTTGAATATATTGATTTGCGTAAGGCGGACATGGATGAGAAGGCTGTTCGTCTTATTGGTGAGCCTGTGGCTAGAAAGTACAAGCTTATTCCTGTGTGCTTTTCAGAGTCTGATATGAATACACTGAGAGTGGCTATGGCTGATCCACAGGATTTTTATGCTATAGATGATTTGTCTATTATCACTGGTATGCAGATTGAACCACTTATCGCTACTACATCTCAGATTAATTCACAGCTTGACCGTTTCTTTGGTAAACAGGCGGCAAATGCCATCGCAGAGCAGTTTAAGAAGGAGCAGGAAGGCTACTATGAAGAGGAAGAGGAAGATGCAGGAAGACGTGAGGATGTAGAGAATTCCCCTATCGTAGTATTAGTAAAGAATCTTATAGAGCAGGCTGCCAGACAGAGAGCCAGTGATATACATATTGAACCTTTTGAAAATTTTGTCAGAGTACGTTACCGTGTAGACGGTGTGCTAAGAGAGATTATTACATATGATAAGGCTTTGTTCCCTGCTATTATTGCCAGACTTAAGATTATATCTGGTATGGATATTTCGGAGAAGAGAAAGCCACAGGATGGTCGTATCACTATTGATGTAGACCATAGAGAGTATGATATCCGTGTTTCTAACCTGCCTACAGTATATGGCGAGAAGGTCGTTATGAGACTTGCGTCAAAGGAAGGCTTCAAGAAGCAGAAGAGTGAGCTTGGTATGAGACCGGAGGATTTGGAGAAGTTTGACAATATTCTTAAGAATCCAAATGGTATTATCTTAGTTACAGGACCAACAGGTAGTGGTAAGTCCACAACTCTTTACACAGCCCTAAGTGAGCTCAGTACAGAGGAGGTAAATGTTATCACAGTTGAGGACCCTGTAGAGGCTAACGTAGATGGCGTTAATCAGGTACAGGTTAATAATAAGGCTGATATGACATTTGCCAGTGCCCTTCGTTCTATTTTGCGACAGGACCCTGATGTTATTATGATTGGTGAGATTCGAGATGGCGAGACAGCAGAGATTGCCGTCAGAGCATCTATCACAGGACACCTTGTAGTTAGTACACTTCATACAAACAGTACAGCTGCTACAGTAGGACGTCTTATAGATATGGGCGTTGAGCCATACCTTTTAGGAGATTCTCTTGTGGGAATTATCGCTCAGAGACTTGTTAGAAGATTATGTGAGTGTAAGAGAGAGAAGAAGGCTACAGTAGACGAAAAGAGAATTCTTGGAATACCGGATGATAAGGAGCAGAAAGTATATGTTCCATGTGGATGCCAGCTTTGTAATGGCACAGGCTACAGAGGCCGAATCGGTATTTATGAAATAATGACAATCAACCAGAAGATTAGAAATCTTATAGCTCAAAGTGCTACAGCAGACAAGATAAAGGCACAGGCCGAGGAGGATGGAATGAGTTCTCTTAGGGCATCTGCGGCAAAATATGTTTGCGAGGGTATCACATCTATGGCAGAACTATTAAAGGTTACATACAACGCGGACGAGGAGTAAAAGGGATAAATGGTTACTATTGAAGAACTTTTGAAAATTGCAAAAGAGCAGGAAGCATCTGATGTACATATTACTGTTGGTGTTCCGCCAAAGATGCGTGTCAACGGAAAGCTTGTGGATATGAATTATCCAAGACTTCAGCCAAATGATACAAGTGCTATCATAAGTCAGATTCTTACTCCTAGACAGACTGATATCTTAGAGGACAAGGGTGAGGTGGATTTCTCATTTTCTATTCCACAGGTTGGCAGATACCGTGTTAATGTGTATAAGCAGAGAGGCTCTATGTCAGCAGCTATCCGACTTGTAGGAACACATATACCTAAGCCGGATGACCTTGGTATTCCACCATCAGTTGTAAATCTTTACAAGAAAAAGAGGGGTCTGGTACTGGTTACAGGACCAACAGGTAGCGGTAAATCTACTACATTGGCTTCTCTTATAGATCAGATAAATGAGAGAACTGAGAATCACGTTATAACTCTCGAGGACCCTATAGAGTATCTTCACACACATAAGAAATCTATGGTAAATCAAAGAGAGATTGGTTTGGATAGTTTCTCTTACGGAAGCGCTCTTAGAGCGGCGTTGAGAGAGGACCCTGATGTAATCCTTGTAGGAGAGATGAGAGATTTGGAGACCATCGCTACAGCTATTACAGCGGCAGAGACAGGACACCTTGTTCTTTCTACACTCCATACTATCGGAGCAGCAGCTACTATTGATAGAATTATTGATGTATTTCCACCACACCAGCAGGAGCAGATAAGAGTGCAGCTGGCTATGGTTCTTGAGTGTGTAGTTTCTCAGCAGCTTATTGCCAGAGATAAGGTAAAGGGAAGAGTGGCAGCCTTTGAGGTTATGCACAACAATGTTGCCATAAAGAATCTTATCAGAGAGGGAAAGACATTCCAGATAACATCTATGATACAGACTAACAAGAAGCTGGGAATGCAAACTATGGATGATGCACTTTATGATTTGTATATGTCAGGTCAGATTAGTGCAGAGTCAGCACTTAATTACGCACAGGATTCACAGAATATGGAGCGTAAGTTGAGCCTGGATTTCTAGGGAAGGGGTACATATGGCAGAGTATACATATCAGGTTATAGATAAAACCGGTAAAACGAAAAAAGGTAATATAGAGGCAGATACATTAGAAAAGGCAAAGAGCTTATTAAAAAGTGAAGGCAACACAATCCTAAAGATTGAGGAAGCATCTTTACTTAATAAAGAGATTACCTTTGGAGGTATGGGCAAAGGCAAAAAGGTAAAGGCAAGAGATTTGGCTGTATTTTGTAAGCAGTTCAACTCAATCCTTCACGCAGGTATAAGCATCATAACAGCTCTCGATATGCTAAGCACACAGACAAACAATAAGCGTCATCAGGAATCACTTAAAAATGTTAAGGATAGCGTACAGAAGGGTGAAACCTTATCAAATGCCATGAAGAAGGAAGGACCAAGAGTTTTCCCTGGTATCCTTATTAATATGATAGAGGCAGGAGAGGCTTCAGGTAGCTTAGAGGTAGCTTTAGAGAGAATGAGTATCCACTTTGACAAGGATACAAAGCTTAAGGGCATGGTAAAGAAGGCTATGATGTATCCGATTGTACTTCTTTGCGTTACAGCTATTATCGTAGTCATAATGCTTACCAAGGTACTTCCAAGCTTTGCTGATACATTCGCAGATATGGGTTCAGAATTGCCGGCATATACACAGTTTGTCATGGGACTCAGTGATTCGCTTATAGAGACCTGGTACCTATGGGTCGGTGGTATTACGTTTTTGGTAGTATCCTATAAGCTATATGCTAAGTCAGAGAGCGGCTCGAGAGTGTTGGCTAGGTTAAAGCTTAAGATACCAGTGTTTGGAGATTTGACAGTCAAGACAGAGTCGGCAAGATTTGCCAGAACACTTTCAACACTTTTGGCAGCAGGTATGCCACTTATAGAAGCTATAGAGATAACAGGTAAAACATTAGATAACATCCTATATAAGGATGCCTTAAAGGATGCAGTAAAGCAGGTACAGAGAGGTATAGCACTGTCGGTACCACTTAAAAACAGTGGACTGTTCCCACCACTGGTACTTCACATGTTAGCAATAGGTGAGGAAGCCGGAGATGTGGAAGGCATGTTAGTAAACGTAGCAGACTACTACGACGAGGAAGTACAGCTGACAACAGAGACAGCAACCTCACTTATGGAGCCACTTATCATCGTAGTAATGGCGGTAGTAGTAGTGGCAATTATCGCAGCAATCTACGCACCAATCCTCGACATGTACTCACTAGCTGAGGGCTAGACCGAAGCGTGGCCGAAGTTTGCGAAGCAAACTTCGCTGATGAACAATCACGTTAATAACGCCGATTCACCCGACATCGGCGTTTAGGCGAAAGCCAAATATATAAAAATACAATGGAGGACTTTTTTATGAAGGATTTAAGAGAAATGAAGAAGAATAACAAAGGTTTCTCTCTCGTAGAGTTAATTGTTGTTATCGCAATCATGGTAGTACTTATCGCAGTACTTGGTTCAGCTATCTTAGGATATGTTGAGGAAGCAAACT
This sequence comes from Lachnospiraceae bacterium, assembly GCA_017440045.1. Lineage (GTDB taxonomy): Bacteria > Bacillota > Clostridia > Lachnospirales > Lachnospiraceae > SVEL01. The sequence continues at coordinate 30,387 of JAFSIA010000068.1, forward strand.
ACTCAAAGGACGTTCAGGCACTTGACGCTGTAGATACAGCTATGGGATTACTTGTAATGGATCAGGATGCTAACTTTGATGTTGCTAGATTAACAGCTTCAGAAACTGATGGATGTACATTAGCTGAGTTAATGGCTGTTGATGGAAATGATATTCTTTTAACAACAATGTCAGAAATATTAACAAATGCTAATGATACAAATATTACAAATGGTGTATATACATTTGATGCATCATCAGAAGCGTTTGAAGGTCTTACAACAGCGGACATTCAGGTTGCTGTAGGTGATAATAATGTTATTTCTATTATTGCGCCAGTAGCAGAAAATGAAGCAGATGATTTTAATCCATATATTTCAGGAAGACTTTATGATACTGATGCTATGAGAACATCATTTGGTACATTTACAGTTGAGACTGAGTAATTGGATTTTTTAAAGGAATAGAAATATGCTAGGTGAGTTAAATCTGTTTACAACATTAATATATATGGTGATATTCCTCTATGGTCTTGTCATCGGAAGTTTTTTAAACGTTTGTATATACAGGATACCGAAAAAAGAGAATATTGCAACAGAGCGCTCACACTGCATGAGTTGTGGGACACAGCTGAAGTGGTACGACCTTGTACCGCTTTTCAGCTGGCTGTTCCTCAAAGGTAAATGCAGATACTGCAAGGCGAAGATTTCTATACAATATCCATTGGTAGAGCTTATCAATGGTGTCGGGTATGTATGGATAATTGCTGTGAACGGCTTTAACTACGTAAGCATATTGTATTGTTTATGTGTGTCAGCATTGTTGGTACTTAGTGTTATAGACTGGAGAACATTTGAGATACCGGTAGCATTTAACTGGTACATATTTGGTCTCGGAGTCGTTAGATGTATAGTTGATTTTGAGAATATTTTCACATATCTTATTGGATTGGTAGCAGTCAGCGGATTCCTTTTTATCTGTTTCCTTGTGACAAGGGGAAGAGGTATAGGTGGAGGCGACATAAAGCTTATGGCGGCTGCAGGCTTACTACTGGGATGGCAGAATATTTTAGTGGCATTTTTAGTAGGCTGTATTCTCGGCTCTATTATACATATTATTTTAATGATTGCATTTAAGAAGGACAGAGTGTTGGCCCTTGGCCCATATCTGTCATTAGGTATTTTTATAGCTATGCTTTGGGGCTATGATATTTTGAACTGGTATATAGGTTTGATTATCGGCTAAAAATCAAGCATTACGATGATTTGTGATGTTTGTTTAGCGCAGAAGCATTTCTGCTTTAAGCAGACAACACAAATCGAGGAATTTGGGATTAACTTAAGGAGGAAACTTTTAATGGCATCGATAATTACAGCCACAATGGGTCAACAGAAAATAGAAATCTGTGAGATGACCTATTCGGCAAAGGGGCAAACTATCCAAAAGGCGTTTTCGGTAGCTGTGCCGGATGGATATATAGATGACGGAAGACTTACAGATGTGGAAGGACTTGCGACAGTCTTAAAGGAAGCATTTGCTGCTGAAGGAGTTGTAGCAAAGGAAATTACATATATTATAAAGTCTTCAAAAATTGCCTACAAGGAGGTTTACACACCTGTTCTTAAGATGGCAAAGCTAAAGGATATGATAAAGGCAAATGCCTCAGATTATTTCCCTGTAAACATAGAGGAGTATATTATCACTCAGAAGATTGTCTCTCAGGTGGAGACAGCAGAGGGTGAAAAGCAGCTTCGTGTAGGTGTATATGCAGCTGCTAAGGAAATGATAGAGAGCTACTATGAGCTGGCCAAGTCATTAGGTCTTACAGTGAAGAACTTAGAGAGCTACAGTAATGCTACAGTATCATTACTTGGTAAGCAGATTGGACCAGAGGTTTCAGTAGTTATACAGGTGGATGATGATTCATCTACAGTTAATGTGTTTAGAAATAATGTGTTAGAGCTTCAAAGAAGTGTACCATATGGTAAGAATGTTGTTATTCAGGCAGTTATGGAGGAGAAGGATTTAAGTGAAGAAGAGGCAGAGAAGCTTATCGCCACAGAGAGACTTATCCATAACAGCTTTGATGGAGATGAGGTGACAGAGTCACTTAGATATCTTATAAACAGCATTGTGAGAGTGGTTGACTACTATACATCAAGAAATAATCAGAATGCGGTAGAAAAGGCATACCTTACAGGAGTGTCTGTCGATATGCTTGGTCTTGAAAACTTATTTGCCAATGAGTTTGAGTTTAGCGTAATGCAGATTATGGAGTTTAATGAGGTGACTATAGCTCCAAATCTTGTGTTGGAACCAAAGATGGTTTCTCTATACATAGCAAACGTTGGTGCTGTCATTGACCCGATAAACTTTATGCCTGAGAGCGTGGAGAAGGAGGGCAAGAAGGATAAGTCCATTAAATATCTTTTACTTGGCTTGGCAGCTTCAGTTGTAGCAGGTGGAATTTTAATACTTCTTCCATTTTTAGAGGGACTTTCATTGCAGTCTGATATTGAGGATATGGAAGAAAAGATTCAGTCTGTAAAAGGCATCGAGATAGTAGTAAGGGATTACTATGATTCTAAGGATAAGCTTAGAGATGTAGAAAACTTTGTGGCTCTCACATCAAATGCAAATGATTATCTTCACGATTTCATTTTAGCCTTAGAGAAGGGCATGCCAAGTGACGTTTCTATTAAGAGTATGTCAGTAAATAATGGTAACGTGACTATCTCTGCAGTGACAAGTACTAAGCAGTCTATTGCTAAGTTTATAACACAGTTAAATGATATGCCGGGTGTAGGTGGAGTGTTCGTATCAAGCTCTTCTGAGTCAAAGGATGAGTATGGTGTGGTTACATCTGCATTTAACATTGTGTGTGTATTTAACTCAGGTATTGAGTATTATGTAAATCCGGAGCTTTCTACAGAGGAAGAGTCCGGTGAAGGGGAGGAGGAGTAATATGACACTTAAAGTATCAGATAGAGATAAAAAGCTTTTACTGGTTCTTTTAATCGTTATTGTGATTGCAGGGTCAGTTAAACTCTTCGACATCCTGTCAACAAATAATCAGGACTACAATTCAGAGCTTAGAACTTTAAAGAATAAATATACATCTTTAAATGTTATGAATATGAACAGAGAGAATTATCTTCTCGACACAGAGGTAAGCTTAACAGTCAGAGATGCACTTCTTGCTGGCTACAATACAAACATTACACAGGAGCAGGTACTTATTTTCCTCGGTATGGTTGAAAAGAATACTGGTGTATGGTTAAAGCAGATGAGCTTCACAAATGTCGATAGTATGTATACATTTGGTACAGTTACATCATCAAATCCGGATACATCAGGAGAGAAGGTTTACTCTAGTGATTACAAGGGTATAAGCACGCAGCTTTCACTTTCTTATGAGTGTTTATATGAGGATTTCAAAAAGGTGCTCACATATCTTGAAGAGTTTGGTAAGAAGGTAACTGTAAATAATGTATCATTCTCATATAGTGAGTCTACTGATATTGTATCAGGAACAATGCAGGTTACACTGTATGCTATTACAGGAAGTGACCGTCCAGTTGAGGATGTATTTATAAAGGATGTGCCAGTAGGTACAGACAATATTTTTTCATCAGACACATTTAAGACAATCACATCTGATAGCACATACAGAGATAAGATTATTACAGATTACGACCTTTTCCTTATAATGAATCAGGTTGGCTCTGATATGGATACAGTGGCTGTTGGACAGGCTGGAGACCCATCAAATGAGACAGTTGTCACATCAGACACAGAAGGTGTTGAGAATATTACAATTGAGGTATCTGGAGAAGCCGGAAGCTACAAGGTAAAGTATAAGGTTGGCAGCAGCGCGTACCCAGCGGATAATTACAATGCAGGTGCACCATTAGTTTGCGGTGATACACTTGACCTGCTTATGATAAGCAAGCCAAGAATGGGTGACAAGGATAACTCACTTGCAAATGTAACTATAGTAAACAATTCTGATTTGCCTCTCAATGTGGCAGTCATAAATGATGATATAGAGAATCCAAGAATCAAAATTGAGAAGACAGAAGGAGTAGTACTGTTCTTCACAGAGTAATAAAGAAAATAATCAAAGGAAACGGAGGTGATTTGGCTATGGTAAAGTTAAAGGGATTTTTTAAGAAAATAAGAAGACAATTTAACAGTGACAACAGGGGTGTCTCTTTAGTGGAGATACTTGCAACCGTGGCCATAATCGCCATCATTTCCACACCTCTTATCAATAGCTTTATAAATGCCATAAAGGTAAATGGCCAGGCAAGAATAATACAGAACGGTACATCTGTAGCTCAGGACATGGCAGAGGTTTTTAAGGTTTTTGAAGTGGAGCAGCTTGTGAAAAATTATGAGGACCAGGGAGTAGAAGTGATTTATGATGAGACTACCGGTAAGTACACATTTAGCAACATCGCTGTAGAGGGTGCTGACGGGGAAGATTTCCTTGTGACAGTAGAGCTTGATCCAACCACATATGCAGGTGGACTGGAAAGCGATAAATTGCAGGTTAATGATGTGAATTTACCGGTGTTTTCAGGGTTGTATGGTTCTGATTGCGTTATGCTGTACAGACAGTACGCCAGCTTTGATGAGCAGCTGATGGAAATATTTGCAGGAACCACTTTGGATAACAATATTGTAAAAAATATTAATACAGATGCTGAGCGAAGGAAGATAACAAAGTCTACTGACATAATAGTTAATTGTGATTACAACAGCACTTCGGAAAAGTATTTTTATGATATTAAGCTTAATATGACATACACATATGATTATGGTGTAAGCGTTACTGTTACAAAGAGTATGGAAAAAAGCTATTCAGGTGATGAGATTCACAATATCTATATGATATGTCCTATCTTTGATAAATACAGTATAGGCTTTGGTGGTACAGAAGAATTTTTCTACAACTCAGATAAGATTAATATTACATACAATTACACAGGAAATATTGATAACGAACACGATTTGTATTTTTATATAGCAGAGCAACAGGCCACAAATATTGGCTATGATGCAGGTAAGCTTATGAGAATCAATCCAAGAAATCTCTACATAAATGGTGTGGATTACACAATGTATAACACAGAGTCAGAGAGACTTAAGGTTTATACAAACATTGGTGATAAGGATACAACATTCTCGAACTCATACGATTTGACATATGGAGACTACAATACAGGCATCGCGTTATATGAGATGAATGTTACGGTGACAGAGGAAGGTAGCACAGATACAGTTGCAACATTCACAACTACAAAGTAGATGTGAGATAGGAGAGCAGTCATGAAGAAGATATCTTTAAGAAAAATGAATAATGCCGGTTCTACATTTATTTTGGCGATTGTGATTATTTCGCTTGTGACAACATTAGCGCTTGCTATTATGGCGGCATCTATGAGCAATATTTCTATGAAAAATGTAGATAGAAATGTAAAGAGCACATTCTATACAGCAGAGTCTGTTTTAGATGAGATACGTGCAGGTGTGGGCCTCGATACAATGAATAATTTGGGAAAGGCTTACGAGAAGGTTCTTACAAATATTGTAAAGATAAGTCCGGAAGGATATTCTTATATTATTGATAATGACTCGGCAAATGAGCAGTTTAAAAGCATATTTATGGATTATTTGATTGCTAAGATGACTGAGGGACAGATTTCCTTTGCAGAAGGACAAAAGAGTCTCACAGTAGTTGACCCTGCCATAAGACAGAGGGTTTTAGCTTATATTCAAGGCTATATAAAGGGCTATGATGCAGGTCTTGCAAAGATTGAATCAATTGGACAGATTGAGGCATATAAAAATGCTGATACAGGTATATCTTATATGCTCATTATAAAGGATGTAAATGTCTCATATAAGGAAGAAAAGTCCGGTGAGACATATTTCTCTAATGTACTTGTAGATTTGGAGATACAGTTCCCTAATATGACAGTTGATTTCTCAAGTACTAACAGACTTGATGATTTCTTAAGATACGGAATAATAGCTGATAGAAATCTTACTATCAATGGAAGTCATGTTACTGCAAAGTCATCTATATACGCAGGAAATATTGTAAATATATTGGCATCCAGCGTAAGAGGTGGTCAGCTTAATATGGTATCTGACCTGGCAGGACAGAATATTAATTTAATATGTGGTGGCGATAATGGTGGAGCTAGTGGAAGCATTATTGTAACGGGTAATGCAGATAATAAGTCATCATTTACAGCAGCAAGCACAGACATCTGGTGCACAAACCTTACAACCGGAATATATTTGGAAAGTGGCAAGGATAAGACAGATGGAGCTATTATTGATATAGACAGTATGTGCAATACATATGTAAAGGACGATTTAACCAGCGAAGGTAAATATTCGGAAATTGATGTAGAGGGTAATTATTATGGCTACAGCTACGATGGATATGATGATTCATTAGGTCATGTGGCTAGTAGTGCTATTATCATAAATGGTGAGGAATCTACACTTACACTTGGAACTAACAGAATGATTTTAGGTGGACATGCCTATATAGATTTAAACGGTGCGGATGCTGACTATATGACGGGTGAGGCATTATCATTTAAGGGAAATCAGGAAATCTACCTTATACCTTCTGAGTATTTAGGAAAGAATTATGGACCTGTTCCAAATCCGATGCCTAGAGAGACATGGGAGGCATTGAAGGCAGCTGCAGAGGCGGATTCGTCAGTAAAGATTTGTGATGTTACAAATTTCTTTGCGTACAAGCAGGGATACTTAGCGACAGTTCCATATACAGTTAGAACTGCCAATACAGGTCTTGTGTATGTATATTTAAACTTCCATGATAAGGACTCAGCGGCTTCTTATGTTAAGGATGTGGCAAATGGCCTTAATGGAGCTGATTCATCACTTTCATCAAAGCTTGATAAATATACAGCAGCACTTTTTGATGGAAACGGAGCAGTTACTATCACTGGAGGCAATTCAGATATATATACAAAGGGCGCATTGCTCATTACATATAATGGTTTAGGTTCAGATGTACTCGGTGGAAATACTGAGGCCACTGCAGGTGATTTATCATATGCAAGCAATGCAGGAACTATATCTACTGATGACTTTGTTTTGACATCTATGGATTTGAAAAACAGATATTCAATACTTACACATCTCCTGGTAGATTTGCCATGGACAGATGAGCTTAATGGCGGAAAGAGATATATTGTTAATGATATAGATTCAGCACTTTGGCAGAAGAAGGATTATCTCTTAAATGGTAATGAGATTAATTCTACAAATATGTTTGATTTTATAATTGATGATTCATGGCTAGCTTCTAAGCCTTACAATAGTACAGGTGCCTATATTCAGTACGGCGAGGCTGGAATGAATTACATAAAAATTGCTATTGATGGCGACTATATTGTTCCATCAAACTGTAATGGCGGTGTCATAGTGGCATCAGGTACAGTTAGAGTGAGCAAGGATTTTGATGGAATGATTATAGCCGGTGAGGACATTATCATTGACGGTAATGCCACAATCACATCTAACGAGGCTATGGTTCGCTATCTTATCACAAATGAATCTTCATTTAAGGATGAGGACATAACTGTGGAGATTCCATTTAGAGAGTATTTTAAGGCGTTTAAGCACAGTGCTACAGATGATGACAGCCGTGAGGAGGTAAAGGTCGAAACTGTAGATTACAAGGATTTGGTAAACTTTAACAACTGGAGAAAATATGAAGAGTAAAGACAGAAAAAGACATCTGAATAATGGTGGATTTTCCCTTCTGGAGCTCATAGTAGTTATAGCTATTATGGTTGTGTTAGTGGGGGCTGTCTTTGCATCGACATCTATTATTGACGGCTCTTACGTCAAAGATGCGGAAAGAGGCGTGAAGGATTATGTGGCTACCGGGCGTACAAAGAGTATGTCTATAGCAGCTAAGGAATGGTATGTGACTATAGTTAAGGAGGGGGATACATATTTCGCCCGTCTAAACAAGACTGAGGAGGTAGAAGGAAGTATCACCGAGGTTCTCATTGATGAGAGAGAGCTTGGTTCAAAGATTACTATAACATTTGGTAAAGACCATCCGACAGAAGTCACATCTGCAAATGAGCTTAAGATGTATTTTAATTCATCTACAGGCAAGGTAAACAGGGTAACTATTAATGACGCTGACCAGGATATATCTGAAGGTATCGGATATATGGGAATAAGCAGCGGAACTTATGATATAACTATGAAGATATTTTACAATACCGGTAAATGTGAAAGAGAATAATCATGAATAATAACAAGGGTTTTACTTTAATTGAATTACTGGTTGCCATAGCCATATCAGGTATTGTCCTTTTGATGTTATCTTTTATACTCGTGCAGGGTACAAAGATGTTCAATAATGAAAATGACAATATCAACATAAGCAATGATTATCAGGTGGTGAGAAATCAGATTGATGAGGCTATTATGGAGGCTAAGACGCTGATAGTCGTCTATGCAGGCGAGGATGTTGTGGTTTACACAGGTGATGTGAATACAGCAAATAACAAGCTTGCGGCTGAGGGCGATGACAGTGTCACTACAGAGCGTATCATTACCTATGATAAGAGCGAGGGCAGGCTATATATAAGCAACTCATATGAGGATGCAGTGTCTGAGGGAAATCTTTTGAGCGATATGGTTACAAGCTTTGATGTGACAGTAAGCGAGGATTGTATCAGAGAGACAGAGCTTTCAGATGGAGGCACTGATAGATATTACGTAAACCCTCTAAATGTAAATGTAGATTTAGACCTTAAGAGTGAGAAGGATGGAGATATCTCAGTTAAGGTGAGAAATATTTTAAGTAGTGTAACAACATACAGAACAGACAGCAGAGAAACATTACTAACCAACGCAACTAACGTTTTACAAGTGAAAGTAAAGTAGGTGAGAGCATGGGTAAGTTATTGAATTTATTTAAAAAGACAACTTTAAAAACAAGAGTGGTAAGTGCAGTTCTTTCTGTGACTGTGCTGGCATCTGCATTCGTTTATTTTGGAAATGATAAGATGGGAAATGTAGGAGCCGCAGAGAGCTCTAAACCATATATGGAATATATCATTGACAGAATTCTTTCAGGACTACAGGATGATTTTACTATTCTTGAGATTGTTCCAGATAAGTGTCTTAGTGAGTTTGGATATTATGTAGGTGCCCCTGAAATAGAGAAGGGCTTAGAGGAAAATCAGACACTTTTAACAGAGTATTACAAAAATCAGGGTAGATACTTTTACAACGGTTCATGGAGTGTTGTTGATGAGTGGAAGGCTATAAGCACAGATTTCTCAAGCTTTGGCTATGAGCTTAGATTCAATTCTTACACAAATCTCTTCGAAGTAAAGTGCCCGGAGCTTTTCATAAACAATGTCGTACCTAGCTATGCAGGTATCTTGGATGGAAAGATAAATCTTAATACAGTAGAGGCAAATGACTTGACAATTGAGGATGTCAATGAGGCAGATTTAATTATCCTATCAACAAGCACACATGACCAGAATACAAAGCTTTGCTACGAGAAATGGTCTGGTGAGTCTTCTAACGTATTCTATACAAGCACTGGAAGCATATCTGATGGAAAATATTATGATACATATCAGAAGGTGGAAAACGAGGACGGAACTGTATCTTATGTGCCTAGAGATGCTAAGTGGGAGTCGTGTGAGGCACTTCTTGATGTGGCATTACTGGGAAGAGAGCTTTTGCTGTCTGATGGAACTACAAAGACAATTAAGACACCAATCGTAATAGATAATCAGCAGCCGAAATATCTTGATACAACAGGTAACTTATATAAGGCAATGATGATTTACAGAATGCTCGGAACACAGAAATATACTGAGCTCAAGGAAGGCTTACAGAAGACATATGTGGATGTGGATGGCACTGTAAAGGAATATATTAATAATTTTGGTCTTCCAACAGTTGCACTTAATGGTACAACTGCATGGCCATCAGAGGGAAAGATTCCTGTTAATGAGTATTTTGGAATAACAGACTCAAATATTGATACAGAGGAATATTTCGCAAACCCATTTAGATATCCTGACAGACTTGCAGACGATTATTGGATATATAATGGTGACAGCGTACTTATTCCTGTAAATATTAGCACAACAGTAAGAACCGGTTCGGGCTTCGAAGAGAGAGTAGGCTCATCACCTACAGCTGTAAACGTATTGCAGTATCTTCTTGGAGCTAAGGATGGACAGATTGTAAGATTTGATTACACTATGAATGTTTTGGAGGTACAGCCAAGTAACTCCTTTGATTATGATACATTTGATAAGGTGAAGGCATTAGGCGAGAAGCTTCTTATGTCTAGTGTCAGCACATGGACTGAGGAAAATTACAGACAGTATTTAAATGTAGATTGCGTTTCTACAAATGCCTTAAATGGTATGACAGATGATTTGCTGGCAACATACGATATGATTATTATCGGTGAAAATACGGACCTTCTTACAAAGGATACAAATGGAAATACCATTTATAATGATAGAAACCTTAATGGCTACATCTATTTGGCATATGGTGATTTGTCAAAGCTTGGTACAAGCTATCTTGGTTATCTGCCAAGTGAGTATGAAAAGCTTACACCGGCCGCATCAGGTGTTGTTACTTTAGATGAAAGCACAAAGTATATGTGGACAGATAATGTCTATGATGCATTGACAGCAGCAGGTGGAACAGGCAAAAGATTTGTTCTTAAAAACATGCATGAATACTACAAGATTGGTGGTGTTTATAAGCCATATAACTCATACGACAGTAGTACAGGAGAGCTTTATTTAAACTATGAGCTTGGAAATACAAGAAGCTCAGATAACGATATTACAGATATTACAAAGGAAAAGCTTGTGCAATTTGCCAAGTCAGGAAAACCTATTGTATTAGGTGAAAGCCTGTATAATGTAGATGGAAGTAAGATTTATCCAACATCCGATTTATTTGATTTATTAAAGAAATATAATCAGAGAGACGAGAATGGAGACAGAATATACAGTATTGTACGTCAGAGCAGAATAGGTGGTGCGGTACTTTATAGAAATAATGGTTTGCCAACTATAGAGATGATTGACAAACCAGCAGAACCTGCTTATGCAGATGGAGTTATCACATCATTTGGTTCAAGAGATCTTCATTATAAGTTTAAGATAACAGGTCAGATGGGAGCTACATACAGAGTTAAGCTTCTTGTAGACAAAAATAGTGACGGTGTATTTAAGGATGTAGAGGCAGGCTTGCCAGATGACAGAAATGAGCTGTACTATGCAGAGAGAGTTACACTTAGCGATGAGAATTATACAGAGTATATTATAGATTCAAAGCTGGCTGAAAATTTTGTAGGTATTCTCTCGTGGAAGATAGAAGTAATTCAGTTGGACGAGGCCGGTAATGAGACAGCATATGCTACATCTGTAAAAGGCTTTTCTGCCATTAAAAATGAACAGGCTCAGGTTATCAGAGTTTTACAGGTTGTACCGGATGCTGTGACAACTCAGAACGGTGGTACATGTACACTTAACTTGGCTACTAATACAGATTTTATAAACCTCTTAAATGCAGTAGAGGATGAGGTTGGTTATGATATTATAATAGAATCAAAGACTGCAGAAGAATTTGAGGCTTTGTATGAGGCAGATGCCGCAGGCAGCAACAAGTACACAAGAGGTGTAGATATCGATACAGAGAGAGATAAGCTTAGATCATACGATATGGTTGTATTAGGCTTTGCAGATATCTATGGTTCTAATGATATAAGCAATGCTAATGGAGCATTAGATAATATTTTAGATTTTATTGATATTGGTAAGGCTGTATTGTTCACACATGATACATTAAGCTGGATTGCATCTCCAAATTATACTACAGCCAATGTAGGCGGAAGTGCTCACGTTGCACTTTGGAATACATATAAAGTAAAGGCAGACGGAAGCACAGTTGGAAACAACGCCGGATTCTTCTCTGCATCTATTACAAATGAGCTCAGAAGCATTGTAGGTATGGATAAGTACGGAATTACAATGAGTGAGGATGAGCGAGATGGCAAGGAGAAGCCTTACTATGATAGTCAGGCTGATGCGCCAAAGTATACTACACAGTCAGCTGATGGAAAGTATTACGTATCAGAGCTTCAGGGCTTCACAGCTTGGAATGCATACAGAGGAAGTTACATAAAGACATTTTTATCAGAATATCAGCTTTGGGGTAACAATGGTCTTTATTCGATTATCCCATATACAAATACAGAGCAATATAGTCATGATCTTTGGACAACAACAAAGGTTGCCAGACTTAATGAGGGCGCAGTTACAATGTACCCATATGCAATTGATGAAAATCTGACAGTAGCAACAACTCACGCACAGTATTATGAGCTTGATATGGAGGATGATGATATTGTAGTTTGGTATACATTATCCGATGATGGCAGCGGTCAGGCTGGATATTATGAGTGTACTGAAAAGGATGCAGGAAATAACTATTACATTTATTCAAAGAACAACATTACATATTCCGGTGCAGGACACAGCACTATGAATTCAGAGATGGAGCTTAAGCTTTTTGTAAATACTATTGTAAAGGCTATAGCAGGAGGAAATAACGCTCCGGTATTAACAGTTACAAATGGTGCAAAGGGTGATGGTGGAATCTATTTTGTATATACAAACTCTGCAGATTTTGCATCAACTTACGAGATTGATATATTGGCTACAGATTTAGATTTGGTTTCACTGGAAGCTACAAACGGTAATGTGGATTTAGTAGGAAACTTTAAAGAAGCCTATGTATACTGGGTTAAGTCAGATGGTACAGAGAAGCTTATAAAGACATTTGATTCTACAAATCCTTTGAAGAATGGAATTGTGAGAAAGCTTACTCTTGAAGAGACAAGTCTTAACTGGGATGAGCTTGAGCAGATAGAGGACCTGGTAGAGGAAACCGATGGTGGATATGCACAGTTTAGAATTGTCGTATCTGACTGGCTTGGTGCTTCAGATGAAGTATCTGTCCGAATGGTAGAGAGAAATCTCTTTGAATTAGATTAAAATAACATAATACAGGGCGGAAAATAATCCGCCCTATTTTACTAAAGGGGGTGTGTCTATGGCTAGTATGTCAGAGGAAATGAGAACAAAAAGAGATGTCAAAAGAAAGGCATCAGTCCTAGTGGTAGACAAAGATTTGGGCAATATGGGCTTGTACAAGGCGATGCTCTCAGCGGAATATGAGATTGACTGTATAAACAATATATCTGTAGCCATGGAGCTTTTTAAATCTAAAAATCATAATGCAGTAGTATTGGACGAAAAATTAGGGCAAGATGAGATTATTAAGTTTTTGAAATGGCGTGATGAAAATGCAGATTCAAAAGAAGAAAATATGGATGGCATATGCCTTGTCTTAACAGAGGGTACCGATAAAGATAAAATGGTACTTTATGGCTGTTATGGCGTTGTAGATTTTATTCCGAAGCCATTTACAAAAGAGGGAATGTCAGAAAAGCTATATAGTACAATTCGAGGTAAAAGGCATAATGATAATAGAAAAAAAGTGCTTGTTATAGATGATGATATTGAGACCCTTAAAACTATAAAAGGCTATCTTGGAGATAAGTATGATGTGGTCATAACAAACTGTGCAAAGTACGGTCACGGATGTCTTATGAATAATAAGACAGACCTTTTGATAGCGGATGTCAGAATGCCGGAAATGTCAGGAGTGGATGTGTGTACACTTGCAAAACAAAAACAGGAAAAGAAATATGGCGACGTGCCGGTTCTTTTTATGACAGATATGCCGGATGCGGACGTTATAAATAAATGTGCCGAATTTAAACCGGAAGGCTTTTTGGTTAAGCCTCTTGAAAAGGAAATGCTACTTAGTGCGCTTGACAGAATATTTATTATGGAGTCGTATATGACGAAAACCGGTAGGAAAGTGGAGGGTTAAAGCATGGATATAAGCATTCATCAGTGGTTTGAGCTTATAAGTGTTATAGGAATCTTTATAACTCTTGCTATATTTTATATTGTTGTAAGATACAAGTCTTCAGAAAATCAAAAGTATCTTATGCTTATTTGTTGTGCAACCTTTGGAGTGAATTTTGGTAATTTCTTTGCACTGTTTTCTGATGAATATCAGGGCTTATTACATGCGTTGCAGCTAAAGACGGTTGGACATATTTTTGTTCTAACTGCATTTATTCTCTTCATGGCAACTTTTAGCAAGATGGTTATTCCAAAGTACCTGAAGCTGTTTCTGTTATCATTAAATACAGTTAGTATATGCCTTTGTCTTACATGCGGAAGGAATGATTTATTCTTTAGTGAACTCAAGTATATTGCAGATGCAGAGTACCCATATCTGGTAGCTGAACCGGGTTTGTTTTACCTGTTGTTTAGACTTGTGAATCTGGCATTTGTAGTTGTATTGACAGTTAAGATTATATATTTGGCTGTTAAGAAAAAGACAAGAGAAGCCAAAAGAAATTATTTGGTTGTTGCAAGCTGTGTTGCAGCAGTTGTAGGTGACTTTTTAACATTATTTAATATTATGCCGGGCTATGATTTTGTTGCATTTGGTATGGCAGTCAGTTTGATAATTTTTCTGTTTGCTGTATACAAGGTGGGTATTTTGGATGTTATTCAGGTTGCAAAGGATGATTTGCTGGAAAAAGCTTCGGAGGGTCTCATAGTTGTAAATGTGGACAGGGAGCTTGTATACTGCAATGAAAAGGCAAGAGAAATATTCCCATACCTGGGGGAAAATGATAATGAATATATAAATCAAAAGCTTCAGGAGTTATTTTCCGAGGACAGCTTTATGGTAAATACAGCGGACGGACATTTCGAGGCTAAGGTAAAGGAGCTTACGGAAAACGGATATGTTAAGGGTTATATGGCATGGCTCTTTGACCTGACGTTTATAAATAAATATACGCAGGAAGTAGTTGCCCTAAAGGAGTATGCCGAGGCCGCAAATCAGTCAAAAACTATGTTTTTGGCAAATATGTCACATGAGATTAGAACTCCTATGAATGCCATTGTGGGATTTAATGAACTGATATATCAAAAGTCTAAGGATAGTGAGATTAGGGGATATGCCTCAGATATTAAACTGGCATCTACAAATCTTTTGACTATCATTAATGATATTCTCGACTTATCCAAGATTGAGTCAGGAAAGATGGAAATCAAGTGCAAGAATTATGTACTTAAAAATCTTGTGGATGAGAGTGCCATAAATGTTGTATCTATAGCAAACAGCAAAGGCTTAGAGTTTATTCTTGATATGGATAATACTTTGCCATATGAGCTTAATGGTGATGTGGACCATATAAGAAATATTCTTATAAATCTTCTTAAGAATGCTGTTAAGTATACAAATGAGGGCTTTGTAAAGTTTATTATAAAGAAAGAGAGCTCTGATGGAGATCAGGTTACAATTAAGTTCTCTGTTGCAGACAGTGGTATCGGCATTAAGCAGGAAGATATAGGTAAGGTTTTCAACAAATTTGAACGATTTGATTCAAAAAAGAATACAAGTGTGGAAGGAACTGGTCTTGGCCTCACAATCGTAAAAGGATATGTAGAGCTAATGGGCGGAACCATAGATGTGGAGAGCGAGTATGGAGTTGGAAGCACCTTTAGCGTTACTCTTACACAAAAGGTGATAAGTCAGGTTAAGACTATGGAAGAATTATCTGACCAGGAGGAAGCGGTAGAGGTAGTACGAAAGAAGTTTAGAGCGCCTAATGCACGTATATTAGTCGTAGATGATAATAGTACAAACCTGAAGGTGACGGCAAGCCTTCTTAAGTCCTACGGAATACGTGTGGAATTGGCAGATAGCGGAAGAAAAGCTATAGAAATGTGTAGAACAAATCCATATGATATTATATTTATGGATCATATGATGCCTGAGATGGATGGTGTCGAAGCCATGAAGCGCATAAGAACATTAGTTGATGACGAGGCATATAGGAGTGTCATAATAGCACTTACTGCCAACGCTATAAGTGGCGTTAAGGAGCAGATGGAGGCAGAGGGATTTGATGGCTATATTTCAAAGCCTATCGACATTGTTCTCTTAGAAAATATGCTTCTTAAGTTCTTGTCAGACGAATTAGTTATCGAAGTGACCGATGAAGAAGCAGGGATGGAGTCAGATTATCAGATGGAAGATATGCCTCACAAAGAACATATTTCTCCAGATAAATTGCACAATGCCAAAGATGAAGATAATCCTAACCCGGAGACATTTGAGCAATGCTTAGCAGGTATTGATGTAAAACAGGGAATAATTAACTGCGGTGGAGATAAAGACTCATACATAGAGGTTTTGCAGATTTATTATGGCAGTGGTGAAGGAAGAATAAATGACTTCGTAAGATTCCTTAATGAAAAAGATTACAAGAGTTATGTAATAGCAGTACATGGTTTAAAGTCCAGCTCGGCAAGTATCGGAGCTATGGAATTTTCAGAACGGGCAAAGAGACATGAGTTTGCCGGTAAGGAAGAGCGTTATGGCTTTATACATGATGATGTAGATGGCCTTCTTGAGGAATATAAGTCAGTTCTTTCTAAGATAAGAAGAGCGCTTATATTTGAGGGAATCATGGAGGAAGGCAGTGAGGATAATGAGACACAGACAGATAAAATAGTGTTGCCTGAGGCTGTTGAAGAACAAATTATAGGTAGTTTGCACCAATTAATGGAGAACTACAAGCTGGAGCGTATTAAGCAGATATATGACATTACAAGAGCTTGTAATCTTCGCTATGAAAATGAGAAATTACTAGCAGAGGTTTATAATGCCATAGAAGACGGAGATACTAAGAAAGCTCTTGAGCTTCTTTCGGCAGAGTAACAATAAACCAGTTTACTATCTTTCGATTAGTAAACTGGTTTTTCTTTGTTACAAGATAAAAAAATATGTTGGAACAAATATGTTTTGAAGTATTTTCATGGCAGGTATAAGGTTTGCCAGATTAAAGAAAATCGGGCAACAGATTACCGAGCCTAAAATGAAAACCGGTATAAGTGCAAGAAAAATATTCTCACTAACTATGGTTGATAAGATGTATGTAAAAATTATACATATTAAACCATACACCACTATAACATAAAGCTCATGGCCTATGGATTCATAAACACCGGCAACAAAAAGACTTAAGAATCCTACAAACGTAGCTATGAAAGTTGGGGTGAATATGGATAATAGCTTTAAAAGAGGTCTTCTATATATAGGGATGTTTGAGTAAGTAAAGCTCTGCTTATCTCTATACCAGGTTACACCGCCTGTGAGAGCGGTAATAAAAATAAATATTGCAACAATTCCTTTTACAGGAGTTACGAGATAACTAAAAATATTTATAGTTTGGTCACTTCCTGTATAGTCATCATACAGTGCGTCATAATCAAAAGAAAATGTGCTGCCGTTGGAAGCAAATTTTTTATACTCTTCAAAGAGCTTTTCAAAATCTTCCTCAGGAACATTTGAAAAAATTTCCAGTGATTTGCTGTCATCTATAAGAAGCTCGCCTGCGGTATTTTCCATAATAGAAGCGATAATGATTAGATTTGATAGTATGGAAATGCTATTTTCCGGTGGGGAGATGAGCTCGATGGTATTTCGGCTGTCCTCATTTTCAAGCCTAGTGTAAAAATCTGACGAGAAAGCATATCCACAGGAAACCTTACCGGCGCGGACTGCTAATTCTAAATTTTCTCTTGTATCATAGAATACGAATTCTAAAATACCTTCATGATTTTGTAATGTATCCTTAAGACCTGATATCTTTTCATAATCATCTGAATATTCATCAATGTAAAAGCCTACAGAAATACTGGCTGTTATGTCTGTAGACATAAGTCTTAAGGCCGTAGCTATAAGAATCATAAGAGCTAGTATGATTATCATTGAAGGCCTCTTTAAATGTCTCTTAAAAAAGAGCTTACACCAATAAAAAGTTTTTTTCATTATCTAAGCTCCTTTCTTCTCTTGAGGTAACTAAACAATATGCCAGCGAAAAATAAGCCAATTGCCCATAGGAAACATATGAAAAAGCTTGTAGCCTTCATATCTCCGGCTAAGGCATTGCTGGCAAAGTCTATCATATAGTGAGTAGGTAACAGTATGCTGACTGATTGTAATATATCAGGAAGCATTATTGTCGGAATAAAACATCCGGATACAAAACACATAATAAGCGTACCGAAGAAGGTAAGCATTATACGTGATAAATTGTGTTCTGTAGCAGATGATATGGCAAATATAAATGCTGAACCTACAAGTAAGAGCATAGGAATAGTCAATATTAAACCGACAATTCCTTCAATTGAAAGTGTTAACCCGAAAATGGACATAATAAATACGGCAGGGACAGCCACTATTAATATGGCGCAAAAGCCTGACAAAAGTATAGATATATACAATGAAAGTCCCTGTAAAAAGCATCCGGTTCCGCTGAGGGAAAGTCTCTTTGACGCTTCGGGAGGAGTGACTCTAAGGAATGAATAAAAGTTTATACCAAAGAGCATAGCAAAGAGAACTAATCCGCCACATATATAATATGTCATAAGAGGAATGTTTCCTGTGGCACTGACAGTCTCTTCATCAAACATTTGATTGCCGGTGGCAACAATGTTTATGTATTTCATGTTCATACGTGCAAGAGCCTCATCTTTTTCGCTGTTCGCAGAGTGATTTTCGTAAAAATCATATATGCTGTAAATACCTGCCTGAGCAGATGAAAGCATTGTTGATAAAGAATCGGTAATCTCCTTTAACAGGATGGCTTCAAAGCCGGAATTCTCCGGAAACACCACGGTCATAGGAGTGTTTTTTCCATGTATAATATTATATACGGTGTCCTCGGGAATAACTACGGCGGCTAAAACTTTGCCGTCCTTTAGCATCTCCATAGCCTCTTGTCTGGAAACAAAATTAAAGTCTATATTTTCGCTTACATCAGACATACCAAGGACAGCATTTGTTATGGTATCTGCTATTTCAGATGTATCTTCCATAACTACACCTATGGAAAATGTCTCCTTGGAAGCTTCGCCTGATAAACCTCCATACAGGAAATTACTGCCACAAAAAGCAACTGCACTTACAAGAAATATAAGTGCAGTTGCTCCAAAAATCAACTGAGGTAGAGAGTGAAATGCTCTCTTTATATTAAGTTTTAAGAGAGTTTTAAAACGAATCATTTAAATCTCCTTAATGACTTAAATATTTAAGTGACAGCTTATTACTGGAATAAATCCTCAATATCACTTAAGTTGCCGTTAATTTCTTTAAGTAAGGATGTGAAATCTGAAAGGTCCATATCCCATACATTATATACCGGACTGCCTGATGGCTTAGATACAGCATCAATTGGGTTAAATCCAACTGAGAATGTTACATCAAAGAGAGTTTCACCTTGCTGAACATAGTTAAGTGTATCCATTTTGAAATTGAAGTAATCGCCATCTTCTACATATGAACCGTTTGCATTAAGCTTTGCAACAAGATTTTCATTTTTGTTAAACGAAAGATTCATATCAAAGTCGCCGTTGTCTTCGGACTTCATATCATAATTAACGATGTAGGAATCGTAATAATCAGCAATCTCAATAGTTGTATTATTATAATCACCTACATTTGAACCACCAGTCATATCGGATTTAATAGAAAAATATCCTTCACATGCATCTGCATTTTTTCTGTCATATGTCAAGGAACCATTTTCTGTAAAACCGATAAAGAGGTCGAATGCAGCTGGCTCAACTGTATCTGTAAGGTAGATTGAAAAATCAATAGTCTTTCCTAAGTAATTTTCTAACTGAGTAATGATTTGTCCCCAGTATGACTCAATATAAGATGAAGCCATAGAGAAAATCTGTCCCATACTAGAGCCGTAAGCCATGCTCATAACAGAATCAAAACCTTCTAAATCTTCATCCATATCCACCATCATACCTGAAGCATAGTCAATGACATCACCAATCATTGACTGGAAGTCCTCATTGTTGAGAATGTATATAATTGAATCTAAGATGATGTATGATAAGTCAGCTACTGCAAGGTGAGCTCTGTATGCCTGATATTCTTTGCCATCATTTAATGTCATCTTGCCATTATTTGTAACGCTCATAGCATCTGTGGCTTCAAAGTATGAAGTCGATATAACATCCATAAGGTCATCGAGAAAATCAGCGTAATCGAATTCAATCTCTGGAAGATATGAGCCCATCATCTCGCTTGCAACTGAAAACATAGCTAAATACTGGTCAATGTCAAAACCACCTAATAATGTTTCTCCAATATATGAGTTTGAAAGGTCTTGTGACAGGTTGTCAAATGTGGCAGTAACGATACCTTCAAAGAGAACTGGTATTTTAGCAATAAGCTCATCCTCATCTAAGTAAACAGTTCCGTTAGCAACTGTCGCTGAGCCTACAGTGAGGCCTGCCATAAGTGAGAACATCTGGTTCTTGGCATCCATCTCCATATCAAGGCTTCCGCCAAGACCTTCGATTTCATCAAAATCTGCCATTTCATTTATTTGGAAATCCAGATTGAAGGCTGATGGATTTTCTTTTATGACATCAACGATAGCGCTGATAGTATCAATTGTTTCTGATGCGCCTGATAAATAGTTTGTCACGCCGTAAGCGACAGCATCATTGTCGCTGAGCATATGAAGTGACTGAGTGTCTCTAGGTCCTGAGAGAACCAATGTGAGAGCTGTTGTGGCAGCCACTACTACACTTGTAGCGCCGCAGATAATAGCAAAAAGTTTACCTTTAAACATTTTTTACCTCCTTATTTATATCCATTGCAGTTAATAGTTCATCGCCTCTAAGTTCCTTTGAAACCTGGGCAAGAGTGCCGTCACGCATAACGTAAAGCTTATCGCATATGGAAAGCTCCTCCTCGTCATGGGTAGCTATAATCACTGTACCGCCTGCAGTAGCGTAGCTTTTTAGATAGTCTCTAATAGCCAGCTTTGTAGGTAAATCCAGAGCAGCACTGGGCTCATCTAAGATGATGATAGGTGGATTGTTAGCTACGGACATAGCTATGCTCAAGCGCTTTTTCATACCGCCGGAAAGTGTTTTAACCTTCTGCTTTAGTATAGGAGTAAGACCTAACATAGCGATGACACCCCTGTTAGCCGCGTCTTCAAAAGTGGTTTTTGAGTCGCAGTACCATAACATTAAATTGTCTTTTACAGTTAAATCCGGAAAAACGGGATTCTCTTGTGGAACATAACCAATATACTCAGAAGTATACTTAGGATTTTTTAAAATATTCCTGTCATTAATCTGGACATCACCATCATCGGGTTTTCTTATGCCTGCAATAATGGACAAAAGTGTTGATTTTCCTGAGCCATTGATACCAACTATGCCAATACATTCCCCTGGATTTCCGTCAAAGGAACACCCTTTTAAAACCTGTTTTTTTCCGAAAGATTTCTGAATATTTTTAATCTTCATCATAGTTTTTATTTTATCATATATAATGTTTTTGTCAATTATACCCCAAAAATTGGGGAAAAATGTGGATAAAATACCACGAAAGGCTTGAAATGGCAATGTTTATGTGATATATTAGACTAAATAACTAGGCAAGGATGCGACAGTTTTATAAACGTGAACAAACGGACAAAGGTTTCCAAGGAGGGTGCCAATGGATAAAATTATGAAGATATATCGAAAAATCAGAAAGGATAGTAAGCTTCTTTCTGCCACAGTGGCAGTACTTAGCGCTTTATTGGTGGGCGTCGTGGTACTGTTTTTCTGCTTGCCAGAAATACAAGCGGCAACAACGAACAATGTTACATGGACGCCGACTGGTACTAGGATGTATGAGTTAAGTGCATTGCAGGATGGTGATGCATCAAACATAACAGCCACAAGCATTGCGGTGGAAGCAGGTCAGACATATACTATTGATGGTACTGGCGTAGAGCGAAATAATGTAAACATTACTTTTAATTATACAAGCAACTCAGGAACAGATGCTCAGCCGGCAGAGGTTACTATTCACATTGTTAATGTTGATATTAAACAGTCATTGGATGTAAGTGCATTTAGATTTTCTACAAACGGATACCCTGTCGAGTATAAACTTGTTGTACAGGGAGAGTGTTCTATTGAGAGCACATGTCAGGGAGCGTTATATCCACTGATTGCTGTAGAGGATACATCATATAGTGTATATAAGCTTCATGCAAATGCAGGTTCTGGAAATAATGTAGAGGATTTTGTTTCATTAGATACTTTGTCTAAGAGTGTCAGCTTAAAGGTTGCAGGTCAGACTCCAGTTTCTAAGCTTACTCTTACTAATGCCAGTGGAAGCTACGGTGCGCTTATTGGTTCAGGCGAGAAGAATACATTTGCAGCTGAGTCTGTGACAGAGATTCAGGCACTTATAAAAAACCTTAATGATCAGTTTATATTGCAGGCCAGTGAGCAGATTGATGTAACAAATACTTCAATAGCGGCAGCATTAAAGGCGGCACCATACAAGTTTGTTACTGCGCCAGGCTATGATTACACATTCTTCCCACAGTATACATACAACTCGACAAATGGTGCATCAGCAGGAAAGATAACTGTTGGTAATTTGGATGGTTCAGGTGGACTTATACTTAACCTTACAAACAACGGATATGGTGCAGCTATCGGCGGTGGTGGTTGCAGTACTGCATCAGGTAAGGGCGCAACTGCGAAGAAGGTAACTGTTAATGCAGGTACTATTACATTTAACTCGCCAACTAGCTATTTAGGTTCACCGGTGTTTGGTTCAGGTGTTGCCAAGGGAGCAGCATCTCCGGAGTCTACTAGTGGTACATTTGGTGGAATTGAGATTAATGGCGGTTCTGTTTACTTAGGAAATTATGCAAATAAATTTGGTAACACATTGCCTGTAAATAAAAATGGTGACAGACTTTACGAGATTAAGGCAAATACATACGATGGAACTTATTCTATTGCGGATATTGATAACTTTACTGTAAACGATCCATTCCCTATCGAATACGAGTACGATCCAAGTCTTCAGTTTGACTTTGATTTGGAGGGAATGACAAGCAGTCTTGTTGCACAGCCTTTGGGAATGACTAAAAATATTCTTGATTTAGATATTATACTTAGTCCAACATTAAGCTATATGTATGATGGTTCCGGCCACAATGACAGATATACACTTCACTTCTGGTTGCCGGCAGTTCAGACAACAGCTCTCGTAATTACAGATGAGTTTGGACCGGGATACACAGATTTTACTCTTTACACATCAGGTAGGGTGGAAGTTGATCCAATTAATCCAGATGAGACATCTGCGGACAGCAGAAGATATGTTCTTGTAAGAGACCAGACCTACTACCTTGTGGCTGAAAATATTCCATCAGGACTTAAGGTGAAGAATGTGGCACTTACAGCTGATGGCAGAGTGACAAGTGCATATTATGACACAGCGCTTGGCTATAGAATTGATGCATCTACATCAAGCATTACAGCTGAGGTGACATACAGTGGTAGCATTGATATCAATTTTGATTTAGGCTTCGATGCCAATGATACAAACAACCATAACATACAGGCTCCAGTGGCCAGCTATGAGTATGGAACTGAGACATATACACTTCCAAATCTTGGAACCGTTATGAAGGATACAGCAGCCGGTCAGGTGACAGACCTTGTATTCAGAGGTTGGATTTATACAGACAGCGCAGGTAACGAGCTTGGATATATAACACATATTACTAAGACCCAGCAGCTTGATGGTAATATGAAGACCTTCAATGAAGTTGTTCAGTCTGATGGTGAGATTTATCTTAAGGCGTTATGGTCAGTACAGGTTGAGTATTTCCCTGGTGATGACGCTGATGTAACAGGAAATCTTGACAAGATAGTAGTTGATTATGCATATGGTACAGGTGCTGTATTGAATGTAAATATTACAGCTATTGAGCCACAGAAGGATACATTCGCATTTATGGGATGGTCATTGGATGATGGCACAGACCTTTACTTAAATGGAAGTACTGTTGCAGTATCTACATATACAAGCCATGGCTTATATGCTAATTATGAGAGAACAGGTTTTAGTGTATATATTGATTCATCAGCTCTTAGTGAGGATTACGCAGAGCTTAGCTGTGTAGGATCTTCTGGAACAGATATTTTAAGAAGAAGATCAGACGGCAGCTTGGCAACAGTTGTTATAGATGGTAAGACATACTATTACACAAGTGTTGTTAGAAAGGGTAGCCAGGTAAGAGTTGTTATCAGCACAAAGCATGGTTACAAGATGGAGAATACTTCAGTTGTTATAACAGGTAGTCAGTCAAGCAGAGTTTCTACAGACTCTATTACAGGTGAGTGTTTAGCTGATGTGACAGTTGAAGATGAAGATATCTTTGTGACAACAGATGCAACATTTAGTCCAATTGAATACGAGATTATATTTAAAGATGGCAAGGAGCCAAACGAGCTTCTTTGGAGTGGATACACATTCTCATTCAATATAGAGGATATCGCTGATGGAAAGACAATCGGTGACATCATTAGAGAAGGACTTAATGTTACACAGGCAGAGATGTCAGATGCAGCTATTTCCGCTTTTATTAACAGAATAGACAAAAATACAAGATTTACAGACTTCTCTGGTTGGAGTCTTCCACTCTATACAGACACACTGTCAATGGATAAAACAATAGCTTCCATATATGATGAAAATAACTCTCTTGTATACGGAGATATGGTGTTCACAGCTGTATGGACAGAGTATGACAAGTTTGTTATAAATATGAATCTTTTTGAGAGAGATTTCTTTAGTGATGGTTCATATTTAGACAGAGTATCTGATAAGCTTAAGGCAGTACTTTACTACTCTACAGATGGAAGCACGATGGTGCCAATCTACACAGAGGAAATTATAGACAGTGTAACTGGTGAGGAGAAGACAATTGCCTATGCTAAAGCCGGAGATAAGATTGAGATAGCTCTCTTTAGAATGAACTCAAAGGGAAATCCTATCGGTCAGCCGGTTGCTACAGGTATAAAGCTTGAGGATCTCTATTATGAATATGAGAGCAAGTTAAATGAGTGGATACATGCAGATATAAGAGATGGCTCTAAGTCGTTTACAATCAAGGATGATGTGAAGGATGAGACTGTTATAGAAGTATACATGTCATATTCATTAAAGGAATATAACATTATTTACTGGGATATCAGAGGCTTTGACAATAGTGCAAATCCAACAACTTACACTATCTTCGATGAGTTTGATTTCACACCTTTAACAGATGGTGTTAAGTGGATGCTTGTTACTCCTGATGATGATTTGTCAAATGATGATGACATTAAGACTGAGATAATTTACGGATTAGGTCAGGATGGAAAGCTTATAACAAATGGTACAGCAGGCAACAGAGATTATATATCAAATCTTGTTCTTAAGCCAGACTGGTCAACATATACACTTGACAGCTACAAGATTGATATCCTATTAGAGCAGACTGCATTTGGAAATGTTTCAATCCTTTATCCACAGCGTCAGGATGAGTTCTTTGCAAATGATATGATTATCTTATCTGTACAGCCAAGAGACGGATATAAGCTTGTTAGCAATTCACTTATTTATAAGAAGAATAATGTGGCAGGTCTCACACTTTTAGATGGTGCGCGAACATTTGCAAGAGATATTGATTCGTTTATTATTCCACCGGTAGATGCAGGTGCGGGAACATATCTCTTTACAATGCCAAGCAGTGACATTGTAGTATCAGCATTATTTGAGCTTTGTCAGTACAACATAACATATTCAGACATTACTGAGGATGTAGTAAATACAAATCCTAATACATACAACGTAAACAGCGAGATTGTGTTAGCAGATGCACAAAGACCTGGATATAATTTCTTGGGTTGGTATGATGCTGATGGAAATAGGATTGTAAAGATTGTTGGAAGAACTGGAGATATGGTTCTTACACCGATGTTTGAGCTTGCGGATAATTCACCAGAGGGCGATATAAACGGTGATAACAATAATCCTGGTGATGACTCAAATAATGAGAATGAGACAAATAAGCCAAGTGATGACAATGTAAGTGATAAGGTAGATATAAATAAGCCAATTGGCGACAATTCAGATAATGACAAACCATCGAATGATAAGGTTTCAGTATCTGGCAGACCTTCAAATGTAGTAAGCCGACCTTATACAAATGTTACAATCAATGGCGAGAAGCCAAATGATTCAACAGGTACTTTAAATGGAAGTGGAAGTACAGGAGGTACAAACAGTGGTGATACAGCAGATATACCACGACTTCTTCTGATATGTGCGGCAGCAGTCTTAGTTCTTATGATAATCTTCTTAAAGAAGCCTAATAAGGATGATGAAGACGAAGAATAAAATGTGATTTTAGGCAGGTAACTGATTATAGTTACCTGCCTTTTTACAAGTGGAAAAAACTGATTACTTAGTGTCGAAAGCCGGGTTAAATGCGTAGAAGTTCTTAGAATCTAAATCATCCTGAACCATTCTTAACGCCTCGCCAAATCTCTGGAAGTGTACAACCTCTCTGGCTCTTAAGAACTTGATTACATCACATACATCCGGGTCTTTTACCATTCTTAAAATATTGTCATAAGTTGAGCGAGCCTTCTGCTCAGCAGCCATATCTTCAAACAAATCAGTGATAGGGTCACCCTTGCTCTGGAACTGACAAGAGTTCTGCATAATACCACCGGCAGCCTGAGGCCAGATGCCAAGAGTATGGTCTACATAATATGCTTCAAATCCGGCAGCCTTAATTTCTTCAGGAGAAAGACCATCTGTAAGCTGCTGAATGATAGCTCCCACGATCTCTAAGTGGGAAAGTTCTTCAGTTCCTATGTCGTTTAGGAGCCCTGCAACTCTCTTGTTTGACATAGCGTATTTCTGAGATAAATATCTAAGAGAAGCGTCAATTTCTCCATCAGGTCCACCATACTGTTAAAACCTATAATAATGCTCTAAACATTGATTTTACAAGGGTTGCGGACACTCGGTCAAATGGACTTGAAGTCGATTTTTGCTTTTTTCGTAAATTGCGTAGTCTAAAATTGAACGAATTGCCTCGCCTTTTATGGTGTCATTTGCATCTGAATTTATAATCTGAATGACACTATTAATTTCTTTAGGTAAGTCTATTGTTTCGGTGTGATTTTCGGACATAGACTTACTTTTTTCTAATTCATCCATTAATCTTTCACGCTCTGCATTGAGTATCTCTTTATTTTCTTTGTATTCCTCAAGAGAATCAATTCCATCTCGATAAGCCTGCTTGATACGTTTTTCTTTTTGTTCAAGCTTTTCTAAAGCAGTAGAAATAAATGAATCAGTAGGGATAGTGACTTGAGACATTGCCTGTTGGTAGGTTGAAAGGCTGGCATCCTTTAACAGCTCCTTTAGAGCAAGCGTTAATCCTTCAGTTATTTTCTTTTCAGTAATGCTGTGAGAGACACTGCACTTTCCTTTTTGGTAGTTTCCACATTGAAGGGAGCGCATGCCTGTTTTTTTATCTCTGCATCCTATGAATAAGGAATAACCACAGGCGCTGCATTTCAAAAAACCACTAAGCCAGTGTTTGGTGCCAACAATACGTTGCTTAGGTTTACGCATGCGCGCACGCCTTTCAATGATTTGTTGTGCCTGGTCAAATTGTTCTTTTGTAATTAAAGGTGTATGTTTGCCTTCTGCTATGATCCACTCTGATTTATCCTTGATAGTATGTGATTCGTGATGTTGCCTGTTCCATCTAACGAAACCATAATAAAAAGGATTTTCAACAATATACCTAACAGTCCTAAGTTCCCAAGTGTTACCGCGCCTAGTAGGTATATTCATACTGTTAATTTTACGAACAATTTCGTGGTTAGAGTAGGCTGGGTTCCCTGCCATCTCAAATATGAGCTTTACTATGGCAGCTTCTTCATCAACTATCTCAGGAATACCAGTATCTTTGTTTTGCTTATAACCATAAGGTAAAGTGGATTGATAACCACCACGCAGGGCCTTTTCTGTCATACCGCGTGTAACTTCACCGGAAAGATTGACAGAGTAATATTCATCAAACCATTCAATGATTGTCTCAATTAATCTTCCGAACATATCATCAGAAACATATTCGCTAATAGATATGACATCAATACCTAGCTTTTTTCGCAGCATACCCTTATAAAAGGTACTCTCTTCCTGGTTACGTGCAAAGCGTGAGAATTTCCACAATATAATTGCATCAAAAGGCTTAGGCTTAAGCTTGGCAGTAGCAATCATACGTTGAAATTCAACTCGGTTGTCGGCTTTTCGGCCAGAAACACCTTCATGCTCCATAAAGATATATTCATTGGTGAGAATATATCCGTTGTCTTTCGCCCACTTCTTAATTTCCTTAAGCTGGCTAGTAGGAGAAAGCTCCTCTTGCTTATCTGTAGATACACGGATATAGCAAGCAGCTATTTTAAGTTCTTTACTCATTGTATCATCTCCTCTAAAAATGTATGAAAAAAGGGTGCAAAAAAACACCTGTTCCTTGTAAAATCGGTGTTTAGATGATACAATATGCTTGTTCACGGCAGGTATCATCTAAGATGGTAACTGTATAAGGGCATCTGTTGGTAGCAGGTGCTCTTTTTATTTAACGTAAAAGGTCTTGGAATAAATCCAAGACCTTCATTATATGCATATATTTAATATGATTACTGCCGGCAAGCGGCGGTGTTATATCATTGATGATGTCCGCCCAGCAGACAATAATGTGCATCAATGCGCCCACACAGTAGGCATTCACTAAGTATTCATATTATATACATATGTAATAGTCTTGTCAAGTTATAAAGTTTTTGTAAAACGAGAATCACAAGTACGTAAGCCATCGATATGTTCGAAAAGGTCTGGTTTAATTCGAGCACCCAATGGGTCTAGAATGAAATCAATACCTTCGCGACGAGCGTGTTTTGCAGCTGGAACAAAATCACTATCACCGGATATTAATATAATTTGGTCGACTTGCTGTTTGAATGCCATAGACGATATATCTAGACCTATTCTCATATCAACACCTTTTTGGTCTATATTTAGGGTAAAATCGTTTTCTGTTAAATCTTCGAATTTTAACGTGCCACGGCATAGCTTTTTTATAACATCTTCTCTTAGGCTATAGCTTGCTTGTTCTTCTGCAAGCTTACCCATTCGTAGTGCAAATTTACGTTTCTTTTTTAATTCTTCATAGAAATCAATGGTCCACTTATACAAATCACTTTTAGAGAGATCTACTTGGCGTTGTAAGAATGGATGAAATATTTTCTTTGCCGAAGGTGGACAATCGTAATAAAAGATGCGATATAAATCTGACTTCTCTCCGTGTAACCGAGTGTGTCGTTTGCAGTAATTTGCAAGTTCAATAGCTCGTTGTTCGGGTGTTTGATCTCCGAGTATGGCTTGAGCTCTTCTTCGATAAAAACCACCGTCAATTAAGATAGCTGTTTTCATATGTACCTCCTAAAAATAAAAAGGCTCTAGGGTTCGGTGCTTCCTATATGTTAGGAGACTTACAACCTAGAGCATTATTAACGTGTATTAAGTTTACACATTCATATTATATGCGTTTGGTTTAAAAGTCAATACAAAACGTTTAAAAAATTGAACAAAAGTTTAATTTTTTTAAACTTGTTATTTAAATATTAAAAATCCCTTTAACTCAACTGGTGACAGTATGTCACCAGTTGTACGAAATAATCGTACAACTGATTTTATAATTTTCCTCTAAGTTCTACAACTTTACCAATAATCTTAACTGGTTTATCTTTAATATCTTCTTCAGAGAACATCATTGGCTCATATTTAGAATTTAAAGAAATAAGACCTATACCACCAGTGTATTTGGTAAGACGTTTACAAGTAGCATCATCACCATTAACAAGAGCAATAACAATATCGCCTGAGTCAGCATCATTTTGTTGGCGAACAATAACTACATCACCATCACAAATTCGAGGTTCCATAGAGTCACCTTTAATCTTAAGACCAAAGAACTCACCGGTGCTGGCCATATCTTCTGATATTTCTTCTGTATCGATAATATCTTCGATAGCATCAATAGGGATGCCAGCAGCTACGCAACCAAGGACTTTAATTGTTATGCTTGCTTTTTCTTTCTTCTGTATATTTTTTGAGAGGTCGATATTGTTCATATCATCCATATCGGCACCTAATAATATCGATAATTCTTTTAATTTTTTTACAGGTGGCTCAGAGACACCTGATTCCCATTTTTGAATGGTAGTAAAAGATTTATAACCTAATTTTTCTGCAATGAATTCTTGAGATAACCCTTTTTTTGTTCTTAAATATCTAATATTCTCACTTAAGTACATATATAACACCACCTTTCATATCTATTCTTAATATATACTATATTTGAAATTAATTCAAGTTTATTTTAAAAAAAGCAAAAAGAACTTGAAAAAAAATCAAATAAAGTATTGACACTTGAAAATTCTTCAAGTATAATGTGCTTGAAAATAATTCAAGTAGCAAATATTAGAAAGGAGAAGTAAGTTATGTCAGCGAAAGAAGACTTATATACACTAAAAGAACTGAGAGCTAGATATGATAAGACGCAAGAAGAGGTAGCGCGCGACTTAGGAGTTTCAACACAAACATATTGCGCTTGGGAAAAAGACATATCAAATGTGGCAGTAAGTAAAGTGCAGGCAGTAGCAAATTACTACGGAGTACGTTTGACGCAAATTTTTTTTACATCACAACTTGAAAATAATTCAAGTATTTAAGAGGAGAGTGATAGAGTGGGATATGCAAGATGTATAGCACCAATAACGCATATGAAGGTGCAACAAACAAGAAGTAGGAGAAGAGAGAATACACATATAACAATTGTGATAGAAGGAAATCAAGACGACTTTGATAGCCTGAGAAAAGAAATCGCTCGCACAATTGCAAAACACAATCATACGAGCGAAAGAAAAGCAAGTTATGTAATGTTCAGAAGCTCATCTACGAAAGAATAAACTTTGATAAATCTCTAATAGGTGCATCAATGCTTTCGTTTAGGAAGGCTTCCCATTGTTTTAAATTATGAGTGATTTTACTTCGTTCATCAGCAGACAAAGAAGTATCATCAAGTTTTTTCTTACATGACGCAATAGCATCATGCATTGCTGCTGAAATAAGTTTTGTTTCATTGATATCTAAGGTTATAGGTAACGGAGTGTTCTCGTAAAGAGTTGGTGGTTCCTGAGCATCCGGAGAATCAGAGCAATAAATAGGCTCATATTCAACACAGAAATCATTCTCATCATCTACGGGCTCAAAGTTAAGAGAAGCAGGAAAGTCTTCGTCGGCTTCGTACTTAGTGATTTTAACAGCGGTAACACCATCACTGAGCAGTTCGGCAGAACGAATAAATAAGTCACGAACATAAACAGTAATCATAATAAAACCTCATTTCTTTGTGTATTTGCATTTGCATATACACATTATAAGTGAGAAGTAGTAAAAACACAATAATTTAGGGTAAAGGAGAGTGATAGAGAATGTATATAAATGAAGCAGTATTATTGGCAATGCATAATAACGACAATTATATAACAAGAGAATACATTGATAATGAGTTTTCGTATCGTATCACACTGATAAAACCATCTAACTCTTATGCGTGCTGTATAGGGTATACAGTAGATAAAAACGGTAATGAGATAAGCCACTGTAAGTGTTGGAACCCTACAGCGGATGATCTCACGGCAGATGATTGGATAGTTGTTGAATTTCATTTAAAGAGTGAGAAAACTGAACGACAAAAATTGAGAGATTTTTTAAAGAAAGTATCTTCTTGAAGTTTAACAATACCATCAGTTTGAAGAATAGTCATATAAGCAATGCCATCATATGGAGAAACTGATACAAAACCGTCATCATCTAAAAGGATAAGAGCTTTAGTGATATAGTCCTCTGATTGAGTAGGAAATAGGTTTTTAAAGTAATCGAAGTCGAAGCAATCCTTGCCGGTTTTAATATACTCTTTAACCATTTTCTTTAGAGCAATACGACTCAGTTTTTGCAATTTCATAGCAATTCCCCTTTCATATGTACTCGGTGCTGGAACACCTGTACATACATTATAAGAGGGAAAAGAAGAAAAGACAACATAATGTACAACCAGTAACCAATACATTCTATAAGAAGGAGAGTGATAAAAGTGGATGTAGTGGTAATAGCAAAAATTAACGGTAAGGAAGTTCTGTGGGAGCAGGTTCCTCCGGAGCAGAGAAAAATAATAGCAACAACATTAAATAATAGAGCCATAGAGTCGGCAGGATACGTAAGAAAGGGAGAAATACAACGTGAGTAACATTAACGTGAATAAGATTAAGGAAATATCAATATTGTCATTTATTGTAGTTTTGGAACTTATATTGGCAATAGCAGCAGTGGTAAATAGACAGAGTGAAAAAGCAGAAGAGGAATCAACGGAAATTGAGACTACAACTGAGCTTGCGACGTCGCAAGAAATTGAGGAAGAAACGACGATTTCGGCAGATAGAACTGGAGAGATATCTTTTGGACAAGCTGGTCTTGCTAAATATATGGACAGACTATCAGAGGCAAACATAACTATATGTGAATGGGAAAGTATTGTGTTAAGCCAGGATGAACTAGAGCTGCTATATACAACTGTATATTGTGAATCTGGTAATCAGGGATATGAAGCCCAAGTGCTAACTGCACTAGCGATTTTAAATAGATTAGCTAGTGAAAATTATGCAGAGGATTTAAGAGGTGTTATATACCAAAGAAATAGCTATGGAACGCCACAATTTTCAGTAATTGATTGGCCGGATTTTGAAAATCGAGGTTGGTCAGAGTCTGTAGAGGAAGCTGTTAATTATGCGTTGCAGGTAAATGAGCATCCAAGAGATATGTATTACTTTAGAGCAAGTTATTACCATTCGTTTGGAGAACCATACACCTATATTGCAGATACATATTTTAGTACGAAAGAGGTGAAGTGAATGTATATATGTAGAGATTGTAACAGTGAGTTTGAGCAACCAAACGAGACCAATATAGATACGGGAGTTCATTATGATACCGGCATTATAGGAAAACATAAGGTGCCAACAATCAAGTTATGCCCGATATGTAGGTCTACAAATTATGAAAACGCAGTACAGGAAGTGGCGTGTTAGGAGTGGCTATGGGAATGACAGTATTAGAACTTATGCGCTCAGATAGAGGATTAGTAAACATTGCTGAGATGATGCATGCACGTTTTGGTTGCCCCGGCAAGAATTATCCATGTAATAAGATTCTTATGTCAGGCAAAAAGATATGTGAAGGTTGCTGGGTGAACTATTTAAATACGCAGGTACCAGAAAAAAAGAAGGAGGAAACGGATGAAACAGACAATGAATTAAAGATTATCAATAAGCTTACACATACAGAAAGAATTATAAAAAAATAGAGCTGTGGTTGGAACACAGCTCAAGGTGTATTGTCTTTGGAAAATTTAATACATTGTCATTATATCCTATAACACTTCAAAAGTCAAGAAAAACAAGGGTTTATCCCTGTTTTAATAACACTATTAAGTATATTAAAGTTAGACGGAAGGTAAATAAACAGATGGCATATGAGCAACATACATATCGCCTTCGAGGATCTAATGAGATAGAGATAAAGTATAAGGGTAACTTTGGAGCTAGAGGAGAGAAGAGAGCTCCAAAGACCAAGGCAACCCATGAACAGATAAAGAAACAGAATCAATGGAAAAAAGAGACATTAGTACGAAGGACGATAAAGCTAAATTTTGAACCATATGATTTATGGAATACACTCAAGTACCCGGAAGGTACCAGATTAACATTGCAAGAGGTAAACGGTCATCTCAAGTGCTTCTTTGACAAGATGCGAAGGAGATATAAAAAGAGAGGTCAATCATTCAAGTGGATAAAGAGACTAGATATCAGCTCCAGAGGAGGCATCCATATTCACATCCTGGTTAATCGACTAAAGGGTGAGGATACAGATATAGTCATACAAGAATGTTGGCCATATGGTCGAGTGTATTACACAAACATATACGAGCAAGGCGGATATGAGGCGCTTGCTGAATATATAACGAAGAAACCGGATGAAGAGATAGAAGGTCAGCTTTCGCTCTTTCCGGAAGAGGACCAGAAAGCATTTAGGTCATATAGCTGCAGTCGTAATTTAGTTCGACCAGAACCAGAGCGAAAGCATTATGCGAGACGAACATTACGAAAGCTATTTGAGAATGGTCCGACACCGACACCGGGATTCTACATAGATAAGAACAGTATCATCAGTGGCATTAATCCATATACCGGAATGAGCTACTACAGATACACAGAGATAAAACTAGGATTTGTTGACCATGTGGCCAACATGACAGAACGGAGGCAGGAATGAAAGAAGTAAATATATACGTAAAGTCAGGGATAAAAAGCACACGTAGGCGAGATGGATACATTGGATATGTGCTAGAGCTTGTAACGGACACAAAGCCTATTACATTAAATAGCTTTCAGAAGGTTGAGCAGATGACAGCTAATCAGTCAGAGTTGGTTGCTATAAGTAAAGCGCTTAAGCGTATGAAAGAGAAATGTGTACTGACTATTTACACTGACTCAAAGTATATCGGAGCTGCCATTGATAATAAGTGGATAGACGGTTGGCAGAAAAAGAATTGGGTCAATGCCAAAAATGAGCCTATAGCCAATAGCGAAGAATGGCAGCAGTTGTTGAAATTACTTGAAGGACAACCATATTCAGTAGTGGTTGGATTCAAACATGAATATTCTACTTGGATGGAGTCGGAATTAGCCAAGAAGATTTGCGATAAAGCTTAATTTTACTTGTACTTGCGTGAAAGGAGATAAATGATGGTAGGTTTGATGTTTCCAAAGCCGGAAAAAAAGGAAAAAACGCGAAAAAGACTGGTAGCGAGGACACCTTTAAGGGCGAAGAAAAGATATCAATATAAGCCTAAGAAGATGAAGCCGACAGTGAGTATCATCCAGCCGGACAAGTCATATTGCTTTTTATGTGGCAGCAGTACCGGATATGGATTAAATGCACTTGAGGAGCATCATATCTTTGAAGGAAATGGTAAAAGAACTGTATCAGAATCGTATGGATTAAAAGTATATCTGTGCGGAATAACCTGCCATAGAGAAGGACCTAAATCAGCGCATAAGAACAAGGAAATTAAGGATATGCTGCATAAACTAGCACAACAAAAGTTTGAAGAAACTCATAGCAGAGAAGAGTTTGTATTAGCGTTTGGAAAAAACTATCTGCCTGAGGAGGAAATATGAGCGAAGCAATAATAATCGATATTGTTGGCCATCTGATAATTTTAGCGGGAGTATTTCTTTTTATCCTGGTACACAAGGAACCGGATGAGCTATCAGATAAGGAGCAGGAACAATATTTAAAAGAACACGATAAGAAAGAGAGGAACAAAGGATGTACGAAGTTTTTGGAGAATTTAATTCAGCGAAAGAAATAAACGAGGCAGCTAAAGGTTTATTGACAGAAGGAGATATTGAAAATATCAAGGTGCTGGCTAAAGAAAATGGAATAGCAGAAGATTTTGTAGAAATGTATGTAGCTGGAGATATTGAATTTATTTGTGATGAAGAGAGTGCCGCCATTGGCAAGTTGGATGTGGAAATGGCAGACATTAAAGCGACAGAAATAGTGACGGATTGGGTAAATTACATCAAGGGATGTGTAATGAAGGATTCAAATATGGCTATCACTGTAAAAAAGAAAGGCAAGAGCCTTAAAGGCTGCATTGCAAAACTGCTTAAGTACTCTTTTGAGAATATGTATCCGGTAGATAAGGATATTCTAAAGGCAGCAGGTATTAACCAGCAATGTAAATTAGGTATGCCAGGAATGGCGACAGCAAAGAAGATTATACGTGAGTATTATGTAGGGAAGTAGGTGCTTATATGAAAAAGAATGGTATCGAGAAAATAGCATCACTTCCAGTAAAACTGATAAGAAACAAAAAATACAAAATGATAATGGAAGCACAACGAGTAGTTATCGAAAAAAGCCCAATTTTGATATGTGACTTTTATTATAATCGAAAAACGGACATAAAAAAGCGCTGGTTACGAGTAGTTATAAAAAAAAATGAGTATGCCAATGTAATGAGTGATGGGTCATGGAATACAAAGAAGGTATTAACAAAAGACTATGATTCGATATGGAATGTTGGAGCGGACAGGACGTCAGATGATTGGAATATATCCGAAAAGGATATATTTGTATCAGAAGCAGCAGTTGAGACGATAACAGCATATGCTAAGAAGTTTTTCGAGTACAAGCCCCACAGATGGTATGGCTGGAGAGATATACTTCAGTATATGCAAGATTCTATTTCTACTCAAAGAGAACAGAGAAAAATTGAGAAAGAGGAAGCTGAGAAGAAACGACTAATTAGTGCGACGGATGATTCAGTGCCGGAAGAATTTAAAGAATGGTGTAAAAAAAGCATTCCACTAACATATTTATTTTACAAAAGAACAGACAAAAGACATGCAATGATTAACTGCTCAGAGTGTGGTGAAAGTTATCTTATTACATATCGCCAAGGAGATTCGTATGAACAGGTAATGTGTGAGGAAATATCGTCGGCACCAGTGGTGGATTGTCCATCAATATGTAAATGTTGTGGAGCAGTAGGTATATATAAGCAGTATGGAAGATGCAAAAATAGCACCTATGGCAAAAAAAAGACCCAATATATGATACAGCCATGTGAAGAAAGTGAAACTGCGGTAATTAGGATGTTTAGTGTTGAAAAATACCTAAATACAGATTACCCGGCCAGATATAGCATCATAGAAAAAGGCAGATTGTATATAGGTAAGAAAACATATAAAAAATATTGGAAAAGACTTATGTATAGCGCGGCAAATAAATGTGTTGAAGACTGGAGTCAGTATAATCCTGGTAGTCGTTATGCGTATGAGAAAGATGAATGTGGTGACCTCTGGTATAAGAGTAACATAAAAGATACATTTTTAAGATACTCCCAGATAAAAGAGTATGCAAGTCATAAAAGAAATTTTAGACCATATGAATACGCAAGAGTATATAAGCTGGTACCTGAGCTTGAAATGGTAATGAAACTTAAGATGTATAAGCTCGCGGATGAGTTGGTAAACAGAGGTTCATATATTTTGTATAAAGGAAGCAGTATAACAGAGAAACTTGGTATTGATAAGAAAAACTTTAAGGAACTTATAAGATTGCAAGGTAACTGGGATATTGTAGAAATAATGAGAATGGAAAAAGAGATAGGCTTTGACTGTATACCAGAACAAAGGGAGAAACTGAGTAAATTTCATGTGTCATTAGATAATGAGAAGTTGAAGCTTGCCCTTAAGTATATGAGTATTGAAAAGTTTATAAATAGGATAGTTAGATATGCAGGATTTAAAGAGTGGCCATCATCAATGACAAGTTGTGTGATTAGTCAAATAAAGAATCAGATTATCACATACCTAGATTACTTAGATATGAGAGAACACATTCATCACGATCTAATCAACTCAGTACATCAATGTCCGAGATTTTTAAAAGCCGCACATGATGAACTGGTTATAATCCAAAATAAGAAAGCGGATGAAGAGTATCTGTTGAAAAAACTTGAAGAGTATCCAGACATAGCGAAAAACTACAACAAATGGTGTAAAAAGTATGAGACAGAGTTTGCTGGTATGCATATTCGCCCGGCGGCAGATGCGGCAGAAATTATTTTGGAGGGAAGATGTCAACATCACTGTGTGGGGAAAGATGAATATTTGGATAAGCATAATAAAGGAAATAGCGTGATATTGTTGCTCCGTCATATAGAATGTCCACAAGCAGCATATGTCACTATAGAGATAAGAGGCAACAAGATAGTTCAATGGTATGGAGCGAATGACGTAAAGATTGACAAGAAGGAAAATGAGGAATGGCTTAAATACTATGAGGAATTTCTTGAAACACGAAAAGTTCCACAGATAAAACGTATAGAAGTGCCATTAGTGGCAGCAGTATAAGGAGGTACATATGGATAATACAACAATAGCTCCGGTAATGGAGTTTCACCAGATTACATTTGACGAGTATTTATTAGCGAAACAGGAGATAGCAAATCGTCTCAAGAATATGACAGAGGACTATGTAGCAGTAGGTTATCTGTTCAGACAGATTAAAGAGACAGAAGCATATAAGCAGGAAGGATATAATAGTCTTCAGGAATTTGCAAAAGACGTGTATGGCATATCGGAATCAGAGGTATCAAGGTTTATAGCTATCAATATGAAGTTTTCAAAAGATGGATGCAGTAAGGAGCTTGCTGTAGATTATAAAGGATTTGGAAAGAGCAAGCTATCAGAGATGCTTACAATGTCAGATGAGGATTGCAAGCTTATTACAGCGACAACTACGGTAGCAACGATTAGAGAGTTAAAGAATTTTACACGTGAATCTGAAAAGGTGGCAGCAGCACAGAAGGATATAGAGGATTCTGGCCAAGAAACGATAATAGCAGAAGTTGTAATGCCGGCAGAGTATACGGACCTAGAACAAGTAATTATCGAGTTTTTCAGAGATAAAAGAGAGCTGCTGCAAGAAGTATATGCTATGTCAAGTTTTGAAGATATTGTGGAAAAGATTAATCCTTCGGGAAATCTGTCATATCGCCATAAGGTATATATGCTATTTATGTACGGATATGGTGACGGTGTAGTGCTTAAAAAGATGGGCGAGAGAAATGTAAACTACACTTGGCCACAAGTAATTGAGGCAATGATTAAGATTTATGGAAAGACGTACACTGACCATGACACCATTTGGGAAAACTTTTACAAGATAGAAGCGGAGGAAATGAATAATGCAAGAGATAACATGGAGGTATCTGCTCCAGGAGAACAGGAAGCTAATGAAGAGAGCAAAGAAGGAAAAATCGAAGTGCCAGATGGCAAAGTTGAAGCAGATGAGAAAAGAGATGAAGAGTTGTCGGAGGAAACAGATGCTTGCGAAAGTGAGAGTGCGTCTTCAAGTGATGAGGATAAGGATAATGGTGCTAAAGCTGAAGCTGAGAAGGTTGATGAAGAGACAGTAGGGCAGCAGTCTAAAAAAGATGAGTTAGATCAGAAAGTACTGAGTGGAGCTATCCTGGATGTGGAAGAATACCATAAATACTTGTACGAGAAGTCAATAGAGGAATATGTGCAGGATATTTTAGAGGATAAGAGCCTGCCATTAAGCGTAAAGATCATAAGCATTAGTGACCAGATGGAGAAGTTGGCCAAAAATTACAGCGAATATATGATAAGCAAGAAACGATAGGAGGATAAAGATATGGAGGCAATGAAACATATGGCGATACCAACAGAAAAGCAGCTTGATTCAACAACTATTAGCTATGGAGCGTGTAAGTTCTGCCATCAGAATTTTGCTCTTGAAGTATTAAAAGAAGGAATGAGCGAAGAAAAGTTAGAGGAGCTAGCAACAAGAAAGTGCGATTGCAATGAGGCTAGAAATTATCTTTCAAGAGAGAAAAAGAGAGACAAGGTTATAGGTAATATTGTTGAGTTATTTGGAGAAGCAAGTACAACATCCACTATTTTGATAGAGCAGATAGATAGAATAGCTTCGGGTAATGTATTAAAAGTCACAGTAGATTCTGGAAATGGATACAAGGGAACGCTGCAGATGACAAGTAAGGGAGCATTAAAGGTTGAACGAAGCATAAGTCGTAAGTTATCGAAGGAAGAAATGTATGAATAAAGTAATCCTTATGGGGCGCTTAACACGTGACCCAGATATCAGATATACAGCAGGTAATAATCCCATGGCTATAGCGAGATATACTCTCGCTGTAGACCGAAGATATAGAGATGGAAATAGTGAGCAGACAGCAGATTTTATATCATGTGTTGCATTTGCAAGACAGGCTGAGTTTGCAGAGAGATATTTACATCAGGGTACAAAGCTTGTAGTAGAGGGTCGTATTCAGACAGGAAGCTACACAAATAAGGATGGCCAGAAGGTTTACACAACAGAAGTAGTTGTAGAGAACTGTGAGTTTGCAGAGAGTAAGGCAAGTGGCAGCAGTGTAGGAGAAACAAGTGGCAGCAGTACACCAGATGCATACGTAGGAGAAGATGGATTCATGAATATACCGGACGGAGTGGAAGAGGGATTGCCATTTAACTAGAAGGTCCAGAGATTTAGAAAGCAGAGGTGTAGGTATGGAGAGATTAACAGCGAGAAACAGTATAGGACAAGCATATTATCCGCATTGTTTTAGAGAAGATACTTGTGACGGAGCAGGTGCATCAGATAAATGTAATAAGTGTGTCTTTAATGACAAGATAATAGAGCAGTTAGCACGCTTTGAGGAACTGCAGGGTATGATAGGCATTCCGTTTGAGCGGTTTGCAGAACTGTGCAAGGAAAAAATACCAGAAGAGTGCAAGAATCCAAGTAAGGCTATCATTCTTACAGATGAGAGTGTGGATGAATGGAATCAGTATAAGTCTGATAAGGAACAGGGGTTACTTTTAAAGTTGCCTTGTAAGGTGGGAGATACCGTTTGGGTTATTTATGCTAACGGAGATTTAAGTGAACAGAAAGTAGAGTATATTTCGAAAAATATACATAGCAAAGAGTGGAATATTGGATTTCATATAGGACAAATACCATTTAGCAATTTTGGCAAAACAGTATTCCTAACCAAAGAAGCAGCAGAGCAGGCATTGGCAGATATGAAAGGGGTGTAAGGGATGAAAATAGGCGTAAAAGATATTAAAAATCCATTAGAAATTATTGAATGTCAGATTGCATTTCATAGCAGAGATTGGTCTACACATAAAAGAGATAGGCTTATATATGCAATTGTTTTTGGGTGGGATGATGAAGTCTATAGAAATGAATTTGGATGGGATGACAATTTTATTAAAGAAGTAAAAATGTTACACGAAAAATGGCAGGCATTAAAGCAGATGGGAGAGCGAAAGGGTAGATTGATAGATGCTGATGTTTTGATTAAAGCAATCCAGCAACACATGGTTAAAATTAATTCGTTATTTGAGGAAGAAAAAACAGTTGTAGAAATAATTGATGCACAGCCAACAGCCTATGATTCGGACAAGATTGATGAAATAGCCAAAGAATATTGTGAGCAAGGGGGCTGTGCAGAAACATATGGCGGTGTAGATTGTAAAGATTGCGGATTCTGCCAAACAATATGGAAAATCAAGAAAGAGATAAAAGGAGAATAACAATGAGTAAAAGCGAAGATACATTTGAAAAGCAATGGAGTAGAGAGTGGGATGAGATAACTAGATTTCTTAATCCGCATAAGCCATCAATACCTAAAGATGGAATGTATACATATCAGAAATCCAATAAGGAATGGGCCATACATGGCTATGATATAAAGAAGGTGCCAAAAGAACTGTATGGAGCACTCTGCAAGCTCAGAGCATACGAGAGTACAGGCTATCAGCCGGATGATATTATAAAGGCAATGACCGAAGCGGAGGAACGTGCAAATATAATTATGGCAGCAGTACCTCAAGACGTTGCCGAGGTTAAGAGATTACGTAAGCAGTACGAGAACAGAAAGCAAATGTTCTATGAATCCGGCAAATTCGATATGGCAGAGAAATATGCTGCTAAGATTACAGAGATAGACGAAGCTTTAAAAGAAGCTGTAGGAGGGGAAGAAATTGAGTGACCGAAGAGAAATAAAACAGATGTACAGTAAAAGTGAGGGAAAGATGATTGTTATTCCGCAAGAGATAAGACCAACAATAGGAGCATATCAGAACTTCAAGAAACCAGCTTTTTCTGTTCCATCTGTAAAGAAAAGGGGAGATAAAAGTGAAAGAGAAGCGACTTAGGGATAAGACATGGAAAGATTATGAGATAAGTAAATTCAGATATCGAGAGCTTAAAAACTTCTGCCTGCAATACCAGGAAAAGAAAGAGAAGATACAATACGGATTATCATCATACAATATGGAAGGTTCAAGTAGCAGCAGTGGACCAAGTGATCCAACAGGAAAGAAAGCACTTAATCACATTAGAGATTTAGTAGATATACAGATGATAGAATCTAGTGCAATGGAAACAGATAAGCAGTTGTATCCGTTTTTGCTCAAAAGTGTAACACAAGATTTGCCATATGAGGCGGTAGAGTATGATGAGAGATATGGACGTATACCATATGGCAAGACAGATTTTTATGCGTATAGAAGACGATTTTACTATATATTGAATGAAAAGAAATACACATAAATGTGTATAAAGTTGTTGACAAAATACACATAAATGTGTATAATATAAACATAAGGAGGTGACAGATTGAAACAACGAGACTTAATAAAAAAGCTCGAAAACGCAGGTTTCAAATTCTTACGACACGGTGGTAGTCACGACATCTACATCAGAGATGATGAGATAGAAGAAATACCGAGACACAAAGAGATAAACGAACGATTAGCAAGAGCAATAATTAGGAAGTGGGGATTGTAAAATCCCCAAGACCTAATTTAAAATAGAGGAGGAAGAATATGAGAAGTGTATATCCAGTGATATTTACACAAACATATGACGAGAAGGAAACAGTTTTAATTGAGGTTCCTGATCTTAACATTATGACAGAAGGCTATGGAATGGCAGATGCTATTAAAATGGCTAGAGATGCAATCGGATTAATGGGAATAACTTTGGAAGATGAAAAGAAGCCAATACCTAATCCAACAAATGTAAGCAATATTGATATTACAAAAGCGACATTTAAAGATGATGGAGAAAGTTGTATATCTTTAGTAGATATTGATTTTAAAGAATACAGAAGAGCGGTAGACAACAAGTCAGTTAGAAGAAATGTAACTTTGCCGAGCTGGTTAAACAAAGAAGCAGAACAGGCACAGATAAATGTGTCAAAAGTTTTGAAAGAAGCATTGATGGAAGTATTAGGTGTATCACGGACTTAGATGATTGCGATATGAAAAAAATAAATTTTCAAAAATTGGGGACAAATTGAAGGCCTAAGTGTGATATATTGATATTGTGAGTAAGAAGGAAGACATCCAGAAGGGTGTCTTTTTCTTATATTTACTGGTAGTTGAAAGACTTGCGACGTCGCAAGAATGAAGCAAGGTGGCAGCAGTACAAGGAGATATTGTAAATGGATATCGAAGGATTTTATTTAACCAAGACTTGGAAGCGAAAAAGGAAAGCGATATTGAAAAGAGATGGTTATTTATGCAAAGAGTGTAAGAGATATGGCCGAAGGCGAGAAGCTACGACGGTACATCATATAAAACATTTGGATGAATATCCAGAACTTGCGTTAACACCATCCAATTTGATTAGCTTATGCTCTGATTGCCACAACAAAGCTCATCCAGAGAAGTCAAAAAGAGGAGCAAAGTACTAACCCCGCCCCCTCTTTTAGATAAAAAATATCCCCTTGGGAACCGGTGAAGGGAAGTCTTTCCAAATGCGCCGGATTTTTTCATAAAGGGGGAAACAGGGAGAAAGGAGGCTAAAATGAAGAAAACTGGTTGGAAAAAAAAGATAATAGAATACTGCAAAAAAGCTGGAACTTATCAGGATTTTTTCGAAGAGACCATAGCTACATTAGCGGCCATCCTTGAGAAACGAGATGAGGTCGAAAAAGTGTATAAAGATGGTGGAAAAGAGCCGCTTATTGAATACACAAATAAAGCTGGTGCGACCAACGTAATAAAAAATCCTGCGTTGGTATTATGGGATGAGTTAAACAAGTCGGCGCTTGCCTACTGGCGCGATTTGGGATTAACTCCTGCCGGTCTAAAGAAAATAGATGAACAGGGGCTTAAGGGCAAAAAGACTGACCCACTATCGGAGGTATTGAAAGACCTTGGCGGCTAAAAGTTATAAGGACATAGCGCTTGCGTATGTTAAGGATGTCCTAAAGGGAAAGCGAAAAGTAGGCAAAGAAATTGTAATGGCATGCGCCAGATTCAATGCTGATCTGAAAAGAAAGGACCTTGAGTTAAGGACTAAAGAGCCGGATTTTGTAATTGGAATAATTGAGCGAACAATGGTGCACAAGCAGGGGGAGGACCTTGATGGTAATCCTTTAATGAATACACCACTGTTGCTTCAAGATTGGCAAATATTTATAGTGTATAACCTTGTAGGCTTTTACTACAAGGGAACTAATGAACGCAGATATAAAGAAGCGTTTATTTTTATTCCTCGTAAAAATGGTAAGACAACATTTATTGCTGGTCTTGCGTGGGGATTAGCACTATTAGAGAGACAATCAGGTGCAACAATTTATGTAGTTGCAGCTGCATTGAAACAGGCTTGTCAGTCTTTTGAGTTTATATTACATAGTCTACGACAGATGGGAATATATAAAGAGTTTAAGGTGCTGAACAATAATGCGGAACATTCGATAAGCTATGAATTTACAGATGGCAATGGGAATACGATTGGTTCTATT
The DNA here is from genome assembly GCA_017440045.1 of Lachnospiraceae bacterium. Taxonomy (GTDB): domain Bacteria; phylum Bacillota; class Clostridia; order Lachnospirales; family Lachnospiraceae; genus SVEL01. Next base: position 75,064 of record JAFSIA010000068.1, read on the forward strand.
CGAATTGAAGCGTTAGCATCTAATCCAGATGCACAAGATTCTTTTAACTGTAACATTGCGATTGCGGATGAAATACATGCTTTTAAAAAGGCAAGCCAGTATAACAGATTTAAGGAAGCTATGAAAGCTTATACTAATAAGCTGATGATTGGTATTACAACCGCAGGAGATAATATTAACAGTTTCTGCTATAGAAGATTGCAATATGCTAAAAAAGTAGTAGAAGGTCAAGTTAAAGATGACACCTTGTTTTGTTTTATATCCAAAGCAGACGAGAGTGACAAAGGGGAAGTGGATTTCACATCTGCAGAACAGCATGAGAAAGCTAATCCTTCGTTTGGTAAAACTATACGACCGGCAGATATAATGAATGAAGCAATGCAAGCGCAAAATGATCCGCAGCAAAGAAAAGATTTTTTGTCAAGAAGCCTTAACGTATACACAAGTGCATTAAAGGCTTATTTTGATTTGAATGAATTTCAAGTTAGTGACAAGCAGTATAACTGGACATTGGATGAATTGGCAAAATTGCCAATATCCTGGTATGGTGGAGCCGATTTGTCGAAGCTTCATGACTTAACCGCAGCGTCTCTTTTTGGAAATTATAAAGGAGTTGACATTATAATAACGCATGCTTTCTTTCCACGAACGCAAGCTTACAAAAAGGCGGATGAAGATGGTATACCATTATTTGGATGGGAAGAGGACGGTTGGTTGACTATGAGCAATAGCCCGACAGTCAACCATGGAGATATTATTAATTGGTTTAAGAAAATGAGAAGCAAAGGCTTTAAGATTAAAGAGGTTGGCCATGATAGAAAATTCTGCAGAGAATACTTTATAGGAATGAAGGCTGCTAAATTTAAGGTTGTAGACCAACCGCAGTATTATTATTTGAAATCGGAAGGTTTTAGATATATCGAACACTCAGCGAAGAATGGCACACTTTATTATTTACATAGTGATGCATATGAATATTGCGTGGAGAATGTTAGTGCAGTTGAAAAAACAGACGATATGATTCAATACGAAAAGATACAGACAGAAGGTCGAATAGATTTATTTGATGCTTCTGTTTTTTCATGTATCCGCTATTTAGTTAATATGGAGCGCGGCCAGAAAGGAAGTAGCTGGTGGGGAGGTGAGAAGGATGAGTAAAAAGAGAAGGAAGCCTGCAGTTCAGAAGAGAAGTACTGTAAGTTTTCTCTTAGATGACAGTCAATATCAAATATTATGTAACAGTGGCTATACTCGATTAGACAGAAATCCAGAGGTAGTGACAGCTTGTTTGCAAATTGCAGATATCATATCATCTTTAACTATTTATCTTATGAGTAATACAGAGAAAGGTGATAAACGAATTAAAAATGAGCTTAGCAGAAAACTTGACATAAGCCCTAATCGCTTTATGACAAGAAAGACCTGGATGACAGCTGTAGTAATGAATTTGCTCTTATATGGTCGAGGAAATAGTGTTGTTTTACCAAGAACACAAAATGGCTTATTAGATGATCTGGTGATTATTCCACCGGCAAAAGTATCATTCAAATCAGATGGAGGATATGGATACAAAGTTTTAATTAACAATGTGGAATACGACCCATCAGAGTTATTGCATTTTGTACATAATCCAGATGAAGATTATCCATGGAAAGGTAAAGGCTTTACAACAACCATAAAAGATGTTGTGAAGAATCTTTCACAAGCACGTGCTACAGAGTGTGCATTTATGGAAAGCAAATGGAAACCTTCAGTGATTGTTAAAGTTGATGCATTAACGGATGAATTTTCAAGTCCAGAAGGAAGAAAGAAATTATTGGATGAGTATATATCAACTAATAATGTCGGAGAGCCTTGGATGATTCCAGCGGAAAATTTTGCAGTGGAACAAATAAAACCATTGACGCTGTCAGATTTAGCAATAAATGATACGGTACAGCTGGACAAGAAAACAGTTGCCGGCATTATAGGAGTACCACCATTTGTGCTTGGTGTTGGAGATTACAAAAAAGAGGAATGGGATAAGTTTATTAATACTACAGTCAAATCTGTTGTAAAGATTATCGAACAGGAAATGACCAATAAGATTATCTTATCTGATAAATGGTATGTGAAGATGAATTTATCATCTGCATATAGCTACGATTTGAAGACAATAGCTGATGTGTACAGTGGATTGTATGTTAAAGGTCTTGCGACTGGTAATGAGGTTAGAGATAAAATATCAATGTCACCACTTGATGGCCTTGACAATTTGACTATCTTAGAAAATTACATTCCACTAGACAAAATTGGTGACCAATTAAAACTTAAACAGGAGGAATAGTAATGGACAGGACTATTAGACAAATGAGATGCGCTTTATCTCAATTTAGCACGAGGGAAGACAGCGGAGAGCTTTTTATAGAAGGCTACTTCGCTGTTTTTAATAGTAACTATGAATTGTGGCCGGGAGCAACAGAGAGTGTAGCACCTGGTGCATTTGACGAGACCATATCAGACGATATCCGAGCTTTGATTGACCATGAGACACGTTTAGTCCTTGGAAGAACAACCGTAGGAACCTTGGAACTGAAGATTGACTCGAGAGGATTATGGGGAAAGGTCAAAATCAATCCGAACGACCAAGACGCAATTAACCTATACGAGAGAGTCAAGAGAGGTGATGTAGACCAGTGTTCTTTTGGGTTTGATATTCTTGAGGAAGACACAGATTACCGAGAAGATGGGTCAGTGCATTGGACAATAAAGAGGGTACGTTTGTATGAAGTTAGTGTAGTTACATTCCCTGCATACGAAGATACAAGCGTAAGTGCTCGTAAGAGAGATTATGAAGCACTTGAAAAAAGAAAAAGCGAAGCCTGGAAAGAAAAAATAAGAAAGAGGCTGAAAGGAGAAGAACATGGCGCTTAAAGTATTACTTACAAGAAAGAGGCTTGACGACACAAAAAAGAAGTTAGAGGAGCTTAGAGCAAAGGATGTGGACTTTGTAACTAGGGAAGCGGAATTAGAGGCATCTATTAGTGAAGCAGAGTCTGAGGACGACAAGGCAGCAGTCGAAAGCTTAGTAGAAGAGTTTGAGACAGAAAAAGCAGCACATGAGCAGGAAAAGGTTGACCTTGAGGAAGAGGTGGCCAAGCTTGAAGAGGAGCTTAGAGCAGCAGAGGAACAGCAGAAAGACGCTGTTAAGCCAGCTCCTGTAGTTAATGAAGAAAGAGGAGGAAATAGTAACATGAAGACAAGAACAAAGTTTTTTGGCAAAACAATTGAGGAAAGAGATGTATTCTTTAAGAATCAGGAAGTTGTAGATTTCTTAGAGAGAACAAGAACAATTGGTAGAGAAAAGAGATCTGTTAGCGGTGCAGAGATTGGTATTCCAGAGATAATGCTTGAAGTGGTACGAGAAATTGTTCCTACAACATCAAAGCTTTACAAGCATGTGTTTGTTAAGAGTGTTAAGGGTAAGGCGCGTAAGACAATTTCAGGTAAGGTGCCAGAAGGTGTATGGACAGAGATGATTGCTAAGTTAAATGAGCTTAATCTTTCGTTCTATGAAATTGAGGTTGACGGATATAAGGTTGGTGGATTTATTCCAATTGATAATTCACTTCTTGAGGATTCAGACATCAATCTTGCGACAGAGATTATCACAGCGCTTGGACAGGCTATCGGTCTTGCGCTTGATAAGGCAATTTTGTATGGAACTGGTACAAAGATGCCACTTGGTATTGTGACAAGACTTGCACAGACAGAAGCACCAGAAGGATATAGCAAGACAGCCCGTACTTGGGTTAATTTGAGCGAGACAAACTTGGTTAATGCTGAAGGTAAGACAGAGTTAGCACTGTTTAAGAGTATTATTGAGAAGTCTGCTGCTGCAAATGGTGATTATTCTACAGGTGAAATGTTCTGGGCAATGAATAATAAGACGAAAACAAAGCTTGTTGCTAATGCATTATCTATCAATGCTGCAGGTGCTATTGTATCGGGTCAGGACAATACAATGCCTGTAATTGGAGGAGCTATCGAAACTCTTAATTTTATTCCTGAGGATGTAATCATTGGAGGTTATGGAGATTTATATGCACTTATCGAGAGAGAAGGTGCACAGATGTCAACATCAGAGCATGTAAGATTTATTGAGGACCAAACGGTATTTAAGGGTACTGCCAGATATGACGGTGTTCCTGTAATTCCGGAGGCGTTTGTTGCTATTGGTCTTGGAAATGTAAGTCCAAAGGCAAGTGATGTGACATTCACAGTTGATGAGGCTAATAAAACTGTGTAAGGAGGTAGGCAGTCTTGAGTGATGCTGAAATTATGGAACTTGTAAAATTGGACCTTGGAATGAGTGCGTCAGCATACAATAAATTGGTCGAAGCAAGGATAAAATCTGCCAAGGCTGCCATTAAAAACGAAGGCATTAACTTAATAGAAGGTGATGACGAAGATAGTCTGCTTATAGCAGACTATGCCGCCTTCTTACATAGGGATAGAAAATCTAAAGAGGGAATGCCGAGGTCGTTGAGGTGGCGTCTTAACAACAGATTGCTTTCTAAAAAGAACAGAAAAACGGAAGCTGGTGAAACAAATGGATAGCACGATTAAGTTAGTGTCATACACCTATGATGAAGATGAATTAGGTCGCGATATCAAATCGGACCCTATAGAAACTGAGATATTAGGTGAAATCCTCGGTATTACACGCACAGAGTGGCGAGCGGCTGGCCAAAACAACGTTAATGCAGATATTATGTTTAAAACAAAAATATTGAATTATAACGGTGAAAAGGAAGCTATCGTTAATGGTGAAAAGCGTGTAATATATCGGACTTACACACCGCCAGATAGTGACGATATAGAGCTATATCTAAAATATGAAGGTGGTGTCTATGAAAAAAATTAGCATAGATGAATTGAGCAATACGATTATGGAGGAGCTTGCAAGTTATTCAGAGGAAGTTACAGAAGAGCTGAAAAAGGATGTCAAAGAGACTGCTAGTGAGTGTGTTTCAATGTTGAAGCAGAAGTCACCTAAAGATTCAGGAGAGTATCGAAAAGGTTGGAAGGTGGCAGCGGTCTATGAATCTAAAAAAGATATACGAGTTAGTGTTTATAATTCGAAAAAACCGCAGCTTACACATCTTCTGGAAAATGGCCATGCAACACGAGATGGTGGACGTGTGGAAGGAACTCCACATATAGCTCCAACAGAAAAGTATGCCGAGGAGAAGTTAATGGCTAAAGTAAAGGTGGGATTAAAGTGACATTATCAGAAGTAAAAATGATGTTGAAGGAGCTTGGTATTGATGTAAAGTACCGGTACTCAAAGAAAGTGCTTTCACCACCATATATAACGTACTATCGGGTGGGGTCTAACGCTTATTATGCAGACGGAGTCACATACTTCGCATCTAGTCCAATTATTATAGAGCTTTATGCAGATGATATTGACATATTACTTGAGGAAAGACTTGAGAGCTTATTAAAGGAAAAAGGATTAGCGTGGGAGAAAGACGAGGATTGGATTGCCAGCGAGAACATGTATCAAATAACATATGAGATTGAGGTGTAAAAATGAGTGAAACAAAGGAAAACAAAGTTCAGTTTAACTTGAAAAACGTACATTATGCAATACCGACAGCAGAAGGAGGTTGGGGTGCACCTGTGCACGTCCCAGGTGCAGTAACATTGATATTGGATCCACAGGGCGAAGTTACTCCATTTTATGCAGATGGTATTGTATTTTACAATAGTGTATCTAACAATGGATATTCGGGCAACTTAGATATGGCAAAGTTTCCGGACCAGATGCAAAAGGATATCTGGAAGTGTGAGGAAACTACTGACGGAGTGTTAATTGAAAATATCAATGTAGAGCCATCTTCATTTGCATTACTTTATCAGATTGATGGTGATGTAAATAATGACTACTATTGCTTGTATAATTGTACTGGAACACGCCCAGGTATTGGTGGTACAACAAATACTAATACTAAGGATCCTCAGACGAAATCTAGTACAATTTCTGCAGTTCCGCTTAAAAATGGAAATGTGCTTGCGAGAACAACCGCAAAAACAACTGCAGAAGTAAAAAATAATTGGTTTAACAAGGTGTATGAGAAGCCTTCAACAACGGAGGAGACAACAACAGAATAAAGAGGTGATCTAACATGGAGAAATTAATTAAGGTTGGATCTAAAAACGTAAGAATGAGGGCATCTGCCCTCATTCCTCGTTTATATAGATTTAAATTTGGAAGAGATATAGTACAGGATATGGCAAAGCTTAAAGAAAGCTATGACAAGGCTGTTAAACTTTCGGAAGCTGCCACAGAGGAAGAAAAGAATAACGCACAATTGTCAGTGTTAGATTTGACTTTGTTTGAGAATATAGCATACATTATGGCATTTCACGCTGATAGTAATATTCCACCAACTCCTGAAGAGTGGCTGGAAGAATTCGACACGTTTTCAATTTATGAGGTGTTGCCGGTAATAATGGATATGTGGCGCATAAATAAAATGACCACAGCAACACCAAAAAAAAAATTAAAGAAACGACACGTGAAAGCACAGGTGCAACGTTCATGTTAAGATGTGCGGAACTGAATTTATCAGATTCAGCTTTATCAAATATGACCATGGGAATGGTTTATGACATGCTTATTGAGAGAGCAAATGATAATGAAAAATATCCATACAAGGCAACACAGGAGGATATTGAGAGATTCTTTGGAAGGGGTGATTAAAAGTGGGAAAGAGTAGAGTGAAAGGAATCACGATAGAAATTGGTGGAAACACCACTGGGCTTGATAAAGCATTATCAGGGGTAAATAAAAATATAAATAGCACAAAGAGTGACCTTAAAGATGTTGAGCGATTATTAAAACTTGATCCAAAGAATACAGAGTTGCTTTCGCAGAAATTTAAGCTATTAAGTGGTACGGTTGATGATACAGAAAAGAAATTAGATGCATTGAAAGAAGCAGAAAAACAGGTCCAGGAACAAGTAAAAAAGGGCAAGGTTAGTGAAGAGCAGTATGATGCTCTTAAACGAGAGATTATTGCTACAGAAAATAGTTTAGAAAATCTTAGAGAAGAGGCTAAAAAAACAGAAAGTGCCTTAAATGGAATAGATGATGATTCATTGCAGGATATAAGCAAGGCAGCAGATGATGTTAGGGATAGCATGAAGGATGCTGAAAAAGGTGCAGTCTCATTTGGTGATGTATTAAAAGCAGGCGCAATTATCGAAGGAGGCAAGGCTATTGTATCTTCTCTCAAAGATATAGCAGAGGAGTCCAAGGAATATACAAAGATAATGGCATCCTTGGAAGTATCATCTGAAGCAGCTGGTTATAGTGCCAAGGAAACATCAAATATATATAATCAGTTATACGGAGTATTAGGTGATGAACAATCAGCAGCTACGACAACAGCTAATCTTCAAGCTATAGGATTAAGTCAAGAACAGTTAGTAAAAGTGACTAATGGCGCTATTGGTGCATGGGCGAAATATGGTGATTCGATTCCAATAGATGGATTAGCAGAAGCGATAAATGAAACAATTAAGGTTGGACAGGTTACGGGCACCTTTGCAGATGTATTAAATTGGGCCGGTGTATCTGAAGATGCGTTTAATGAGCAACTTGCAACAATTACGGATAGAGCTGAACGTGCAAAGCTAGTTATAAATCAGCTGACGAAGCAGGGCCTTATTGAAGCAGGTAAGGCTTGGCAGAATAATAACAAAGCTCTTGTGGAAAATAATAAAGCGAATGCTAAACTACAAGGAGAGATTGCTGAACTTGGCCAAACTGTAATGCCTGTAATTACAAAGGTAATTGATAAAATATCTGAATTGTTAGAGTGGTTTAATGGATTAGATAGTCAGACACAAACAATTATACTTACAGTATTAAGTTTCGTAGCCGCGCTAGGCGTACTTCAACCAGTTATTAATGGAATTTCATCTGCTATAAGCTTCTTGGCGGCTAATCCTATTGTATTGCTTATTGCTGCTATTGCTGCGGTGGTAGCAGCAATAGCTACATTTGGTGATGATATACAAAAGATAATAGGAAAAGTCGATAAGTTTTTGCAAAAAATATTTTCCACAGATTGGACAGAAATGTTTGGAGCAGCTGGTGAAATAGTAAATGGCTTGTTTAAAAATATGGAGAATGTGTGGAATGCTATCAAAAACATATTTAATGGAATCATTGATTTCATTAGAGGTGTATTTACCGGCGATTGGAAACGTGCGTGGGAAGGTATAAAAAGCATATTCAAAGGTATATGGGATAGCCTGGTTACTGTAATTAAGGCGCCTATAAACTTAATCATAGGCATAATAAATGCTATGATTGGAGGAATTGAGTATGCGGTGAATGGTATTATATCAGCAGTTAATAAACTTAGTTTTACTGTACCTGACTGGGTTCCTGGAATAGGTGGAGAAAAGTTCGGATTTAATATGAGTAAGGTAAATATGGGAGATATACCGTATTTGGCAAATGGTGGAGATTTATACAGAGGTAGTGCTGTAGTTGGTGAAGCAGGTCCAGAGCTATTAACAATGATGGGTAATCATGCAGTTGTGCAGCCGCTAACAAATCACACAACAACATCAACAAGTTATGGCGATATGCAATTTATAATCTATGGAGCACCAGGACAGGATGTTGAAGAATTAGCTGAAATTGTATCAGAAAAAGTCAGTGATATAACCGGTAGGAGGGAGAGCGCATATGCATAAATTAACATATGATGGAATAGATAGCCTACGTTATGGAATATACATATCGGGCTCTGGAACATTCAATGCACCAGAGCTTGATATAGAGGAAATTACTATACCAGGTAGAAGCGGAACTCTTACGAGAGATAATAAGCGTATGAAAAACATTCTTATAACGTATCCCTGCTTTATTAAGGATGATTTTATTAAAAATACAGAAAAAGCTAGGGAATGGTTGCTTAATAGTACTGGGTATAGACGACTAGAGGACACATATCATCCTGAACATTTTAGAATGGCAAGATTTAAAGGACCGATTGACTTCAATGTAAGAGCCCTAAACTTATCGGGTGAGTTTAGTCTTGTATTTGATTGTATGCCGCAGAAGTTTCTTAAATCAGGTGAAATTGATATACAAATATCAGAAGCTACTACGATTGTAAATCCAACCTTGAAGGAGGCAGCACCTTTGATTAGGGTGTATGGAACATCTGGTAGCATTATAGTCAATGATATAACTATGAATATATCAGAGATTGATGAATATGTTGACCTTGATTGTGATATTCAGGATGCATATAAAAATGGAGAAAATAAAAATTCAACAGTTTCGCAACAATATCCAACGCTGCATCCAGGAGCGAATAGAATAAGCTTTGAAGGAAATATTACGCAAATAGTGATTAGACCAAGGTGGTGGACAGTATGATTCCTATTCTGTTTGATAAAAATGAAAAAAATTTTACAAGTAATGGCATTGGCAAGTTAGCTGATGCCATTACTTGCGTAGTTACAGAGGAAAGAAATGGTATTTATGAACTTCAGATGGAATATCCAACAGAAGGTAAACGTTTTTCGGACCTTGCGACGTCGCAAATTATCTTTGCAAAGCCAAATGATACAAGCAAAGAGCAGCCATTTAGAATATATAAAATAACAAAACCTATGCGGGGAAAAGTAACAGTATATGCGGAGCATTTAAGCTATCAGCTTAACAGTATTCCGGTAAAACCATTTGAGGCATCAAATCCAAGCAATGCTATGAATGAATTGGCATCCAATGTTGTTACAGAATGTCCATTTACATTTTGGACAGATATGAGCGAGGCAAAAGCTTATATTTTGAGTAAACCTGTATCGGTGAGAGCCGCTCTTGGTGGTGAAGAATCAATAGTAAGCACATATGGTGGCGAATTAGAATTTGATAAATATGAAGTGAAGCTCCATGCTTCGCGAGGATCTAATAAAGGAGTAACGATTCGATATGGTAAAAATCTTGTTGATTTAACTCAAGAAGAGCATATATCAAATACAATAACAGGAATATATCCATATTACAGTAAAGATGGAGTGATTATAACTCTTCCAGAGGAAATAATCTTAGCTGAAAATTGGGAGTTATATCCTTATAAGCGTATAAGTATCGTTGACTTGACGTCAGAGTTTAACGCAGAACCTAACGAATACGAGTTGAGAGCTGCAGCCAACAATTATATGAGCGCACATGCTGTTGGGATACCTACTATAAATCTAACAGTAAAATTTGAGAATTTGTGGCAGACGGAAGAATTTAAGGATATTGCAGCCATAGAAGCAATTAATATATGTGATTATGTAACTGTATTGTATGACAAGATAAAGGTTGAAGTTACTGCACAGGTGGTAAAGACGGTATATGATTCTATTAAAGAAAAATATACAAGCATACAGATAGGCGAGATTAAATCTAATCTATCTACAGCTTTGGTAGCACAGAAAAAGCAAATTATAAATAAACCTTCATTTAGTCAGTTAGAGGCAGCAGTAAAACAGGCAACAGCTCTTATAACAGGAAATAGCGGTGGTCATATAATTACCAGGATAAACGAGAAGGGAAAACCTTATGAAATTCTGATAATGGATACGGAGGATATAAATACAGCAAAACAGGTGTGGCGCTGGAACTTAAGCGGATTAGGATATAGTTCGAAAGGTGTTAACGGCCCATTTGAAACAGCAATAACAATAGATGGTAAGATTGTGGCTGACTTTATACTTGCAGGCACTTTTGATGGTGCACTTGTAAAAGCAAATACAATAGCTGGTAAATCCTTGAGTATTGAATATAAGCAAAGTGTGTCTGAGGAAATCAATAATGGATGTACAAACATTTATCAAAGATTAAATACAGAACTGCAGGTATTATCAGATTCCATAATAGCACGTATATCACAGGTAGAAGGTGCAGTGACAGGTTCGGTTGAAATGTATGATGTTACAGCGGCACCTACATTAAATAATTATCCAGCCAATACATGGTGTGAACCAATATATCCATCTGATTCTATATATCCATCTGATAGTTTGGTTTGGATGTATACAGAAGAGCTGTATGACACACATTTGTATTCAATAGTATATGATCATTTGGGTGATAAGTGTTATCGATTTACAAAAGATACACAGGGCAATTATGTATATGAACTTGTTGACAATGAAACCATTAATTATATGCTTGATAGATTCACAGAAGTAGAGGTAAGTATAGATGGTGTCAAATCAGAGGTATCAAGAGTTGAAAAGGAATTAAAGGGTAATTATTTAACTTCTACTGAAACAAAGTCAATTATTACACAGACAGCGAAAGAGATAAGCCATGAAGTAGAGTCTGTAGAAACAAAGCTTAATGATAATTATTCGACAACAGTAGAAATGAAATCTGCTATTAAGCAGACAGCGGATGGGATAAGCCTTGAAGTAAAAAATGTATCTCAAAGAGTTACTGATGAAACTAATAGAGCAACCACAGCGGAAAGCACCTTGAGTTCTCGAATAACTGTCAATTCAAATGGCCTATCAACAAAAGTGGCAAAAGGTGATGTGTCGTCTGAGATATCACAAGAAGCTGATACAGTAACAATATCATCCAATAGAATGGTGATTAATTCTACTAAATTTTCACTGACAGGAGAAGGTTATATTATAGCTACAGGAGGCACGATTGGAGGATATTCGGCTGGTGCACAGGTTTTGGCAGCAGCAACTACAACACGACAAGCTGGTATGAACACACCGGCATCTGGAAATAATGGAGCATTTTATGTAGATAACAAGTCATCTGGCTACCGAATGTGGCATGTCACTCATGATGGTAATCAATATATGCATAGTGATACAGATTTTACATGTGATGGAGATTTTATCGGGAAGAACGTAACATGCTCTACAATGAAATCTACCGGTGCAGGCCAAATAAGTGGAGGACTTACAGTACACGGAAATCTTGTTGTTTATGGAACAACCAAAAATAGAGCAATTCCTACAATGTATGGTGATGTTCTTATGAATGCGTATGAAACAGCTTCGCCAATGTTTGGAGACATTGGAACGGGGCAGACAGACGAGAATGGTGATTGTGTCATTTATTTAGATGAGTTGTTTGCAGAAACTCTTGATGTCAGTTGTGCTCCAGTAGTATTTTTACAGCCATATGGTGAAGGCCAAATGTATGTTGTACAAGCTACATCACAGTATTTTGAAGTAAAAGGACCGGCAAATATGAAGTTTGCGTGGGAATATAAAGCTAAACAAAAGGGAACGAATGACTATCGTTTGGAAACATTCGAAACAAACAATTATTCTCAGGATTATGAGGATGCAACAATTGGTGATGATGTCATTGAAAAAATGGCATTAATATATTACGCAGATGATGTATATCCAGTAGATTCATATGAAAACACAGATATATTCCAGTATGCGTTTGAAACAGAAGACGTCGTAGACTTCGACACATTTTACGAATTTGAGGAGGAAATTTAAATGAAAGTAGTAACAAGTGTAACATTATTTAAAGGAAGCATTGGACAGCGAATGGGAATAACTTATAGTGAAGTAAATGAATCCGGGGATGTAACAAAAGAAAATGTGAAAGTGAGTAAGGTTGTACGATCAGAAGAGATTCAGGAAACAATTGATACATTAATGAAAGCAGCAGCAGAGATAGTAGAGGAGGCATAGTATGAGTGTTGATTATTCGAGAGTTAATTGGCAGCAGGCACCTTCGACATCTACGCCAATTAATGCAACTAATCTGAATAAGATGGATAAAGGAATTGCTGATGCAGTAAATCAGGCTAATGCAAATGAGACAGCAATTAATAAGTTAAATAGCGATTTAAATGCTATGCGACCTAATTATGTAAGAGTGGGAATTGCTACGGGAGATGATACACTAACACTGCCAGCTAATTATATAGTGACTAAATTAGGTACTATTACTATTCCGCCTAAATGTGTAGCTACAATTATGTCAAGAGCTAATGTTAGAACGGGGAATAGTGATATAGAATTTGCATTAGGTGTTAATACCGAAGATATATACTCTCTAGGTTGGGGTGCAACACATAAAAATGCACCATTATATTGTGTTATGTCTGATACTTGGATAGCAATAAATGAAAGTACATCTAGTATAGTATGTTATTTATTTGGTAGAACTTCTATTCAAACAACATTAATGTATGCAGGTATACAAGCTCTTTGCACACCTATAAACGAGTAAGTAATTATAATTTACACACAAATGTAAATAACGTTTACAGGTAAAGTATCACCTGCAACGGGTGTTTCTCCATACCATCGACAAATAGTATTGCTGGTTAAGTACAATGCCACAGTTGTTGTATCGCCCTTAAACTGATAGTAATAGTTAGGTTTTGCAGCCTGTGGAAGTCCGCTTATATACACCTCATTTACTTTTGTTGGTGAACTAGCAAAACATATTAATCCAGATACAATGACAATTTTACCTACTTTTGTTACGTTTATCAAAGTCTTATTAACATCCGTATCAATACAACCTCCAAGAATCGGTGCAATTGTTTCAACTGTGGTTAAATCGCTATTTAAGTAAACCTCTTGTTTCTTTAAAATAGACTTTCAAATATCTCCATATTAAAATTTCTTTGCATACAAATAAGACCCATGCATTTATGGATCTAAATCATACCATATCAATTTAAACTCTAAGCTATATACTTCTTATGTGACATCTCCACATTAGAATCAGCCACATTGCAATAAATCATTGTTGTGTCAAGTTTGCTATGCCCTAGAAGCGCTTGTATTTCCTGTATTGGCATTCCTTTGTTGGCACCCCTGGTTGCCACAGTTCGTCTAAATTTGTGCGGATATGCCCTTACATTCACCTTTACACCGATTTCTCTAATCATCTTCTCTATTGAATTTTTACTTACTCTGTTATATATGCCTTGTGTACGCTTATCATTTACAAATAGTGCGTTGCTGCCATCTTGTCTACTAGCTATATACTTACGTATATAGTAGATTGCCCTATCTGAAAAGTAAACTTTTCTCTCTTTATTGCCTTTACCTCTTATTATGGCCGAGCTGTTATGTATGTCATTGATATTTAACCCACATAACTCTGATACTCTTATTCCTGTAGTGTTCAGTGTCTCTATAATAGCCTTATCCCTGTCGCTATTTGCCAATTCTCTCATCTGCTCTATTTCCAACTCCGAAAATGAAGGCTTTAACCTTTTTATCTCTCGTACTGGCTTTGTTTTTCGTACTGGATTACATTTAATAACATCTTCAAACTCTAAGTAATTGAAAAATGCCGAAATAAACCTACGTGCATTATTTAACGTTACATTGCTTACCTTTCTGCGCTCTCTGTAATCAGCTAGATACATTTCAATATCTTTTTTATCAATATCTTCAACTCTCTTTCCAACCTCACTTAAAAATCTCTCATTTTCACGCTTATATTGAGCTATCGTTTCCTCTGAGCAATTTTCATAAGATTTGCTGGCCAAAAACTCACTCAGTAATTTCTCATTACTATGTTTATCTCTCTCCTGCCTCTTTGATAGTTCTTTTTCTAATACGCTTTCAAGCACCAGTAATTGGCGTCCATCCAGGCTACTTTGCATAGCCTTAATGACGTTTTTTATTATTTTTTTCATATAAATCCACCTCCAAATATATAATCGGAAGTGGATTTATATTATTTACTTAAATAGCGATTTAAATACGCAAACAATAGTAGTTAATAGTTATGCTACTATTTATAAGACGGGTAATGTATGTCAGTTGCAGTTTAACGGAGCATATGACTCAACGTTTACTATTCCCGATAATTGTCTACCTCTTGGCA